>DATDOO010000223.1:0-53369 GCA_035293245.1 Methylococcaceae bacterium
TTGTTCCGGACGCAAGTGACGGCCGACGCCAACATCGTCGACCAGATTATCAGCCACACGCCGAGTATTGCGGACAGCTATTGGGGGGATGCCGACCTGAGTTCCAATCTTTTCGACGAGTCGGGCTCCCATTTCAGAACGAGCGACGGCACCATGACCTGGTATGGGGCACAGGCCTGGGTGAACTATTTGAATGCGCAGAATTACGCCGGATACAACGATTGGCGGCTGCCTGTGGTGAAGCCGCTCAACGGAACGAATTTCGTGGTCGGTAATTCCAGCGACGACGTGCTGACCCTTTACAACGGCAACGCGGACGTGGGTTGGAATAACGGGCATGCCCAAACGGAATTGGGGCACCTGCTGTTCGGCGACCTCGGTATTACCGGATCCAAAGATGTTCTGGGCCACGACACCATCCCCAGTTGGCCCAATGCCGGGCCGTTCACCAATTTTGGCCTGACCAACTTCTGGACGGGTACCAAGCTCCCTGATGGGCTCGATGGTTACGCCGAGGATCAGGCCATGTTTTTCTTCGGCAACATCGGCTTCCAGGGCGGCGGCGAGAAACCTTTCTTCTACTTCCGGGCATGGGCGGTGCGCGACGGCGACAGCGCGGTGGCTGCCGTGCCGCTGCCGGCCGGCGTGTGGCTGCTGGGGACCTCCCTGATGGGATTGCTTTCTTTCAGGCGGCGGCAGGAGGTGTGACCGCTTTTCGATGCCTCCGTCCCGGTAACTGGATGTCTTGCGTGAGCGGCATTGAATAGGACCTTCGCGAAAAAACTCCAGCACTGCCCGTTCGTGCTCCGTCGCTTGGCGGAGCGCGAACGGGCATTTACGTCGCCAAACGTTCATTAAGCTGACATTTCTCTGTAAAATTGCGGCCAGCGTGGCCGTTTGCAACGGGTGATACGACAATCACAGCGTAAGCGGGTTCGTTATTGCGGGTTTGCGCTGCGCCGGTCGATGCCCGTTGCCTCACGCTTCAGCAGTGTCTGGGCAATCGTTGTCTTTAGGGATTTGGGTTCACTCGGTCCGATAGTTGCATTGCCTCAACAAGAGACTTTCTTACCGGCACGACGCGAACCGAGCCCAAAATTTAGTACCTTCGTACAGTAGGAAAGCACCCTTACCCCAACTACATTACACCGCAAGAAACCTTGTCCGACGATGTCGGAGTGGGTTGCGGGGCACAACGAAGCAATGCCGCGTTCTTTCCGGGAAGGAACGCAACCAAGGTAGTGGCATTCCTTCCGTGCGTTCGACAACGATAGACCCCTGGTCCAGGAGCGGGACATGTTCAAACATTGCAAAATTCTGGCGGCATTGGCTGCCTTGGCTTTATCTCCGGCAGTGCAAGCTTCGATCTGGCAGGCGACGCTGAATCGGTCCAATGGGGACCAGTTTTTCTCCGACGCTACGCCCTATTTGAGCGTGCTCATCCGGGATGGCTCCGATGCGCAAGGTGTCCTTACGAACGGCTACGTCGCTACTTCCGATGACGTGGTGTTTACGGTGAATCCCCTGGCCGCGCTGGACGGCAGCGCCGGAAGCCATTACGGCATTCAGAATTTCGCCTTCAATACGGTTCGTTCGTTGACCGATTTCACCGCCGACGGCGCAAATTTCGTCCTCCCGGACGGCTGGAGCTTCGGCAATCAGGCTGGTTCCGGCGGCTTCGGCAAGTTCGACTTGAACCTTATGGGCACCGGCTCCAGCCGCAGCGATCCGTTCAGTTTCGCCATCCGCAATATCGACGGCGATGACGCCACCGATTATTTCGCGCCGTCGGACGGTAACGCCGGCCATGGCAACTACTTCTTCGTCGCCCGGTTGGCCGGATTCGATAGAAACCCCAAAGGCGGCGTCCCCGGAACCTGGTTCGCCGGGGCCGACGGCGAGCCGGGCGGCGCGGGTTATCCCGCGGAAATCCAGGCGGTTCCGTCTCCCGCTGCCCTGTGGCTCCTGGGTTCGGGGCTCGTGGGTCTCTTGGCTTTCGGCCGGCGTCTTCCCGGAATGTCCCGATCCTGACGCCCGTGGGGCGGCGCGAGCCGCCCCCAGGTTGCCCCCCAACTCCAGTCCAGTCCCATCCATCGCACCAGGGACGTCTTCCGTAGCGTCTCCGCCGCCAGTTCGGGCCTTTCTCCGCAGGCCAGCGGCAGGTGTCGCATGCGGCTTTAGCCGACCGATATAAGGTCGCGTAGCGAATGCCTCGCTTCCTCTCTCCGTCGGGAAGACGGCCGGGACGAAAGCGTGCCGCGTAATCCCATTCTTCCGAGCAACCTCGTCGCCATTCTCCCCGTTCTCCCCGTGCGCCACGGCGCCTTGCTACGGCATTTCACGCACCACTGGGCGAGATAACGCAGGGTCTTCAAGCGTGCTCTGTGTATCTAACTGATTTAACAAATGATAAATGTGGCACGCCACCTGCATTGGTGAGCCGGAGCGTGAAGCGGCCGCTTGTTGCGTGGCGACAAGTGCTGCTTCCATCAGCCGGAAAACCGCGGGACGCCGAACGGTTTGACTGCCACACCCGCCGCGAGGCGGGGCCGGAAAGCCACGGTTCTTGATGCCCGATCAAGAAGGCCGGGCCGCCTCCTAATGTGATGGGGAGGACCGCGACGCCCGCCAAAGTCGGCAAGCGTCGCGGACATCACTGTTAGTGACTCTCGATTCAACCACGAAACAGTGACCAGGTGATTTTAATGAATAAAAAGGTATTTGCACGGCAATCCATTTCCGCCCTCGCCCTCGCCCTCGCGGCAGGTTCGGCCTCGGCGCACGTCGGTTACGGCACTTCCTTGTACGATCAGGCTACCAATACTTACGCCGGTGCCGGCACCGGCGGCATGGACCCCACCGTATCCAGCAACGCTGGCTGGATTTCCGGCATGAGCAACAACGGCGTCAACCGAACGGCGACCGTCGACACGTTGGCGGACACCCACAACAACCGCTTCCGCTTCTTCACCCTGACCCAGGCATCCCAGGTCAGCTTCACCATCAGCGGTACCAATACCAATGGCAACGGTTTTCTGAATCCGGGCTTCTCGCTGTTCAGCGGCGCGGTTCCGGCTTCCTCGCATGACGGGGCGGGCGATACCAATGGCTTGACCGGCGATCAAATCACTGCGATGCAGACCGCGGCCCATCTGGCCTACCTGGGCGCCCAGCCGGCCTTCGCCACCTGGTCGCCGTTTTACGACGCCATGGACGAAATCACCGCCAACGGCGGCGGCGCCGTCGACGCGGGCGGTCCCAACTGGGGCGTGTACCGCGCCGACGGCAACGTCACCATGGGCAACAACAGCGGCCTGGTCAGCACCATGAGCTATCTCGGTATTTCCGGGCAGGACAGCGACGACGGCCTCGACAACCAGATATCCTGGTCGGGACTCCTGGGGCCGGGCGTCTATTCGCTGGTCATCGGCGGCAGCAGTTTGCAGGACCTGATTTCCCTGTTCGGCGAAGTCCAGAATGGCGTACCCAACTGTCTCGATGCCGGCGACCCGTCGACCTGCAACGGCACAACTCATAGCGCCGCCTACGGCCAGCTCCGTCTGGCCCGCACCGCGCACATCGACTTCAACGTACAGGCCGTGCCGGTGCCCGCCGCCGTGTGGCTGTTCGGTTCCGCGTTGGCCGGCATGGGCATCATCGGTCGGCGAAGGGAAACCGTCGCCGCTTGAGGCCGTAGCCTCCAGGCGCCCGCTCCGGCCAAGGAACCAGGGATCGTTCCGGCCGGCGCCAAGCCCGCCCCGAGAAACCGGGGCGGGTTTTTCTTCAGCAGTTTCCCGCTGCCGGATTCGCGACCGAAATCGATAAGGTAGTCCGATTGAAAAAAACCACCGCTTCGGCGTCGTCCGCTGAGCATTCGACCGATCCAGGCAGCCTCTCCGTTTCAGGGTCCTGGCTGCTTCATCTCACGGTTGTCGTCGGCGGGGCGGCGGTGATGATTCTCGAACTGCTCGGTACCCGGATTGTCGGGCCGTTTTACGGCGTCAGCCTTTACGTGTGGTCGTCGCTGATCGCCGTGACCCTCATCGCCCTTGCGCTCGGCTATTACGTCGGCGGCTATCTTGCCGACCGGGTTCCGGCGGTGCGCCTGGCCCACGTCATGTTGACGGCGGCCTTGAGCACCCTGGCGATTCCTTTTCTCAGCGGGCCGGTGCTTGCGGCCACCAACGGCCTGGGGATGCGGGCCGGGAGCTTCGCGTCCGCCCTGTTGCTGTTTACCTTGCCCTTGACGTGCATGGCCATGGTTGGACCTTTCGTCATCAAGTCCTTCGCCCGGCATCTGGAGCGCGTCGGGACGGCGGTCGGTTCGGTGTATGCAATCAGCACCCTGGGCAGCGTGGCGGGCACCCTGCTGTTGGGGTTTTACCTGCTCCCCCATTTCGGCACTCGCACCATTCTTTTTTCCCTGACTTTGGCGCTGCTGCTCCTGTCGACCTTTCTAACGCTCGCCGACCGGCAGGTAACCAGCCGCTTCCTGCCCCCCTCCATTTTCGGCGCCACCGCCTTGGTGGGCTTGCTGCTGTTCAACGGCTTTGCCCATTCCGCGACCCACTCCGGGCCATTCAAGGTCCTTCACGAAGAAGAGAGCATTTACGGCTGGGTGCGGGTGGTGGACGACGAGCGGCACGGATACCGCTTGCTGCTGTCCGATGCGTCGGTGCTGAGCGCCATGGATATCGCCCGCGGCCATACCCTGCTCAGCTATCAGGTCGCCATGGGCGTGTTGCCCCGCTTCCGTCCCCACATGACGGACGCCTTGCTGATCGGTTTGGGCGGGGGCCATGTCGCGCGCGAGTTGAAAAGCCAGGGAATTACGACGGACACCATCGAGATCGACCCCGCCGTGGCCGATGCCGCCAGGAACTATTTCAATTTCCGGCCCACCGGCGAATTCGTGGTGGGAGACGCCCGTTATGAAGTGAAGCGCCTCGGCAAGCCATACGACCTGATCATCCACGACTGCTTCACCGGCGGCTCCGAGCCGACTCATTTGCTGAGCATGGAGATGCTCGGCCAGCTTCGCGCCATGCTGAAGGAGCAAGGCATCCTGGCGCTCAATTACGTGGGTTTCACCCAGGGCGAAGGGTCCGAGGCCGTGGCTTCGGTGCACAAGACCCTCAAGAATTTGTTTCCGTATGTTCGCGTCTTCGTGACCGAAAAAGGCGACTTCACCGACTTCATTTTCCTCGCCGCCCCTCAGCCGCTCGAAGTGGACGCGGAGACCCGGGATCGGCGGTTGCAATGGATGCTGGAGCGGGAAAGCACGGCGCTGCCCGCGGCTGGACGCCTCATCGTCACCGACGACTACAACCCCCTGGAGAGCATGCAGGTGCGGAAAGCCGAAGCCTACCGGAATCTTTTCATGGAACGTCTGGCATTCGATCTCCTGTTGCGATGAGTGCACCCGCCTCGACACCGGGACGCCGAGAGCATTCCAGACGGTTGTACGGATTTTGCTGCGCTCCCATCGCCGGCCAGACCCGTGGAGATTTGGACAGGTTCATCATGCTGCAACAAACGCATGGTTATCTTACGAATCCCGAAGCATTCGCCGGGCGCGGCTCTTGCATTGCCACCCGCATCCCAGCGGTTCACTGATTTTTCGCGGAGATCTTGCATGTCGTTCAAATCGCTCGCCTGGATGAGCCTTGCGCTGTTTTTCGTCGGCCTGCTGTCCGGGTGCGGCGGGAGCGAGGAACGCAAGGCCGAGTACCTGGAGCGCGGCCGGAAGTATTTCGAGGAAAAGAATTACGACAAGGCCAAGGTGGAGTTCAAGAACGTCCTGCAGATCGACCCGAAAACCGCCAAGCCGTATTTCTACCTGGGGCAGATCGAGGAATCGAAACAGAAATGGCAGGAAGCGTTCGGTCTGTACCTGAAGGCCGTGGAACTCAATGGCGGAGACATCGAAGCGAAGGTCAAGCTGGCCAAGTTTTATCTGCTGGGCAAGGAAACCCAAAAGGTCGCCGAATTGCTGGATGCCGTGCTGAAGGCCGCACCCGACCATCTCGAAGGGCGGATGATGAGGGCAGCCCTGGCCAATCTCAAGGGCGACGCCGCTGCAGCCATCGGCGAGATGACCCGCATCACCGATCAACATCCAGCCAGGACCGATGCGTTCCTGGTCCTGGCGATGCTTTACGAGCAGCAGAAAAATCCGGACGAGGCGGAAAAGATCTTGCAGCGCGGACTTGCGGAAAATCCCGGCAATGCGGTTTTGCAAGTCAGCCTGGCCAAGCTCAGCCTGCAACTGAACAAGGCGGACAAAGCCGAGGAGTTGCTCAAGCAACTGATCGCCGCCCAGCCGGAGCAACTGGAGCATCGTAATGCCCTGGCCGGTTTCTATATCCAGCAAAAAAGGCTGGACGACGCGGAAAAGGTCTACCACGAGGCGGTTCAGGCCGACCCGAAAGACGGCAAGCGTTCTCTGCTGCTTGCCGAGTTTCTGGCCCGGCGGGGAAACGCCGACGGCGCCATCGCCGAATTGAACAAGGCCGTCGCCGACAACCCCAAGGATGCCGCGCCGCGTTTTGGTCTGGCAAATCTCTATGAACAGCTCAAGGACACTGAAAAGGCCCAAAGGATTTTTAAGGACATCATCGAACTGGACGAGCGCGCACCGGATGCACTCAAGGCGAAAAACCGCCTGGCGCTGCTGGCCTTGTCCCAAGGACACGAGGGCGAGGCGATCAAGCGGGTCGACGAAATTCTGGTCGAGAATCCCCAGGACAACCTGGCGCTCATGTTGCGGGGGCGCATCGCCCTGGCCCGCAAGGACGCGCAGCAGGCCATCGCCTCTTTCCGTTCCGTACTGAAGGACCAGCCGGAATCCGCCGAAGTATTCAACCTTCTCGCCGCCGCGCATCTGCTGGACGGCAAGCCGGCTTTGGCGCAGGAAAGCCTGGAAAAGGCCGTCGCGGTGAATCCGGCCGATTTCGCCTTGCGCAAGAACCTGGTGGAGTTTCTCGTCCGGCAGAAAAACCATCAGGCGGCGCTGGACAAGACCGACGACTATCTGAAGCTCAATCCGAAAAGCCTGGAAGGCCTGAATCTCAAGGCCGACGTTCTGGCCTTGAGCGACAGGCACGACGAGCTGGAAGCCCTGCTGCGGCAAATCAAGGCGGATTTTCCCGATAACGGCCTGGCGCCGTTCCGCCTGGGGAGCGTGTACCTGGGCCGGAAAAACTACGATGCGGCCCTGGCGGAATACGAAGAGGCGGTGCGGAAATCGCCAAACGATTACGAGCCGCTGAAGGCGATCACGACGGCTTATCTCGAAGCGCAGCAACCCGGCAAGGCCCTGGCCCGCATCCAGAAAGCCCTGAGCGAGAATCCCAAGCATCCCACCGCTTACCAATTGCTGGCGATATACCACCTCACGCAGAAGCAGGAAAACGAAGCGGTCAAGGCGTTGAACAAGGCGATCGACAACAACCCCCGCTGGCTGTTGCCCTACGCCAATCTCGGCACCTACTACGAGCAGAAAGGCCAGCGCGAACTCGCCGTGGAAACCTATCGCAGGGGATTGAACACCCTGCCCGGCGAGGTCAACCTGCTGATGAATCTGGCGCGTGTTTATGAAGCCGCCAAGGACTACAGCAACTCCCTCAAGCAATACGAGGCGATCCTGAAGGATCATCCCGACAACCTGCTGGCCGTCAACAACATCGCCAGCCTGCTCAGCCTGGACGCTGCCAACAAGGCCGACCTGACCCGCGCGCTGGTATTGGCCAAGCGCCTGGAAGATTCCGAGGAACCTGCTTTTCTCGACACTCTGGCCTGGATTCATTACCAGTTGGGCGACTTCGAAAAGGCGCTCCCCTTGCAAACGAAAGCCGTGGAGAAATCGCCGGAAACCCCGATTTTCCAGTATCACCTGGGCATGATTCGGTTCCGGCGGGGCGATGGCGCCTTGGCCCGGGAACACCTGCGGAAAGCGATCGATTCCGGGAAGGATTTCATCGGCCTGGACGAGGCCAGGAAGGTCCATGAAAAGCTTGGCGCTTGATCCGCCGATGGGGGCGCGTGAACGACACAACCTCGGGCCGGGTGTTGCCGGGCGGTCAGCGACTGCGGAATCGCTGCTGGCGGAGCGACAAAATCCCGCCGGGAATTTCTGGGGAGCCGTTTCGGGTTCGGGCCCATTTCCGCTTTCGCGGCGGCCCGGATTCCCTGGCTGGGTATTTGCAAAGGCTTTTCTTTCGGGACGCTGGTACGGAGGGAAGGGCGAAACGTTGGACACGCTCCGATTCGCCGTGAATCAACCCTGCGGGCGTCGGCGCATCGCGTCGCTTGGTTTGAACCATTCCTAGCCTTTTCATTCATCGGGTTACAACACGTATGAAGTTTTCATCCCTGACTTTGGGAATTGTTTTATCGATCGTTTCGACCGCACCGGCCTTCGCGGAACCGCCGGCCGAGGCCGAAGCTGTGAGCGTACCTGCCGATTACCGGGTGGGCGCCGGCGACTTGCTGGAGGTTTCCGTCTGGCGGGAGGAATCCTTGAACAAGCAAGTATTGGTGAGGCCCGACGGTGGAATCACGTTTCCCCTGATCGGCGACCTGACGGCGGGGGGGCGTACCGTGGCGGAGGTCAAGGCCGATGTCGCCACGCGACTGGCCGAGTTCATTTCCGATCCCGAGGTCAACGTCGCGGTCATCAACGTCAACCACAAAATCTATGTGCTGGGCCGGGTCAACAAGCCGGGGGAATTCGTGACGCCCAACCGCGTCGACGTCATGCAGGCGCTGGCCATGGCGGGCGGCCTTACGCCGTTTGCCGACGATGACAACATCAAGATCATTCGCCGCGGCGAGGGGGACGAGGTTTCCTTTCCTTTCGATTACGACGAGGTTGCTTCGGGAGACTCGCTGGAGCAGAACATTCTGCTGCAGCGCGGCGACGTGATTGTGGTGCCTTGAGTTTCTACGCTTGCGTATCGGACGTTTTGCACGACGGCGTGCTGGAGCGCTGGGCATGGCCTTTTTGCTTTGCGGCGGATTCGCGCAAGGCAGGGAATACACCTTCCAGGCGGATGCCGGCGCAGGCCAGGATTACAACAGCAATCTTTTCCTGACGCCGCAGCCTCACGAAGAGATTTGGGGCAGCAACATCGGCCTGAACGCCAATTTTTCCGCGGCGGAGGAAATCTGGAACGTGACCGGCAACACCCGTTTCCAGAATTACTACTACAGCGATTCCAACCTGGATACCGAAAACATTTTTCTCACCTTGATCGGCAATTATTCGCAGAACGAACGCACCCGCTGGGGCTTGCGCGGCAATTACACTCGCGACTCCACCCGGACGTCCTTCACCGAGGTCAACGACCTGGTCTTCCAGCAGGTGGGGCGCGACGGCAAGTCGCTCAACCCGTCGTGGACCTACGCGCTCGACGAAAAAACCAGCCTGAACCTGGATTACCAGTTTCAAACGACGGAATACGACAAGACGGAGAACAGCTCCTTTCCGGACTCCCAGGTCCACACCGGCACCGCCGGCTTGCAGCACCGATACGACGACCGGCTGCAACTGAACGGCACGTTTTCCTTTACCCGTTACACCCTGCCGGGGAGCGCCACTTCCACTCCGTTCGGACCGTTCCTGACCCTGGAAAACGTCTCGGAAGAAACCCGGATCGACTACGCCAATCTGCTGGCGGGATTTAGCTACGCCGTCGACGAAACCTTCGATGTGGGCCTGTCCGGCGGCGGCCAGTACAGCATGACGGAGGCGGGTTCGCGCAGCCTGCTTCGGGACACGTCGGGCAACGAACTGGTCCTGGACGAACAGCACCTGACGAGCGAAACGCCGACCTGGCTGCTCAACGCCAATGCGACCAAGCGCTTCGAGCGCAGCCAGATCGGTTTCGATTTCAGCAAGTCCAGCTCGCCCAACATTTACGGCGACCTGATCGACGACACCCGCTATTCCTTGGTCGTCAAACACGGCTTCACCCCGTTGTTGAACGGATCGGCGCGGCTGGTTTATTCGGAGAGGGGCACGGGACAGGTCGACAGCGACGCGCTGCTTCATTCCTACAGCGCCCAAACCGGCCTGGACTGGAGCCTGACGGAAAGCTGGACGGTCAGCGCTTCCTATCGCTATACCCAGCAGGCGATCGACACGGCGGACGAACGTCCGGAAAACCACGCGGTTTTCCTGAACGTCCGCTATCTCTGGGACAAAGTCCAATTCTGACGAGCCAATCGATGCAAGAGAAAGAACTTCAAGACTATATCGCCGCCTTCAAACGGAAGAAAAAACCGGCTTTCGCCATTTTCGGCGGCATTCTGTTTCTGAGTTTGCTCATCGCCTTCCTCTTGCCTCCGGCCTACCGCTCCACTGCCACGATTCTCATCGAGGAGCAGGAAATTCCCACCGAACTGGTGCGTTCGACCATCACGACCTACGCTACCCAGCGCTTGCAGATGATCAACCAGCGGGTCATGAGCCGGGCCAACCTGGAGCAGATCATCAAGAAATTCGATCTCTACTCCAAGGAACGGCAAAAGCTCGCCGCCGAAGAAGTCATCGAAAAAATGCGCAAGGACATCTCCCTGGACACCATCAGCGCCGACGTCATCGACCCGCGCACCGGCCATCCGTCCACCGCCACCATTGCCTTCACCTTGTCTTACGAAGGACGCAATCCGGAGGTGGTGCAGCGCGTGGCCAACGAAATCACCTCGCTCTATCTGGAGGAGAACCTGAAGGTCCGCACCCAGAAAACCGCCGAAACTTCCGATTTCCTCCGGGAGGAAGCCAAGCAAATGGGCGAATACGTTTCGCGGGTCGAACAGAAACTGGCGGATTTCAAGGAGACCCACCTCAACCGCTTGCCGGAGCAAAAGCAGCTCACCATCCAGCTTCTCGACCGAACCGAACGCGACTTGATGGACGTGGACATTCAGATTCGCTCGATGGAGGAGCGCCGTTTCTACCTGGACGGGCAACTGGCGCAGATCAAGCCGGACAGCCCCATCGTCTCCTCCTCCGGCGAACGCATATTCGGCCCGGAAGACCGCCTGAAAACCTTGCGCACCCAGTATCTGAGCCTGTCCAGCGCGTATTCCGACAAGCATCCCGACGTGGTGAAGATGCGTACGGAAATTCAGTCCCTGGAACGCGAAACCGGCGCTGTGGACAACGCCCTGGAGCAGACCAAGGAACTCGAACAACTGCGCGGTCAGCTGGCCTCGCTCCGCGATCGCTATTCGGAAAATCATCCGGAGGTCATCGAGTTGACCAAGCGCATTGCGGTCCTGGAGGCGTCGATTCATAAAGCCGGCACCGCCAGTGCCGTGAAACGAATCGCGCAAAGCCAGCCGGAAAACCCGGCCTACATCACGTTGCAGGCCCAGCGCGACAGCGCCGTGCAGGATATGGCCTCCCTGGCGCAAAAGCGCACCGAGCTGAAGGCGAAACTGGCGGAATACGAAAAATGGCTGGTGCAGAGCCCCGACGTGGAACGCCAATATATGGGACTGGTCCGGGACTACGACAACGCCACCCTGCGCTACCGGGAACTCAAGGCGAAGGAAATGGAAGCGGATGTGGCCGAGCAACTGGAAAAGAAAAGCAAGGGCGAGCGCTTTTCCATCATCGAGCCGCCGCTCTTGCCCGAAAAACCCGTCAAGCCCAACCGTCCGGCCCTGGCGTTTCTCGGTCTGGTGCTCTCCATCACCTGCGCGGGCGGTTACGTGACGCTTACGGAAACGCTGGATAGATCCATACGCGGCTCCAAAACCGTGGCGGCGCTGACCGGTTCCCTCCCGCTCGCCGTCATCCCGTTCATCGCCACCGACGAGGCCGTCGCCGAACAAAAGCGGACCTTGATCGTCGCGGCCGCCGTCGCGATGGGTGCCGTCATCCTGGCCCTCATTTTGGTCCACCTGCTGTGGACACCGCTGGACGTTCTCTGGTTCAGGGGAATCAGGAAAATCGACAAGGTTCTTATCTGACCAACCACCGTACAGAAAACCGGAACACCCAAGCCATGACCCACTCACCACCCGCCTTCGATCAGTTGCCAGCCGGCATGCGGACCCCCTCCCTTGCCAACGGCAAAGGGAATCCCCCGGAAAACATCAACTACACGCAAACCCGGACGGCGAAGATTTCCCGCGATTTCCTGCGCAGCCAGCGGATCATCGCCGGCTACGATTCGTGCCCGTTCGTCGATTCCTACAAGGTTCTGCGCACCAAAGTTTTGCAGAAAATGCGCGAGAACGGCTGGAACGCTCTCGCCGTCACCAGTCCGGGACCTGGCTGCGGCAAAAGCCTTACGGCGATCAACCTGGCCATTTCCCTGGCTCTGGAAGTGCATCAGACCGTGCTGCTGGTGGATGCCAACCTCAGACATCCGGCCGTGCACCGCTACCTGGGCATCACCCCCGATTACGGCCTCAGCGATTATCTGCTCGACAACACGCCCATCGAGAAAATCCTGGTGAATCCGGAAGGCTTCAGCCGTTTCGTGCTGCTGCCCTGCAAAAGGCCGCTGCTGGAATCTTCGGAAATGCTCGCCTCGCAAAAAATGGCGGCGCTGGTCGATGAGCTCAAAAGCCGCTACCCCTCCCGCTATACCCTGTTCGACCTGCCCCATCTCGGGACTGCCGACGCCCTTTCCTTCGCGCCGTTCGTGGACGCAGTGCTGCTGGTGGCGGAAGAAGGCAGGACGACCCACGACGAATTGGCCCAGGCCGTCGACGCGCTGCAAGGGCCGCAGTTGCTCGGCGTGGTGTTGAACAAGGCGGACATCGGCGCGCTTGAGGCGGCCTGATGGAGCGACGCCGGTTCGTAGGGTGGGTTGGACGCGCTACCCAAAGGCGGCTCGAATTTACCGGGACCGCAACGCGCGTCGTAACCCATCCTGCATTGATTGATTCTTGCGGACCGATTTTTATTTCAGCGGCATTTCCATGAACAAAGTAGCTCTGATTACCGGCATCACCGGTCAGGACGGCGCCTACCTGGCCGAATTCCTTCTGGAAAAAGGCTATGAGGTGCACGGCATTAAGCGCCGCGCGTCCCTGTTCAACACCGACCGCATCGATCACCTCTATCAGGACCCCCACGTCCGGGATCGCCGCTTGATCCTGCATTACGGCGACATGACCGATTCCACCAACCTGATCCGCATCGTGCAGCAGGTGCAGCCGGACGAAATCTACAACCTGGCCGCCCAGAGCCACGTGCAGGTGTCGTTCGAGACTCCGGAATACACCGCGGATACCGACGGGCTGGGCACCCTGCGCCTGCTGGAAGCGATCCGCATCCTCGGCCTGGAAAAGAAAACCCGCATCTACCAGGCCTCCACGTCGGAACTGTTCGGCAAGGTGCAGGAAATCCCGCAAAGGGAAACCACGCCTTTTTACCCCCGTTCCCCGTATGCGGTCGCCAAGCTGTATGCGTACTGGATCACGGTCAATTATCGCGAGGCGTACGGCATGTACGCCTGCAACGGCATCCTCTTCAACCACGAATCCCCTTTGCGCGGCGAGACCTTCGTCAGCCGCAAGATCACCCGCGCCCTGTGCCGCATCAAGCTGGGACTCCAGGATTGCCTGTACCTCGGCAATCTCGACTCCAAGCGAGACTGGGGCCACGCGCGCGATTACGTGGAAATGCAATGGCTGATGCTGCAGCAGGACGAACCCGACGACTACGTGATCGCCACCGGAAGCCAGTACAGCGTGCGCGAATTCGCGGCCCTCACGGCACGCGAGTTGGGAATCGAACTGCGTTGGCATGGGCACGGCGTCGAGGAAAAAGGTATCGACGCGGCCACGGGCCGCTGCATCGTCGCGGTCGACCCGCGCTACTTCCGCCCCACCGAGGTGGAAACCCTGCTCGGCGACCCCGGCAAGGCACGGGAAAAACTCGGCTGGCGTCCAGCAACCTCCTTCGGCGACTTGGTGAAGGAAATGGTCCGGGAAGACCTGAAAACGGCGGAACGGGACGCCTTGTGCCGGCGGGAAGGCTTCCGGGTGCACGAATATCATGAATAAATCGGCCCGCATCTTCGTCGCCGGCCATCGCGGACTCGTGGGTTCGGCCATCGTCCGCGCGCTGGAGGCTCGCGGATATTCCGCCATCGTCACGCGGACGCGGCAGGAACTGGACCTGACCGACTACGCGGCGGTGCGGGAATTTTTCGCCGCCGAGCGCCCCTTTTGCGTCATCGACGCCGCGGCCAAGGTGGGGGGCATCCACGCCAACGACACCTATCCGGCGGATTTCATCCGCGACAACCTGCTGATCCAGACCAACCTGATCGACTGCGCCCATCGGGCGGGCGTGGAAAAATTCGTGTTCCTGGGTTCGTCCTGCATCTACCCCAGGCTGGCGCCGCAGCCCATGAAGGAGGAATACCTCCTCACCAGCCCCCTTGAACCCACCAACCAGTGGTACGCCATCGCCAAGATCGCCGGCATCAAGATGTGTCAGGCCTACCGGCGGCAGTACGGCTTCGACGCCATCAGCCTCATGCCCACCAACCTGTATGGCCCCGGCGACAACTTCGACTTGCAGAACTCCCACGTCCTGCCGGCGCTGATACGCAAGTTCCACGAAGCCAAGACAGCCGCTGCCCCGTCGGTGACGGTGTGGGGCACGGGGACGCCGAGACGGGAATTCCTGCATGTGGACGATCTGGCCGAGGCGGCCGTGTTCCTGATGGAAAACTACGCGGACGAGAGCATCGTCAACGTGGGCGTCGGCGAGGACGTCAGCATCCGCGCGCTGGCGGAACTCGTGCGGGATGCCGTGGGCTACCGCGGCGAAATCGTCTTCGACTCCGCCAAACCCGACGGCGCGCCGCGGAAACTTCTCGACGTGTCCCGCTTGCGCGCCCTGGGATGGCAGGCCCGCATTCCTCTGGCGGAGGGCATCCGCGACACCTATGCCTGGTTTGTGGCCCATGGGAGCGATATTCGTGGCTAGCCCGGCGATGCGGCGTTCCAACCCGCCCGGTAAGGACGGCCCTGAGGGTAACTCCATGAAAAAACTGATCTTCGTCAATCGTTACTTCTATCCGGACCATTCGGCGACCAGCCAGATGCTCTCGGATTTGGCTTTCGGCCTGGCCAAAAAGGGCGATTGCGAAATTCACGTCGTCACCAGCCGCCAGCGGTACGACAATCCCATGGCCGGCCTTTCGCCGCGGGAAACGGTGGATGGCGTGGAAATTCACCGCACCTGGACCTCCACCTTCGGGCGGAACAACCTGATCGGCCGGGCATTCGACTACCTCGGCTTTTACCTGACGGCGTTCGGCAAACTGCTGGTTCTGGCCGACCGACATACGGTCATCGTCGCCAAGACCGATCCCCCGCTGATTTCCGTGGTGGCGGCCGTGGCCGCCCGGATCAAGTCGGCAACGCTGATCAACTGGGTCCAGGACCTGTTTCCGGAAGTGGCCGCCGCCTTGGGCGTTCCCCTGGCCAAAGGCCCCTTATTCGGCCTGTTGCGCGGACTCAGGAATTTCTCCCTGAAAGCGGCGCGCATCAATGTGGCCATCGGCGACCTGATGCGGCAAAGGCTGCGCGACGAGGGCATTCCGGCGGATCGTATCCGCGTGGTCCACAACTGGGCGGACGGGGAGCAGATCAGGCCGATCCTGCCGGAGGCCAATCCCCTGCGCAAGGAATGGGGGCTGGACGGGAAATTCGTGGTGGGCTACTCGGGAAACCTGGGCCGGAGCCACGAATTCGGCACCATCCTCGAAGCGGCGGCCGCCCTGCGGGGCCGGCTGGACATCGTGTTCCTCATGATCGGCGGCGGGGCCAATCTGCCCGGTGTGCAAAAGGAAGTGGCCGCCAAGGGGCTGCGCAACATCGTGTTCAAGCCCTATCAGCCCCGCGAGAGACTCGCCGAGAGCCTGTCCGCTTCCGACGCACATCTGGTCAGTCTAAGACCGGAACTGGAAGGGCTGATCGTGCCGAGCAAGTTTTACGGCATTGCCGCAGCGGGACGGCCGGTGCTGTTCATCGGCAGTCCGAAGGGGGAAATCGCCGGGATCGTCGCCAAGTCGTTTTGCGGGTACAGCGTGGCCTTGGGCGACGGCGCCGGCCTGAAGGAGAAAATCTCCCAAATGGCCGACCATCCGGAACTCCGCCACGCCATGGGCCATGCCGCGCTGAGCGAATTCAGGGCGCTGTTCAGCTTCCCGGCGGCGCTGACGCACTGGGAAACGGTTTTGGCAAGCTAGCAGGCGGGTTTGCATTCGCCTGGTTTTCGATGCGCTGAATAGAAAAACGATGCTCCGATCATGAACGATCAAACGAGAATTCTGGTGCTGTTGACCGACGCTTACGGCGGACACGGCGGCATATCGCGCTTCAACCGCGATTTCCTCGGCGCCCTGAGCGCTCACGAAAACGTCCGCGAAATCCTGGTTTTTCCACGCCTGGTTCGGTCGGCGATCGAGGAGACGATCCTTTCCAACATCCGGTTCGTCGACCGGGGCGTCACCAGCAAAATGGGCTACGTGAAGACCGTCCTCGCGCACGTCATCGGGGATCGCAAGTTCGATCTGCTGGTGTGCGGGCACATCAACCTCCTGCCTCTCTGTTGGCTGCTGAGCCGATGGATCGGCTGCCCGCTCGCGCTCATCATTCACGGCATCGACGCCTGGGAACCGACCGGCAGCCGGCTGGTGGACCGTCTGGCCAAGCGAGTGGACGCCGTCGTTGCCGTGAGCAGGCTGTCTTTGCAGCGCTTCTGCGCGTGGTCGGGGACGAATCCGGACAAGGGGTTCATCCTTCCCAATACCGTCGATCTGAGCCTGTTCACCCCCGGCCCCCAAAACCCCGAACTGCTGAATCGCTACGGGCTGGAAAACAAGACCGTGCTCATGACGCTGGGCCGCATGCCGTGCTCGGAACGTTACAAGGGCTACGACGAAATCATCGAATTGCTGCCCGCCTTGAGCGAGCGGATTCCCGACGTGGCGTATCTGCTGGCCGGAAACGGGGACGACCGCCCGCGGCTGGAGCGCAAAGCTCAGGAACTGGGGGTGGGCAAACAGGTGGTTTTTGCCGGCATGATTCCGGAAAGCGAAAAGGTCGACCATTACCGGCTGGCCGACGCTTACGTCATGCCGAGCCGTGGCGAGGGCTTCGGCATCGTTCTCCTGGAGGCCATGGCTTGCGGCATCCCCGTCGTGGCCAGCAAGCTGGACGGCGGCAGGGAGGCGTTGCGCGACGGGTTGCTCGGAGAACTGGTGGACCCCCTGGATTCGGCAGACATCCTGCGCGGCGTGCTGCAGGCATTGAAGAAACCGCGCGGCGTTCCGGAAGGGCTTGAGTATTTTTCCATGGACGGGTTTCGGCAGCGGGTTCACGACATTGTGGACGGTCTGCTGGCGGGCAAGGCAATTCACGGATGAAACGGATCGCAAGACACCGCCGGCTTTTTGCCGAAGGGTCCTGGGTGGCCTTCGGCCAAGTCGGCGCGGCCGTGGGCACACTCATCGGCATCCGCCTGCTGACGGAATTCGCCCCACCGGACGTTTACGGGGAAATGACCCTGGTGATCGGGGTGGTGGCGCTGGGTCTCGGTGCGGTGTTTACCCCCGTCCTGCAGGCTGCATTGCGTTTCTATCCGGAGTACGCGGAGGGCAGGGTGCCACTGCTGCGGAAAATTCTCGGGTCCATTCTCTGGAAACGAAGCGGGGCAACCCTGCTGCTGCTTCTAGCCAGTTGGCCGTTTGTCCGGCAATTTCACCAAGTCACGCCGGAGATGGGCGTTCTGGTCTTTGCACTGCTCATTCTCGATGGCCTTCGTTCGCTGGAAATGTCCCTGCTTAATGCAGCGCGCCGGCAAAGATCCTATGCGGTCGTATCGGTTTTGGAGGCCTGGGGAAGGCCTGTCGCGGCGATGGTTGCGCTGAGGGTTCTGGAGTCCGGTACCGAATCCATATTGATCGGCTACGCCCTGGTCACCAGCCTGATTTTGTTCTGCTTCTATCTGCTCGGCAAGCCGGAGGGAGCGGGACGTCCGCTCGACCTGTCCCGCTTGCCGAACGATCTCCGCCAGGAGGTTCGAAGCTATTCCTGGCCGCTGGTTCCGATGGCGATGGTCGGCTGGGTGAGCGGCGTCGGCGACCGGTATCTCATCGGCGGCCTGCTGGGACTGCACGAAGCGGGTATCTATGCGGCCGTATACGGTTTGCTGAGTCGGCCATTTCTGATGGCGTCCGGTGTCATCGAGCTGACCTTGCGACCGATTTACAACCAGCGCGTTGCCAACGGCGCATATCGCGAAGCCAACGCCTTATTGCGCCAGTGGCTTCTTGCGGTTGCCTCGGTTATGGGCGTTGGTTTGTTGGCGATCCTTCTGCTGGACGATTTCATCGTCAATATCCTTTTGGCGGAGGAATATCGGTCGAGTACCGCCTTGATGCCGTGGATCGCCTCCGGGTATTTCCTGCTTGCCTTGTCTCACGTATTTGAAAAAGTATGCTATGCGTTTGGAAATACCGGGTACATCCTGTTTATTCAGTGCGCCGGGGCAGTGTTCGGAATAGGCATCGCCTATCTGGGAATCGTTTATTACGGCTTGTTGGGCGCTGCCATGGCCGTTCCGGTCTATTTTGGGCTGCAAATGGCCCTGTCGGTATTCATGGCGCGAAAAAGCGATAGATCATCCCGAGTCCGCGGTTTTGCTGCGGCGGTAATCGAACCGGGAGCGGGCGCCGCGTGAAAATATTCCAGGTTATTCAGGGCGTCGATAATCTGTCGGCCGGACCTACTTATTCCGTGGGGTATCTCTCGCACCATTTGGCTGAGAGGAAACACGAGACAAAAGTCTTGGCTCTTGGTACGCAGCCCGCCGTCTGGCCATACGCGTCTTCCCTGGACATATTCTCCGGCACGGCGTCGCGCTTGGGTTTCCCCCCCTGGAAGGCCGTTCGTTATGTCCGGCAGGAAATGGTCAGGGAACCTGCGATCCTGCACGGGCACGGGGTATGGCGTGCGGCCAACCTGTTTCCCCTCCTGGTGCCGGCAAAAGCCCCGGTCAAGATCGTGTGGAGCCCAAGGGGCATGTTCACCCCCTGGAGTTGGCGCCACCACGCCCTGGTCAAGAAGCCTTTCTGGTATGCATTGCAGAAACCGGCCCTGGGAAGGGTGGACTGCTTCCACGCGACGGCGGATTCCGAACTGGAAGACGTGCGCAGGCGTGGCTTCCGGCAGCCCGTCGCGGTCATCCCCAACGGGGTGGAAATCCCTGATCTGGCCGGAACCGGCAAGGTGGGCCAGCGGCTGGTTTTCCTCAGCCGCATTCACGAAAAGAAAGGGGTGCACCTTTTGATCCGGGCGTGGCGGACCCTTGCGGACCGGTATCCCGGGTGGGAGCTGGTCATCGCCGGATCAGTCGATTCCGCGTACGGCCAGGACATGGTGCGCCTGGCACAGGAGATCGGCGCGCCCCGACTGCGTTTTGCGGGCGAGGTGCTGGGCAGGGAGAAGACGGAACTGCTGGCGGGCGCGCGGCTTTTCGTGTTGCCCACCTTCTCGGAGAACTTCGGCATCGCCATTGCCGAGGCACTGGCCCACGGCACCCCGGCAATCACCACCGTGGAAACGCCGTGGACCGGCCTGGAAGCCCGTGGTTGCGGCTGGTGCATCCAAGCCGATTTGCCCGCATTGGAACGCACTCTTGCGCTGGCCATGAACCGTTCGTCGGAAGAGTTGGAAGCCATGGGGATTTCCGGGCGTCGCTGGGTGGCGGAAGACTACGGATGGCAGAGGGTCGCCGGGATGATGGAGTCGGTTTACCGCTGGTTGCTTGGACAGGGCAGCAGGCCGTCTTGTGTTTTCGATTAAGGCGGGGAGCGCGTTTTGAAACAAATCGGAATCGGATTTCGCGCAGCCGGCCTGGCGATGGCGGTCCTGTTTGGTGCGCCTGCAGAGTCCGCTGGGGCCGCGGTGCTCTTCAGCCAGCCGGCGTACCAGAGTCCGGTCAGGGCCGATCCGGACGACCTTCTTTTACTGCCGGGCTACGGATTTTCGGAACGCGACGTGGTGGTCTACCAGGCCATTGCCGACACGAGCCGCGACCTGGTTCCTCCCGCGGAGGTGCCGAAGCGGTCGACGCCGGCGCTTGGCACGGCGGAGGTGGTCAGCCGCGCCAATATTCCCGACTCGCTGACCGTCAGGCTGCCGGAATTCCTGGAAAAAGGCCGGTCCTACGCCCTCTGGGTGGTGGACGGTAAAAATCGGTGGAGCAACGGCATCCGCATCAACGATGCGCGGCCTTTGTGGATCACCCCCTCCCGCGTTTACCGGACGGCGGCGCTGGGTTCCCTGCCGCGCCATCTGAAAGTGGTGGGGCGCAACCTTCGGGCTGCACCCGGCCAGATCACGCAAGTGAGGCTGTCCAGTCTTGCCGGGGACGACCCGGAAATAACGCTGCAAGCCTTCGATGACGGGAACGCGGATACCGCCGTGGAACAGTATGTGGCGAAGGTGGATTTGCCGGATTCGCTGGAAGCCGGGGAGTACGCTGTTCAGGTCAGCCGGGACGGGCAAAGCTGGATCGCGCTAGACGCCCAGAAACTGACCGTGCTCCCGGACCCGTCACCCGGCAAGGTTTTTCCCGTGCGCGATTTCGGCTGCCTGCCGGACGATGCACAGGACGATACGCCCTGCATCCGGGATGCAATCCGGGCGGCGGCTCGGGACGGGGGAACGGTGGCGTTCGGACCGGGTGCATGGAGTCTGGCCGATGCCAGCAGCGCGGCGACCGCCGGCATCCTGGTGGTACCCGGCGTTTCCCTGCGCGGAGCGGGCGCGGAAGCTACCACCCTGATTCGCTCGGCAGGGTGGGGCGGGGAAAAGTCCACGGCACCCCGCCCCAGCTTTGTGTTGCTCGGTCAAAACCGGGTGGAAGGTCTGACCTTCAAGGACGAGCGTGTATACGGTTCCAAGGATTGGGGAAGCTCCGTGCTGCAGTTGGGCAGAATCTGGTACGCGGCACCAGCGAACGAACCGCGTGTCGTCCGCGACGTGACCATCTCCCGCAACGTGTTCGACAAACCCTTCCGCGCCATCGTGAGCGGCGGCCTGCCCGTGGAGCGCCTGGTCGTGTCCCACAACGTATTCGGAGCCTTCAACACGGCCCTGGATATCGATGGCGACGCCAACAACGTCGACGGCAAATTTCACCTGGACGATTCCATCGTCGCCTTCAACACCTTCAAGCCGGGGAGTTACATGGACGTGGCCATACGCCAGGGGACCATCGCCAGCCAGATCGGCGCATCCCGCCGCCTGGATTTCAGCAACAACGTCGCCGATGGCGCCTCCAGCGAATATTTGTACAGGCCGCAACTGGGTGCTAAAGGCTGGCGGGCGGCGTTTTTCTGGCACTTGCGCAACAACCAGGAAATGCTGCTGGTTTCGGAAAACCAGGCAAGCTGCACGGGCGACAAGACAGGCGACGGCGAGGCGTTCGCCTTCGATAACAACCACAACAGCTTCGGCTTCGACAGGGCGCAAACCGTGCTCTCGGCGACGCCGGACAGCGTCACGGTTAAGGGACCCCTCCAAATCAGGCAGGAAGGGAAAGCGGTTTCGCCGGGGTATTACGACGAACACTGGGTACAGGTTGCCGAAGGACCGGGTGTCGGCCAGGTGCGGCGCGTAGCGTCCTACACGGCTGAGGGCGGCAGGGTAAGGATCGCCGTCGCACCACCTTGGGACGTGATCCCGGAAGCTACCAGCCGCCTGGCTTTGGGGCGCGAATTCTGGCAGTTCTACGTGGTGGACAACGAGGTGGATCACCGCAAGCCGCCGTGCCTGAAGAGCAACCGGCAGGATAAGCCCACTACGCCCTATGGCGGGGGGCTGATCGGGCTGTGGGCTCAGGCCGCGGACTCCGCCATCGAAGGCAACCGGCAATACGACACCACCGGAATTACCCTGCACCCCGCCTATAGCGCGGTCGATCCGAAATGTCCGGCATGTACGTCCTGGACCTTTCTGCAGTATTTCCTGGAAATACGCGGCAACACCATCGAGCAGGAATACGACTGGGATTCGGACTGCAGTTGGTCGGGAATCATGACTTCCTACGGGGCCTCGCCTTCGCCCGGTTCGCCTCCGCCGGCGATTTCGTACGGTGTCGCCATCGCCCGTAACGCCGTCGTAAAGGCCGACGGCTATGCTGGCGGAGCGATCTCGTTTGCGCCGACCTGGTGGGATGGGCCGGCACCGAACCGATGGCCGCTCCTGAACGGCACCGTGGTTTATCACAACACCATCGATGGCATGACGGGAACTGCGCCTTCGAAGGCCTGTGCGTCGGTGCAAACCGGCCGCACCGGTATTCATGTCCACGCACCCACAACGGCCAATACCGTGTTTTTTGAAAACGTCTGCGCCCACGGCGCTGCCAAGGGTGTGTGGGACAAAGGCGCCGGCACCGCTTTGCTGATGCCCTCGGAACGCGATTGCAGGGCCAATTGAGCAAATTCGAACAAGTTATGGCGGCTCCCTATACAACCTATCCCCTCGGCGCCAACGCGAGATGGCAGCGTCCCGCTCGGAAATCGGCCGCCAAATCTCCGCGCGCGGCCATGTTTCTCATCGGCAATCTGCTGTTTGTGATTGTCCTGGCGGTTATCGACGTCGCATCGGGCAGGAACGGGCATGATCCCTTTCTCTACCTGATGGTCCTGTTTGCCATTTGCACCCTGCCGCTCCTGTTCGTGAGGGAAACCCACGGACGTTTCAGCCTGCTGGTCGTGTCATGCCCGATCCTGTTCGTTTTTTATGGGGTGAACGACGTACTGACCTACTTCATGGATATCGAGAGCTACTGGCGCGCACCGGACGACGGCCTGTTCACCGGCGGAGAAGTTGCGGTGCTCCTGGGCCTGTCGCTGTGGATGGCGGGCTACGTGCTCGCGGCGAATGCCTCGCACAAGACACAGGCCAGATATCTGGTGCGCGACTGGAAAACACGCAGCCTGGTGTGGGTGGGACTGGTCTGCATTGCGCTGGGCATATGGGCTACGTGGGGATTCCAGTTGTCTTCGCCGGAGAGCCGGAACAGCCAAATGGGCCGAACCGTGATGCCCCTGATCGTGCTGGGACGCATGCTGGAGCCGGTGGGGGTCGTGTTGCTGTCCTATGCCTATCTGAAGACCCAGAGCCGGACGCTGCTGATGCTGGTCCTTGGCGTGGCGGCCATGAAGCTGCCCTTGGGGATCATCCTGAATTCGAAGGAAATCGGTATTTCCTTCCTGGCCATTTTTATGGTGACCAAATGGCTGTACGACGGAGCGGTTCCCAGGCGCTGGCTGGCCATCGCTGCCATGGTGGTCGTGTTTTATTTCCCGCTGGCCTATGCCTACAGGGCAACCATCGGCGCGCGCCATCTGGACGTTGCCCATTCCATGCACAATTTACCGAGCCTCATGGACAAGGCGCTCAGCCTGAATGAGAAATCTGCCGGCGTTAGTTCCGGGATGCGTTCCTTCGCGGCGCGTGTGGATCTCAAGAGCCTTATGGAGCTGATCGTGGCGCGCACGGGTAAAGGCGTGCCGTTCCAGGAAGGACATACCTTCGCCGAGCTTCCCTACGTGTTCATTCCGCGCTTCATTGCAGACAAGCCGTCCGTTTCAGCCGGGCAATTGTTCAACCGTGAGTTTCACATATCCGCCGATCCGAATACGTACATATCCACATCCTTCCTGGGCGAGCTGTACTGGAACTTTTCATGGTTCGGCATGGCGTCGGGGATGTTCGCCGTAGGTTTGACGTGGGGCCTGATTGGTGGAAAGGCGAACATGGCGCAAAGAAAATCGGTCACCCGACTGTTGATTCTGGTAAGCGCCATTTACCTTTTTGCAATCCGGTTCGAGACGGGGATAGCGCAGCAATACATCGTGTTTATTCGTTCGGTTGCGATGATTTTTCTGCTGCACCTGGTATTTCGAACGCGCTCGGGAGAACAGCCAAGTATTCGCTCCTCGGTTTCGCGTGTGCGGGCATTTATATAATATTATCTTTCTAAGTGCCGAAAGGGAACCGGATATGTGGTATCGGTGTGTCGGATGAGTAGCAAAAATGTTCGTGGTCGCAACCTAAAATATAAAGCCGGTTGTATGGAAAAGAGCAGATTAGCCATTATTGTTTCTCACCCCATTCAACATTTTGTGCATTTGTATCGTGCGTTGGCGGCAGTGCCTTCAATCGAGTTGAGAGTGTTTTTCTGCAGTAACCGTGGGGTGAAAAAATACTTTGATCGGAACATGGGTGTGGAAATTCGCTGGGAATCCGATTTGCTGGGGGGGTATGAGTCGGAATTCCTTCCGGAGGCAAATGACATTTCCGACGTTGGGTTTTGGTTCATTAATAACCCCAGCATTACCGAAAAGCTTGATTCTTTCCGTCCGGACGTGGTTCAGATTCACGGCTACGCCCAGATGACGTTGCTCAGGGCTTGGCTATGGTGCTTCCTGCATGGAGTTCCTGTCCTGCTATGGTCGGACAGTTCGCTTTTGTTTCGCCGCGGGGCTGCCAAGCACGCAATTAAAAAAATCGTGCTTGGTCTTTTCCTGAAGCGGGTTGGCGCGGTTCTTTCGACCGGCGACAACAACGCTAATTACTACAGGTACTTCGGGGTTCCGGAGGACAAGATATTCAGGTGTCCTTTTACGGTGGACGAGGAAGGCCTGGATAGGGCACGCATGGCGCGCGCAGATATCACGAAAACGATGCGCGCACAGTTGGGGATACCGCATTCGGCGTTTGTTTTTCTGTTTGTAGGCAAACTGATGCCGCTGAAGAGGCCGCGCGACATATTGGAGGCGTTGCTTCTCATGCGCGAGCAAAGACGTTTGGGTGTTGATACCCGCGTTGTATTTGCTGGCGACGGTGTGTTGCGGGGCGAATTGGAGAGCTTTGCGTCGGAGCATCAACTGCCGACGGTGTTCGCGGGATTCGTCAATCTGGAAAGACTTCCCAAAGTTTATGCAATGGCAGATGCATTGGTGTTTCCATCGGATCGGGAGGCCTACGGTTTGTCGGCGCGGGAGGCGATATGCGTCGGCCTGCCGCTCATCGTCAGCGACCAGATCGGCTGCGTCGGCAAGACCGACGCCGCCAGGCCGAACGAGAATGCCCTGGTCTATCCCGCGGGGAACGTTGCCGCCCTGGCCGACGCAATGGCGCAAGTGCGTGACAACCCATCCCTGGCCGCAAGTTTTTCGGATGCATCGATCCGTATTGCCGGCGA
The DNA here is from genome assembly GCA_035293245.1 of Methylococcaceae bacterium. Classification (GTDB taxonomy): domain Bacteria; phylum Pseudomonadota; class Gammaproteobacteria; order Methylococcales; family Methylococcaceae; genus DATDOO01. The sequence goes on from DATDOO010000223.1 coordinate 25,271, forward strand.
AATGCACGTTGAAGCGAGCGTCAGGGGTTTTCTGGCCGCCGTCTCCGCGGTGACCGGGCGAGGGCGCCCCCGATGAGCGGCAGGAAAATTGTTTTCGGCTCCGAGATGGTTTCCGGATCCACGGAACACGGCATTGCGGACGGCTTTCGAAAGCTTGGGTGGGATGTGCACCTATGCAATCCGCACCGCTTCCTGCTCCAGGGACAATCCGCTTTTGGGAAAGCGTGTGCCGCTATGCAACTCCCGGTGGCTGTCCGCAGGTATAACCGGGAGTTGGCCGCATTGGCCGCGCGCCTCAAGCCGGAAGTAATGTTCACTGTCAAAGGCAACTACATTTCTCGGGAAACCCTGGATGCTGTCCGCAAGCAGGGCGTGTGTACGGTCAATTATTACCCGGATTTCCGGTTTGGCTATAAGTCCGTAAATCGGGAGTCGTTTAAAGGCTATTCGCTATTCGTGACCACAAAATCGTTTCAGGTTCCCTGCCTCGCGGAGGAATTGGGCCAGGACAGGGTCAGGTTTCTTCATCACGGCTACGTAAGCGCTGTTCATTACCCACCCTCCAGCCCGCATCGTGATGAAAATATTGACATTCTTTATGTGGGCAACCATAGCCAGGAAAAGGAACGCTGGCTGACTCAGGTTAGCGACCGGTTTCCAGATCTTTTGATGAGGATATACGGAAATCGCTGGAAGGAATGTGTAAAACAGGGTTCCTTGATGCAGCGAATCGCCGGGTATGCGATTACCGGCGCGGATTATGCCGGCGCCGTGTTTAATGCAAAGATAAATCTGGCCGTACATATGGGGTGCGCGGATGTGACAAATTGGGAGGATTTGGTGTCGACCCGGACGTTTGAAATTCCTGCCTGCAAGGGGTTCATGTTGCATATTGACAACCCCGAGGTTAGGGAGCTGTTTTCCGTCGGCTCCGAGATCGACGTGTTTCGCGACCTGGACGAACTATGCGACAGGATCGAGTTTTATCTCCCGAAAGTCGATCTCCGTCGGGAGATGGCAGAAAAGGCGTACCGCCGCTGTGTACCCGCTTACAGCTACGATGAGCGTGCCCGTGCACTTGCGGAGTGGATAACGGAACATCGTCCCTAACGAATCGGCGAGATATTCCAGGGTTAGCCAATGGCCAGAACGATGAATGAAACGGTTGACTTGAGTAATTGTCCCAGTCCTCACTCATTTAGAAATAGGTTATTAAGGGTGATATGGGGTTGGGTGTGGTTGTTGCTGTACCGGCCCAGTCCGAGGCCATTACATGGCTGGCGGCGGTCGCTATTAAGACTTTTTGGTGCACGCATCGGCAGAAGTGTTCACGTCTATCCCTCTGCAAAAGTTTGGGCGCCCTGGAATTTAGAAATGGAAGAGCACAGTTGTTTGGCGGATAACGTTGATTGCTATTGCGTGGCGCCCATTGCAATAGGTGCGCACGCCACCGTTAGCCAATACAGTTATTTGTGCAGTGCCAGCCATGATTATACCTTGCCCGACCTGCCATTGACTTCCGCACCGATTGTGATCGGTAATGGGGCGTGGGTTGCAGCCGACGTATTTGTGGGGCCAGGGGTAACGATTGGAGAGGGGGCGGTAGTGGGAGCTCGGTCGTCAGTGTTTAGAAATGTCGAACCATGGACGGTAGTGGCTGGCAACCCCGCTCGGAAAATTCGAGACCGTATTCTTAGCACTGGGGCTACGATATGACAGAGGTTTTTACTGCATACAAATACGCGAATGCTCAATTGAATGCATCGCACAGTTATTTGTTACCGGTGTTGAAAAATATACTGCATTCACGTGATTCCACAGGGCGTTTGTTTGAGCTTGGCTGCGGTAACGGGTCCATCGCTAGCCAGATTAACCAAATGGGGTTTGATGTTACCGGAGTGGACCCGTCGGATGAGGGGATCGCACACGCACGTATGCAGTACCCCCATCTAAAATTATTTCAGGGTTCGGCTTACGACGATCTGGCCGAGACCTTCGGGCGGTTTCCGGTCGTGGTAAGCCTGGAGGTGGTGGAGCACGTTTATTTCCCGCGCAAATACGCACGGACGATCGGCAATCTGCTTGAACCGGGCGGATTCGCAATCATATCGACACCTTATCATGGCTATTGGAAAAATCTCGCGTTAGCGATCACCGGAAAGATGGACGCCCATTTCACGGCTCTTTGGGACGGCGGCCATATCAAGTTCTGGTCAGTCAAAACGTTAACCGAATTGCTAAGTGAGGCCGGCCTGGAGGTCGTTCGCGTAGAAAGGGTTGGGCGAATTCCGCCCTTGGCGAAGTCCATGATTGTTCTTGCCAAGAAAGCCGTTTCATGAGCATTTCGGTTCTTATTTTGACGTATAACGAGGAAATAAACCTCCCCGCATGCCTCGCCTCCGTGGTCTGGTGCGACGATGTGGTGGTATTCGACTCCTGCAGTTCGGACCGAACCGTCGAAATTGCCAGGTCTGCCGGAGCGCGGGTATTTCAACGGTGCTTTGATGATTACGGCTCGCAAAGGGACGCCGCTCGGACATCAGTGGACTACAAGTATCCGTGGGTGCTGGCCCTGGATGCGGACGAACGGGTGGACGATGAATTGCGGGAGGAAATCCTCAAGCTGGCGGCGTCTTCGGCAGAAAGTCATGCTGCCTATCTCCTGCGGCGCAAGGATCATTTTATGGGACGCTGGATCCGGTATTCGACTTTATATCCGTCCTGGTTTATCCGTTTCTATCGGCATGAGGCAATCCGTTATGAGCCACGCTCAGTCCACGAGTATCCGGTAGTCACGGGTTCCATCGGAGAACTCAAGGAGCACCTGCTTCATTACAGCTTCAACAAGGGGTTTTCCGACTGGTTTTTCAAGCACGTCCGTTATGCACAATTGGAGGCGGCGGAGAATTTGCGGCATCTGTCCGCTGGCGCCATCGATTGGCGGGGGCTGGTTCATCGTGATCCGGTGCGTCGGCGAAAGGCACTTAAAGGCTTGTCCTTTCGGCTTCCGTTTCGCCCGCTGCTGAGATTTCTTTATATGTATTTTGTCCGCCATGGAATTCTGGACGGTTATCCGGGGTTTACCTATTGCTGTCTGCTGGCGATTTATGAATATCTGATCGTGCTCAATATTCATGAGCAGCGATTGCGGGCCAGCGGTGGCGGTTTCTGACTGGTCATTGGCGTGTCATGAGAGCGTTATTCAATACCCTGCGGTTTATTTTGACCCACCCCTTGAGCAGGGGACGGCCGTTTCATGCGCTGGGGAGTTACTTTCGTTGGCAGTTGGGATGCCGGCTATTGTCCGGCAAGGTTGCCGTTCCTTTCGTGGGGTCAACCCGGCTTCTGGTGGGGGCGGGCATGACGGGAGCAACCGGGAACATCTATTGCGGTCTGCACGAGTTCGAGGACATGGGTTTCGTGTTGCATGCGCTGAGGCCAGGGGATTGTTTTGTGGACGTGGGGGCGAACGTGGGTGCTTACTCCGTGCTTGCCGCCGGTGCGTGCGGCGCTTCGGTGGTTGCTTGCGAGCCCGTTCCAGCGGCCTACGGGCATTTGACGGATAACCTGCGCCTGAACGACCTGGGCAGTCGGGTGGTCGCAAGAAACGTCGCGGTCGGGGCATCGGTCGGAACGGTGCGCTTTACGGATTCCCTGGATACGGTGAATCACGTTTTGTCGGAGGTCGAGTCCCGTGAGACCGGCGGCGTGACGGTCCCGGTCGATACCCTGGATAACCTGCTGCAGGGTTTGTCGCCCAAGGTCATGAAAATCGATGTGGAGGGCTATGAGGCCGAGGTAATCAAGGGAGGGCGGCGGACGTTTCATGACCCCGGCCTTCTTGCGGTGCTGGTGGAGCTCAACGGCAGCGGGGCGCGCTACGGCTTTGACGAAGATCGGATCCGTGCGGAGCTGGTGGCTGCGGGGCTGGCGCCTTGCAGCTACAACCCGCTGAAGCGGGATCTGATCTTCTCCAATGAAAAGGCCGGTTGTTCCGGAAACACCTTGTTTGCGCGCGATGTGGCGGAGGTGCGGGAGCGGGTTTGCTCGGCGCCGCACTTCGCAGTGCACGGGCGATTGGTTTAGGCCGCGGCAGTGTCTTTTCCCGTGGGGAAGTGCAGCGTTCTGCCGGTGCGGAGCGCCCTGGGACGGGCCGTGCCGCGCCGGGTTTGGTTGCTGGGCTGGCTGGTGGTCCTGCTTGCCGCCGGTATGGGCTGGGCGTCGTTTCACGTCGGGCCGTTTCTGTCCAGCCGCAGCATCGTCCCGTCGCCGGCGATCTTCTGGTGATTCTGGGTGGCGGACTGGGTGAGCGGGCACGCACGGGGGCGGATTTGTATCGCGACGGGTTCGCTCCGCGGATTTTGCTGACCGGCATTGCGGAAACCGGGGTAACCGCGGCGAGCCCGGAACCATTTTTCCGCCTGCCGTACCTGCGGTTCCGGGGTGTTCCGCCCGAAGCGATGATTCTGGATTCGGCAGTCGATTCCACCTGGGAGGAAGCCTGGCTGATCCGCAAGCTTTGCCTGGAGCACCACTGGCGGACGGTGCTTGTGGTCAGCGATCCGCCGCATTTCCGGCGGTTGTCGTGGAGTTTGGTCAGCGCGACGGCTGGCACGGACATCGACTGGCGGTTGGTGCCGGCCCAGTCGCCTTGGTGGAACGCCGGTTCCTGGTGGGACAACCCCCGCGCCGTGGAATTCGTGGGCAAGGAAGTTTTCAAGTCGGCGTTTTACCTGTTTCGTTACGGGGCGGGTCTTGGTACGGGTTGACTGACCGGAATTGCAGCGCACGCCGCGCGCCGCGGGGCTGCGGCGGGAGATTTATGAATTTTTTGGAGTTCGTCTTTGAACAAGAATCCTATAGCCGGGGCGCAAACCGCGATGACCTATTTCGTCGTTCCTGGGCGAACCTGGATAAGGCTGGCCGGATTGGCCGCGGTTTTCGTTCTTCTTTTTTTCGAAATCATTGCCCTGCTGGTCGGCAACTGGCTGAGCAGCGAGGAGTACAGCCACGGCATTTTGATTCCCTTTATCGGCGCATTTTTGATCTGGCAAAAGAAGAACGAGCTGGCTCGGTATGATTTCGAGGGCTCCTGGGCTGGCATGGGGCTTTTGCTGGCGGGAGTGGTCCTTTTTGTTTTCGGCGAACTCGCCAGCTTGCAGATTTTGCTCGAATACGCGCTGGTCATCGTATTGATGGGCGCGGCGTGGGGATTGGTCGGGCCACGTATTTTCAAGGAAATATGGCTGCCGCTGTTTTTCCTGTTTTTTGCCATTCCCTTACCCAATTTTCTTTATCAGGGCCTTTCGTCCAAATTGCAGTTGGTTTCCTCCCAACTCGGCGTTTCCTTCATTCGTTTCTGCGACATCAGCGTTTATCTGGAAGGCAACGTCATCGACCTGGGCGCCATGCAGCTTCAGGTGGTGGAGGCGTGCAGCGGGCTGCGCTACCTGTTTCCGCTGCTGACCCTCGCGTTCATGTGCGCATACATTTACAAGGCGGCGTTGTGGAAGCGGGCGGTCATTTTCCTGTCAAGCATCCCCATTACCATCTTCATGAACAGTTTCCGCATCGGCGTCATCGGGGTGACGGTGGAGTATTTCGGCAAGGCGGCGGCCGAAGGCTTCCTGCACGACTTCGAGGGCTGGTTCGTGTTCATGGCCTGCACCGCCATTCTGGTCGCGGAAATGTGGCTCCTGGCGCGGCTCGGCAAGGAGCCGCGCGCTTTGGGGGATGTGTTCGGTCTGACGTTTCCCGCACCTTTGCCACCCGGAGCGGAGTTTCGCGAGCGGGCGTTGCCGAAGCAGTTCTGGGCGGTCGCGGCCTTGTTACTGGCGGCGTTGGGTGTGTCGCTGTCGCTGGGACAGCGGGAAGAGGTCGTTCCTTCGCGCGCCGGTTTTGCGGACTTTCCCTTGACGATCGCCGAGTGGACCGGTCGCCGGCAGACCATGGATCGGCAGTATGTCGAGGCCTTGAAGTTCGACGACTACATCCTGGCGGATTTTGTCAGGCCCCCTCGCCCTGGGGATGAGGGAAAAAAGCCGGTCGCGCCGGTCAACTTCTATTCGGCTTACTACGCCAACCAGCGCAAGGGCGAGTCCATCCATTCGCCGCGTTCGTGCATTCCGGGCGGGGGCTGGCAGATCGCCTCGCACGAGGTGGTGAGCGTGGACGGCGTATCTGTCCGGGGACAGCCGATGAAGTTCAACCGGTTACTTATCCAGAAGGGCGAGGATCGGCAACTGGTGTATTACTGGTTCCAGCAGCGCGGCAGGAACTTGACCAACGAGTACCTGGTGAAGTGGTTTCTGTTCCAGGATGCGCTGGCCATGAACCGCAGCGACGGCGCCCTGGTGCGGCTGGTCACGCCGTCCCCGCGCGGCGAGGACCTGGCCGACGCCGACCGGCGGTTGGGGGAGTTTCTGCAGGTGCTGTTGCCGACGCTGGATCGGCATATTCCCAATTGACCCGAGTTAAAGACGCGATGAGTTCGAATCTGGCCCGACGCACACCATGCAACTGTTTTTCATCTTTTTGACCGCGTTGTTCGTCTCGATGGTGGCGGTGGCGTTTTTCATGCGTCTGGCGCCCCGCCTGGGGTTCGTCGACGAGCCGGATGCGCGCAAGGTTCACGTCAAGCGGGTGCCGCGGGGGGCGGGAATCGGCATGGTATTGGGCCTGGTCGCGTCCGTGATGGCCTGGACGGATGGCGGTCATACCCAGCAAGCGTTTTTTGTGGGGGTCATCGTCATCAGCGTGTTCGGATTATGGGACGACCGTTCCGATCTCAATTACCGCTTGAAGTTCGCGGGGCAGTTGCTGGCGGTCCTGATCGCGGTCTGGTACGGCGACGTGGTGATCGAGCGCGTGCCCCTGGTCGACGACGAGGCCGTTCCCGCCTTCGTGACGTATCCCCTGACGGTGTTTTTCCTGCTGGGCACGACCAACGCGGTCAATCTTTCCGATGGCTTGGACGGCCTGGCCGCCGGACTGAGCCTGTTGAGCCTGGTGTGCATCGCTGGCTTGTCCCACTTGTCGGAGAGCCGCGAACCGGTGTTCCTGGCCGTTGCCATCATGGGCGGAGTTCTGGGCTTTCTGCGCTTCAATACCCATCCCGCCCAGGTGTTCATGGGCGACACGGGGAGCCAGTTTCTCGGATTCAGCCTCGGGGTTCTGGCGGTCATCCTGACCCAGCGCGCCAACACCGCGCTCGCTGCTTCCCTGCCGTTGCTCGCCCTGGGGCTGCCCATCGTCGATACGCTGACGGTCATGGTGCAGCGCATGGCGCGGGGCCAGTCGCCGTTCAAGCCGGACCGGAACCATTTTCATCACAAGCTGTTGACGCTGGGTTTCGATCATCACGAAGCCGTGCTGACGATCTATCTCATTCAGTCCCTGTTCGTGATTTCCGCCTATCTGTTTCGCTACGAATCCGAGGCGTTCTTATTGGTTTATTACGGCGTGCTGGCTGCCGCCATCGTGCTGTCCTATCCGCTGGCGCAGGCGTGTCGCTGGCGTCTGCACAGCGGGCGGCCGGCAGGCGCGTCTCTTCCCAGTCGCGTGGTCGGCATGTTGCGCAGTGCGGTCGGCATCGAAAAATATTCCCGCTGGGCCGTCGGAATCGCTATTCCGGCATTCCTGGTCGTGGGCGCCTTCCAGGCGGAAGACATCGGGTCCGATACCGGCTATGCGGCGGTGGCCATCCTGGTTGCGGCGCTGGCGTTCCGCTTGATGCGGCTCCCCGTGATCAACCCGGTGGAAAGATTGGCGATTTACTTTTGCGTGATCCTCGCCGTCTATTCCATGGAATCCCAGGCCGTCACGCAGCCCGAATGGCAAAGCGGGCTCAACTGGTTTTACCTGGCGCTCACGTTGTCGATCGGCTTAGGGGTGCGTTTCTCGGGCGGCCATTACTTTGCGCTGACCCCATCCGACTACCTGGTCATGCTCATCCTGCTCGCTGCGGCGAATCTGTCGGTCTTCGAGGGCACCAACTACGCCAAGCTGGCGGCGGAATCGGCGGTGATGCTCTATGGCGTCGAATTCGTGCTGAGGAAGCCGCGCTTCACGTCCCGCGTCTTGTGGGGCGGGGCGATGGGCGCGTTTGTGCTGGTGGCGCTGAAAACCGTCTCGGTTTAGCCCCGCGTTGTGATCGGAATGTTGACGGCCGAACGGTGGGTTACGGTGCGCAATGAAGGCGAGGACAACCGTCGGACATCGTCCCCATGCGCCCCCCTGCAAATCCGATCCGGCGCCGGGCGACCCATCGAATATCCCTTAAAGGACTGCCAACCATGACCCTCTATCCGGTGATTCTTTCCGGCGGCTCCGGCACGCGGCTGTGGCCCCTCTCCCGCGAGGCCTATCCCAAGCAGTTGTTGCCCCTGGCTTCCGACCGGTCGCTGCTGCAGGAAACCGTCCTGCGCCTGACGGGCTTGCCCGCCGTGGCCGACCCGCTGCTGGTGTGCAATCACGGCCACCGGTTTCTGGTGGCTGAGCAACTGCGGGAACTGGACGTGAGTCCCCTGGCGATTTTCCTGGAGCCGGTGGGCCGCAACACGGCGCCGGCCATCGCGGCGGCGGCGTATGAATTGCTGCGGCGGGACGAGGACGCGGTGATGCTGGTGTTGCCCGCCGATCATCTGATCCTGGACGTGGACGCCTTTCAACAGGCCGTCGCGCGCGCCGGCCACGCCGTGGCTGATGGCAATCTGGTGACGTTCGGCATCGTGCCCGACCGTCCCGAAACGGGCTACGGCTACATTTGCCAGGGTCAGCCACTGGCTGGGGAAGGCGTGTACCGGGTCGAACGTTTCGTGGAAAAACCCGACGAACGGACGGCATCGGCCTATCTGGCGGAGGGCGGTTATTACTGGAACAGCGGCATGTTCCTGTTCCAGGCGAAAACCTACCTGACCGAACTGGAGGCGTTTCGCCCCGCAATCGCCCAAGCGAGCCGGGAAGCCATGCAAGCGGCGCGGGCGGACCTGGACTTTGTTCGCCTGGACGAGACGGCATTCAAAAGCTGCCCGTCGGAATCCATCGACTACGCGGTCATGGAACACACGAGCAAGGCGGCGGTGGTTCCCGTCGACATCGGCTGGAGCGACATCGGCTCCTGGTCGGCGTTGTGGGATACGGGCGGCAAGGACGCCGACGGCAACGTGCTGCGCGGCGACGTGTTCGCGGCGGGGGTGTCCAACTCCTTCGTGCGCGCGGAAAGCCGCATCGTGGCGGTGCTCGGCATCTCCGACGCGGTGATCGTGGAAACCCGGGACGCCGTGCTGGTGGCGCATAAGGACAGCGCCCAGGACGTGAAAAAGGTGGTCGAGCATTTGAAGGCCGCCGGGCGTTCCGAACACCTGTTCCATACCAGGGTTTACCGGCCCTGGGGATGGTACGAAGGCATCGATGCCGGAGCGCGCTTCCAGGTGAAGCGCATCATGGTGAACCCCGGCGCAAAGCTGTCCCTGCAGATGCACCATCACCGGGCCGAGCACTGGGTGGTGGTCACCGGCACGGCGCGCATCACCCGCGACGGCGAGACGGAACTGGTGAGCGAAAACCAGTCCACCTACATCCCCCTGGGCGTGAAGCACCGGCTGGAAAATCCCGGCCAGATTCCCTTGCATCTCATCGAGGTCCAGTCCGGCGCCTATCTGGGCGAGGACGACATTGTGCGTTTCGAGGACGTGTACCGGCGGGAAACGGAGTCCTGAGCGGGAGAGGCCTTGAGTTAGTTACCCTTGCAACGCCGACAGCAGGGCCTGCAGGGATTCCGGATCGGCCAGGCGGTGTTCGTGACCGACCGTGATCAGGCTGGACTCGGGCAGGCCGCTGTTCTCAAGCAGCTCCAGGCTGTCGGCGAATGGCACGACGTCGTCCTCGCGGGCGTGCAGAATCCGCGTACCGGGCTTGACCGTCCGCGCCGTTCCCCAGCGTTTCCAGGCGGGACAGAGCAGGACCAGCCGGGCATCGCCCGAGCGGAGGTTCATGGCGATGGCCCCACCGCGGCTGGAGCCCGCCACGATGGCCGGAGGCTGCGTGTCGAATGCTTCCTGGGCGAGGCGCACCGCCGCATCGAAGTCGTCGTCGGGCAGCGCGGGCTGGATCAATTCCAGGCCGTGTTCGATGAGATAGGCGGGCTTGACGCCGAAAGGGACCGAATGCCAGCCGTGGAGGTACAGGATTTTCATGGCGTTTTCGAAGGTGTTCCGGATGCGGGGCGGATGGTAACCGCGCGGACGGGTGCGGTTCCAGCGCCGGCGGCGGGATAAAACTTGAAACGGTCCGGCCGGGACGGCCACAATCCTCACTCCGACCCACCTGCGTCCGGTATTCCCATGGCTTTGGCTTCCACCAGCAAAACCCTCGCCCTCGCCACCCGCGGCCGCGGCCTCACGGACTTCACCCACGCGGTGCGCCAGTTCGTGGGCGACAGCGCCCTGCGGAACGGCCTGCTCACCGTCTTCTGCCGCCACACCTCGGCGAGCCTGCTTATCCAGGAAAACGCCGACCCCGACGTGCGCGCCGACCTGGAACGCTTCTTCGCGCGCCTGGTTCGGGACGGCGCCCCGCTTTTCGAACACACTCTGGAAGGTTCCGACGACATGCCTGCCCACGTGCGCACCGCACTGACCCAAACCCAGCTCTCCATTCCTCTCCTCGACGGCCGGCTCGCCCTCGGCGCCTGGCAAGGGATTTATCTGTGGGAGCATCGCACCGCGGGGCACCGCCGGGAGGTGGTCCTGCACCTCCTCGGCGAATAGCCCCTTGGCCTTTCGGATGAACGACCGCATGTCCGCAGAAGACGCCACCCGCACCACCCAGCGCCGCTACGACCGGATCGCCTTCTGCTTCGACGCGCTCGAAGCCCTGATGGAAAGGCGTTTCCGGCCCTGGCGGCACGCCTTGTGGGCCAGGGTTCCGCCCGGGCGGGTGCTGGAAATCGGCGTCGGCACCGGAAAAAACCTGCCCCACTACCCACCGGGCGCGGCGGTGACGGCCGTCGACCTGAGTGCGGGCATGTTGTGGCGCGCGCTGAAGCGTAAGGAGCAACTTGGGGCTGAAGTTTCCCTGTCCCAGATGGATGCCCAGCAACTTGCGTTTCCGGACGGCAGCTTCGACGCCGTCGTCGGCACCTTCGTTTTCTGTTCCGTGCCCGATCCGGTCGCCGGCTTGCGCGAACTGAAACGGGTGCTGAAGCCCGGCGGCAGGATTTTCCTGCTGGAACACGTGCGCAGCGAGCAACCCGTTCTGGGGTGGTGCATGGATCGTCTCAATCCGCTCGTAGTGCGGCTGGTGGGCGCGAACATCAACCGCCGCACCGTGGAGAACTGCCGTCAGGCGGGTCTGCTATTGGATTCGGTTGAAGAGCTGACCCCCGGTGGGCTGGTGCTCCGTCTGGAACTCAAATCAATTCATTGACCGCCAGAGCAGCCGCGCCGGCAAGAATGGAGAGCGTAAACACCCCGCCCACGACGCGCGCCATCGTCCCGCCCGCAATGAAGGCGGCCAGCAGTCCCTTGACCAGGGTATTGGCCGCCGACGCCAGCACGATGGCGTAGGTCGCGGTGTCCATGCCCAGCGACTCGCCGGCCAGCGGGGCGATGGAGAGGGTGATGGCGTCCACGTCGCTCATGCCCGAGATCCCCGCCAGCAGGTAAAGCCCCGCGCTGCCGTAGCGGTCGGCGAGGACGCGCGTCAGCAGCAGGATGACGGCCAGCAGCGCCCCGAAGCGCAGCGCCACGCCGAATTCGAAGGGATTGACCAGCAGCATGGCTTCCTCTTCCAGTTCGTCGCAGCAGCCGCGCAGCTGCCAGTACAGGGAGAGGTAGCCGACGCCGGCCATGGCCAGCAGCGGTGCGGCCAATGGCTTGAGCAGCGCGGGCTGGACGAATCCCACCACCAGCAGCATGCGCACAAACATGGTCGCCGAGGCGGCGCACACGCCGGCGGCGGCGAGGCGGTGCAGCGCGGGGTGCTTCTTGGCCAGCCGGGACAGGCTCAGGGTCGCCGCCGTCGAAGACGCCAGGCCCGCGAACAGGCCGGTCAGCAGGATGCCCCGGCCGGCGCCGACGGTCTTGATGGCGAAATAGCCGGAAAAGGAAATGGCGCTGATGAGCACCACCATCCACCAGATCTTGTAGGGATTGAGCGCTTGCCAGGGGTCGAAGGTGCGGTCGGGCAGCACCGGCAACAGCACCACGGAAATCAGCAGCAGCATGAACGTCGCGTTCAGTTCGCGCGGCTCCAGGCGGCGCAGCCAGCCGTGCAGCACCGGCTTGAGCCCGAGCAGCACGGTAGTGAGCACCGATGCGGCAGCCGCCAGCGCCAGATGGCCGGCCATGGCCAGCGCGCCGAGGGCGAAGGCGACGAGCGCCGCGACCGGGGTGGTGATGCTGTAGTTGTTCTTGCCGCGGATTTCCAGCACGGCGCCGGCCACGATGAGCAGGGCGAAGGCGCCGAAAGCCACGGCCAGCGTCAGCGGGCCGTGGGCGGCGGAAAGGAGCTGCCATAAGGCCCCCAGCAGGCTGATCAGGCCGAAAGTACGAATGCCGGCGACCCGTGAGCCTTCCTCCCCGCCGCGCTCCGTCCAGCCGCGCTGCAGCCCGATGAGCAATCCGAGGGCCAGGGCGATGAGGAGATTGCGGAATTCCAGGGGATAGTCGTTCATCGGCCGGCTCAGGAAACCTGATTGGCCACGCCGTGCGGCACGTGTCCGGTCGCCACGTGCGGGCTGGCCGACTCGCAATGGCCCTTCTGGTCGTCGAAGAAGATGTCCGCGCCGAAAGCGTGCAGAAACGGGCCCTTTTCCATGCCGCCGAGGAACAGCGCCTCGTCGATGCGGATGTTCCAGGCGCGCAGGGTGCGCACCACCCGTTCGTGCGCCGGGGCGGAGCGGGCGGTGATGAGGGCGGTGCGGATCGGGGACTTTTCCGGGTCGAAGCGGGTCTGGATATGGTGCAGAGCGGCGAGGAACGACTTGAACGGCCCGCCGGACAACGGGGTTTTCGCCGCCAGCTTCTCGTTTTCCGTGAAGGCGTCCAGCCCCTGGGTCTTGTAAATGCGTTCCGATTCGTCCGAGAACAGCACCGCGTCGCCGTCGAAAGCGATGCGCAACTGGTCGGACGGGTTGCCGTCGGGATTGGAGGACAGAATGGTGGCGGCGGCCTGTCCCGCGTCGAGGGCCTGGATCACATCCTGGGCGTGGCTGGAGAGGAACAGGTGGGCGTTGAAGGCCGCCACGTAAGCGAAGGGCGAATCGCCGCTGGTGAAAGCGGCGCGGGCGATGCGCAGTTGGTGATGCTGGATGGAATTGAAAATGCGCAGCCCCGTGTCGGCGCTGTTGCGCGAGAGGAGAATCACTTCCACCACTGGAGACGGCAATTCCCCGTTGAGCGCCAGCAGCTTCTTGACCAGGTTGAAGGCCACGCCGGGCGCGAGCGGCTCATCCTCCCGCTCGATCTGGTAACGGCAGAACGCTTCCTTGCCTTCGGTCTCGAAAATCCGGTGCGACTCGTCCAGGTCGAACAGCGCCCGTGAGGAGATGGCGACGACCAGCTTGCGCTCGGTGGGCGGAGAGGGTTGGGCCATGGTTGCGAGCCCTCGGTAGGTGCGCGACGGGTGGAAGAAGACGCTCCGCGTGATTCTGTACCGGTTTACGCGGAGCGCCGTTACGCTTCGGCGCCGCTCTTCGCGGCCAGAGCGTCGAAGCGCCGCACTTGCCGCGTACCGAACAGAAACAGTTCCATGCCGGTTTCCACGACGGCTTCGCACAGGCTGGCGCGCTTCCACAGCGCGTAGCCCCCATAAGCCAGTACCCCGCAGGCGGCGGCCAAGGCCGGCACGGACGGCACCCCCAGCATCTGCAAGCCGCGCGTTACCTGGTAAAGCACATCCAGGGGCAGGAGCAGGAACGTACCTTCGTAAATCATTGCGGAAAAGAGAAACAGGGAGAATGTGATGAACTGCAGCAGCTTGATCAGCGCGACATTGACCTTCATGGGTATCGATAGTCCGGTTCGGGGAATACGCAAGCGGGAAAAACCGCCCTTTGAGCGCATTATAGCCCGAACGCTTAGGCCATTGAGCGGAACGGGGAATCCCCGAGTGCGTCAAACCGTGCGCGGAGAATCCGGCGTGCCGCGCTGGTCGAGGAACAGACGGCATTCCGCCGCGGGAACCGGCTCGCTGAAGTAATAGCCCTGGCCTTCATCGCAGCCTTGGGCCTGCAGGAACGCCAGTTGCTCGGCCGTTTCGATGCCTTCGGCGACGACGCGCAACCCCAGCCCGCGGGCCATCTGGATGATGGTTCGGGTGATCAGCGTGGCGTCGCCGTCGGGGATGCCGGCCACGAAGCCCCGGTCGATCTTCAGGGCGTGGATGGGCAGGCGCTGAAGATAGTTGAGCGAGGAAAAACCGGTGCCGAAGTCGTCCATGGCGATTTTCACCTGCATGTCCCGCAGCGCTTCCAGGGTGCGGATGCTGTGCTCCAGATTGGGCATGGTGGTGCTTTCGGTGATCTCCAACTCCAGTTGCGCGGGGTCCAGTTCGGTTTCGCGCAGCAGGGCTCCGATGCGATAGGGCAGGTCCTTGAGCAGAAACTGGTGGGGCGAAAGATTCACGGCTACCCGCAGCTTGTCCATGCCTTGGCCATGCCAGGTCCTGATCTGGACGCAGGCCTGGCGCAGGATCCAGTCGCCCAATTCGTGGATGATGCCGATTTCTTCCGCGAGCGGGATGAACGACGCCGGTGCGACCAAGCCCCGTTGCGGATGCCGCCAGCGCATCAGGGCCTCCACCCCGCAGGGCGCGCCGGTTTTGATGTCGATCTGCGGTTGGTAATGCACTTCGATTTCACGCCGTTCCAACGCCCGCCTCAGGTCGTTTTCCAGACCCAGCCGTTCCGACGACCCATCCGACATTGTCCCCTCGAAAACCTGGAACTGGTTGCGTCCCTGGCCTTTGGCCTGGTACATGGCCGTATCGGCGTTCTTGATCAGGATTTCCGGCTCCTCGCCGTCGTCCGGATAGTGGCTGATGCCGATGCTCGCCCCGATGTAATAGGAATGTCCGTCCAGGTCGAGCGGCACGTTCAGCGCAGCCAGCAGCTTTTGCGCCACCAGTTCGCTGGTTTCGGTTTCCTTCACCCCCGGCAGCAGCACGGTGAATTCGTCGCCCCCCATGCGGGACACGGTGTCCACCTGCCGCATGCATTGCTTGAGCCGCTCGGCGACATGCTTGAGCAGGAGATCGCCGTAGTTGTGCCCCAGGGTGTCGTTGAGCAGCTTGAAGCGGTCGAGGTCGATGAACATCAGCCCGACCCGCTGGCCGTAACGGCGGGCCTGGGCGAGGGCGTGCCGCAGGCGGTCCTGGAACAGGTGGCGGTTGGGCAGGCCCGTGAGGGGGTCGTAATAGGCCAGATCGTGGAGCCGGCGGCGCACCTCTTCCTGGCGGGTGATGTCGGAAAAGATTCCGATGTAATTGCGCACCTGGCCGTGCGGTGTGCGGATGGTGAGGATGTCGAGCCATTCCGGATAGATTTCCCCGCTTTTGCGCCGGTTCCAGATTTCGCCTTCCCAACACCCTTTTTCGGTCAGGCCGGCCCACATCCGTTCGTAAAAGTCCCGATCCTGGCGGCCGGACTGGAGGATGCGCGGCGTGCGGCCCAGGATTTCCCGTCCGCGGTAGCCGGTAATGTGCTCGAAAGCGCGGTTGACGGAGAGAACGCGGGTCTCGGCGTCGGTGACCATCACCCCCTGGGGGATGTGCTCCAGCACCGTCGTACCGAGGCGCATCTGGTCCTCGGCCTGGCGACGGCGGGTGATGTCGGAAAACGTGGAGCGGCAGCCGACCGGTTTCCCGGAATCGTCACGCATGGGAACGCTCACGAGTTCCACCGGCAGGGAGGGCGCGTCGCGGCGCAAGAGTTCCAGTTCCACGACGGCTTCTTCGCCGCCGAAGACCCGCCGCAGGTGCCGGCCCAAGGCGTCGTGGTCGGTTTCCGCCACATACAGGAGGAAAGGTTTGCCCAGCAGCCGACCACGCGGGTAGCCGAACATTTCCGCGCCGGTCAGGTTGATCTCGCGGACGATGCCCTGGGGACTGAGACCCAGATAGCCGATGGGGGCGAAGTCGAAAAGATGGGCGTATTTCTGCCGGGAGTTTTCCAGCGTGCGCTGCATCTCCAGAAGCTCTTCATTCTGGGTGCGCAGTTCTTCCTGGTGAACGCTGAGTTCCTGAAGCGTGGCGCGAAGCCGCTCATCCAACTGCTGGTGCTGGAACAGTTGCGCTTCCAGGTCCTTGATCCGGCGGCGCAGTTGTTCCGCATCGCCGGCATCGTCACCGAGGCGGCGCATGCATCCTCCCCGTGCTCGGCGGGCGAGCGGGTGCGCGACATACCCGCCTCATGAGGCCGCCGGGCTTTTGACGATGGTGCAGGCGCCCGGCTCGCAGCACATGCCGATGAAAACGCGCCGGCCGTTCACCCGCGATTCGCTGACGGTCAATTGCAACGCGATCCGCCTCCCGTCCTTGCGCAATCCCTCCACCAGGCGGGTTTTGCCCACGATGGATCCTTCGCCCGTGCGGAGGTAGCGAGTCAGATAGTCGTCGTGCTGATGGCGCACCGGCTCCGGCATGAGGGCACTGACGTTGAGTCCCGCCACTTCGCTGGCGGAGTAGCCGAAAATGTTCTCTGCCGTGGGATTGAAGGTCTCGATGATTCCGTGCTCGGTAATGCTGACGATACCGTAGAGGACGTTGTTGAAAATGGCCCGCAGCAGCGCCTCGCTCTCGTGCAGTTCTTCCTGGGTGCGCAATTGACGGGTCTGGTCGTGGAACACCAGCACCGCCCCGGAACTGTTCTGGTGTTCGGAAAAATACGGCAGGACGCGCATCTGGTAAATGACGCCGTTGCTTTCGATGACGCGCTCCAAGGATTCTTCCAGGTCGATGACCTTGAGCAGGTCGTCCCGCAGGGTAGGCAGCGCCAGCTTGCAGGGAATGGTGGTGATGACTTGGCCCACGTCCAGGGAGCTTAGGGAAAACAGCTTGCGCGCCTGGGGGGTGAAGCGGGTGACCTTGAGATCCTTGTCCACCACCAGCAGCGGGTCGCCGACGCTGCCGAGGATGTTTTCCATGTCCGTGTTGGCCGCGGCCAGTTCGGCTGACTTGACCTGCAGTTCCTCGTTGACGGTGGTGAGCTCTTCGTTGGTGGACTGGAGTTCCTCGTTGGCGGTTTCCAGTTCCTCGTTGGAAGATTGCAACTCCTCGTTGGCCGACTGCAATTCCTCGTTGAGGGACTGAAGCTCCTCGTTGGCGGTTTCCAGTTCCTCCACGGTGGTCTGGAGCCGCTCGCGGGTCATGGCCAGTTCTTCCTCCAGTTCCCTCAGCCGCGGGTCTTCCGAACCCGCTTCCGCGGTGAAGGCTGGAACGTCGCTGGGTAACAGGTCCTCCTCGAAGAGCACCAGCAGCGCCCCATTGGCGGGATCGGCCTGCACCAGCGGCCGCACATGGATGTTGATGGCCCGGTCGCCTTCCTTGCCCGGCATGCGCAACCTTCCGCTGCGCAAGGGCAGCCGTTCCCGCGCCGCTTTGTAGACCAGGGTGCGCACGTCCAGACGCAGTTCGTCCCGGGCCAGGTTGACGATGTTGAGGTCCGCGTCGCCGGGCCGAAGGCGCAGATAGGGATCCACGTCCCCGAGCACGTGACGCAACTGCAGGCGCTCGTCGATCAGCACCCCGCAGGGGCTGTAGACCTCCATGATCGCCGAGTGGATGAGGTCCTTGATGGTCGGCGCCTTTTCCGGTTTGAAGGCCTCCATGTTGGGTTGGTAGCGGGTGGTGGGGAAATAGTCTTGCAGGCCCTGCTGGGAGGAGGGGAGGGTTCCCTTGCGGCGGAATACCTTCCAGCGCTTGTTGAGGGGTTCGAACAGGTCGGCGAACTCGCCGATGGATTCGGATTTGCCCAGGAACAGGTAGCCTCCGGGGTTGAGGACGTAGTGGAACATGGGCAAAAGCCGCTTCTGCACCCGTGCCTGGAAATAAATCAGCACGTTGCGGCAACTGATGAGGTCAAGCCTGGAGAAGGGCGGGTCCTTGAGCATGTTCTGCTTGGCGAACACCACCATCTCCCGGATGCCCTTGACGACCTGAAAGCTGCTTTCCACGCGGCTGAAGTAGCGCTCTAAAATGGCTTCGTCTACCTCGGCGATGCTGCTGTCCGGATAAATGCCTTTCCTGGCGCGCAGGATGGCGTCCTCGTCCAGGTCGGTGCCGAAAATCTGGATGTGGAACTCGCTCTTGCGCGCTCCCAGCAGCCTGTCCAGCAGAATGGCGATGGAGTAAGGCTCTTCGCCGGAAGCGCAGCCGGCGATCCAGATGCGGATGTCGTCGCCGGGGTTCTTGCTTTCGATGAGACCCTTCAGCGCGCTTTCCAGGGAGCGGAACGCCTCCTCGTCGCGGAAAAAGGCGGTGACCGAGATGAGGATGTCCTGCTGCAACAAGTCCAGTTCGTTGGCGGATTTTTCCAGGTAAGCCAGGTAGTCGGGCAGGGTGTCCAGTTTGTGGATGGCCATGCGGCGCTTGATGCGCCGCTCCAGGGTGTTGACCTTGTAATCCGCGAAATCGGCGCCGGTGCGGGCGAGCAGCATCCGCAGGATGCGGTGCATGTCGTCGGGTACCTCGCCTTCCTGCAGGGTGAGGAAATTGCCGCGGGGATGGCGAGTGATCTCGATGAGTTCGAGGCCGATCTTTTCCGGCGGCAACACCAGGTCCACGTGCCGGGTGGAAATGGCCGACTGGGGCATGCCGTTGAACTTGCTGGTGGCCGGGTCCTGAACGATGGTGATGCCGCCGCCGGCCTTGAGGGCGCGGATGCCGCCGGCGCCGTCGGAACCAGTCCCGGACAGGATGATGCCCACGGCATTCTCGCCTTTGTCCTCCGCCAGTGAAGTAAAGAAATAGTCGACCGATGGCTTGGGGCCGATGGGGGCGGTGGGATTGGAAAGCTTGAGCTTGCCGGCGGCAATGGTGACGTTCTTGCCCGGTGGGCACAGGTAGATTTCCCCGGGACTCACTTCCTGGCCGTGCTTGATCTCCATGACCTTCATGGGGGTGCTGCCCGCCAACAGCCCCACCAGCATGCTGCGGTGTTTGGGGTCCAGATGCTGGGCGATCACATAGGTCAGATTGGCCTTCGCCGGTAGGTTGGGGAGGAGCAGCTTGAGGGCTTCCAGGCCGCCGGCGGATGCGCCGATACCTACCACCACCAGGGTATCCTGACCGCCGTCCAGTTCTTCCGGATCGACGGGGAGTACCTCGGGTGGCGCCTCGTCAGCATCGATTACGACGTTCTTGCTTCTTTTGGCCATCGATTGCCCCGGACTTTTTTATGGTTTTTCCGATCGTATTATCGATGCAGTCCGGTTTATTCGGCAAGTTGCCGCAGGGCGCCTCTCATGATGTGCAGCGCCGAATCCAGGACGATGACGGCAATGACCACGCCGAGCGCCAGGTCCGGCCACAGGGTTCCGCTCCAGGCCACCCCGCCCGCGGCGAGCAGCACGCCGACGTTGGCCAGCACGTCGTTGCGCGAGCACAGCCACACCGCCTTCAGATCGATGTCGTCGGCCCGATGCCGCCATAGCAGACGCAGGCACAACAGGTTGGCGAGCAGCGCGGCGGCGGCGGTCAGGGCGATGATGCCGGCGTCGGGAAGCACGGGGTCGAGCACTTTCTCCCGCGCTTCGGCCAATACCAGGATGCCGCCGGCAAACATGGCAATCCCTTTGAGCAGCGCCGAGACCGCACGCCAGCGCGGGCCGCGCTCCAGCACCCACAGGGTGAAGGCGTACGCCAGGGCATCGCTCAGCATATCCAGGGCGTCGGCCAGCAGCGCTGTGGAGTGTGCCAACCAGCCCGCCGCGATTTCGACCAGAAACATGGCCGTGTTGATCGCCAGCGCCCAGCGCAGCACCGAACTTTGCTGCTGCCGCAAGGCGGCGAGTTCACAGTCTTTGTCTTCGCAGTGATGGGACATACGGGCCCAGGCAGGGGAAAGAGGGGCGCCGTGCCGTCGAAAAGGCGGTCCGCAGGGGACGGTTATGACTTCGAGCGCGCTGCTCAGTATAATGAAATGAGGAAGTTAAGGTTCCCGGCGGGCGATTTTGTTGGCGCTCACGGGGCGATCCGACATCACCGAGCTTTCGCGCCGGGCGGAAGGTCAAAAAAAGAAGAGGGCACTGCATTGTTACGCGCGATTTCATTTTCACTGGTCTCACTGGCGCTGCTGCTACTGCCGGAATGGTCGTGGGCGGCCGAGGAACTGCAAAACCTGGGGCTCACGGGAACTCAGCGCGGCATTTATGCCGTGCTGATTTTCATCATCGCCTACGCCTTCGTGATGACGGAGGAATACTCGCACCTCAGGAAGTCCAAGCCGGTCATCCTCGCGGCGGGGATCATCTGGGCGCACGTCGCCTGGCTGGCGCAGATCAACGACGTGCCGGGCGAGCAGGTGCACGCGGCGTTCAAGCACAATCTGGAAGAATACGCCGAACTGTTCCTGTTCCTGCTGGTGGCCATGACCTACATCAACGCCATGGCGGAACGCAACGTTTTCGAGGCGTTGCGCTGCTGGCTCATCAGCCGCCGCTTCGGTTACCGCAAACTGTTCTGGATCACCGGCGTCATCACGTTTTTCCTTTCCTCCGTCGCGGACAACCTGACCTCCGCCCTGCTGGTGGGCGCGGTGGTGATGGCGGTGGGCGCCAATAGCCCCAAGTTCGTGGCCCTGGGCTTCATCAACCTCGTCATCGCTGCCAATGCCGGCGGTGCGTTCAGCCCGTTCGGCGACATCACCACCCTGATGGTCTGGCAGGCCGGCAAGGCGGAGTTTTTCGATTTCTTCGAGCTGTTCATCCCCTCCGTGGTGAATTTCGTGGTGCCGGCGGCTTTCATGCATTTCGCCATTCCCGACGAGGCTCCCGCCCAAACGGACGAAGAAATGGTGCAACTGAGACCCGGCGCCTGGGTGGTGTGCGGCCTGTTTGCCGCGACCATCTTTACCGCCGTCAGCTTCAAGCAGTTCCTGCACCTGCCTCCGTTCATGGGCATGATGGTGGGGCTGTCCTTCCTGATGTTCTACGGTTACCGGATCAAGATCCTGTTCGGCAACCACGAGGACCATTTCGACATTTTCCACCGGGTGCGCGACGCGGAGTGGGACACTTTGCTGTTCTTCTTCGGCGTGGTGTTTGCGGTGGGCGGCCTGGGCTACATCGGCTACCTGGAACTGGCTTCCAGCGCTATGTACGACGGTATGGGCGCGACGACCGCCAATATCCTCATCGGGGTGTTGTCCGCGGTGGTGGATAACATCCCGGTCATGTTCGCGGTGCTGAACATGAATCCGGACATGGACATCTATCAATGGATGCTGGTGACGCTGACCGCGGGCGTCGGCGGCTCCATGTTGTCCGTGGGTTCGGCGGCCGGGGTGGCGCTGATGGGAACGTCCCGCGGCATGTACACCTTCTTCAGCCATCTGAAATGGACGCCGGCGGTGGTCGTGGGCTACGTCGCCAGCATTCTGACCCATTACCTGATCAACGGCTGAAAGGCCTGGGGCTATTTTCGGTGGATGTGGACGCCCGGTTCATCCGGGCGTTCGTTTTCCTGGGTTGCTCTGGCGGGATATGCGCGGTTGCGCTATTTTATGAGCGTTGCAAAACGAATCCGGCAGGGGAGCCGAGTGACTATCGGCCGTGAGCGGGTTCGACTGTCCACTGTATTTGGAGATGGGAAGGGCATATGTCGGAAAACAGGGTGCATTATCGTAAAAGCCTGCGCGCCTCGGGCCTGGTCGTCAGCGACGGCGAGGAGATCGGCTTCAGGTTGCAGGACTTGTCCACCAGCGGCGCCAAGGTTCTTTTCGAGAGGGATCCGGGCCTGGCGAAGCTGGATCTGGTCAAGGTGCGACTCACCGGGCTGAAAGTGGAAGGTTATGCCTCGGTAGTCTGGGTGACGCCGCTCACCGGCGGTGATGGGGGCTATGAAGTGGGACTCAACTTCATGAGCCTGGATGGCATCGACGGCAACGCTTACCGGTATCGATTCGGGGGATAAGTTCTCATTCCCCCTGCTTGAACCGATGGATCTGGCGGCGTTCCTTTTTGTTGGGGCGGTGGCCGGGATCGCCGAACAGTTCCATCTCTTCGCGCCGTTGCGCGACCCGCGCCTGGCGACGGGCGCAGCTTTCCGGCGTTTCATCGTATAACCGCGCGGCCTCGCCGGCCGGGCGCCTTTGGCGCGACAACCCGGTTACCACGATATCCCACTCGTATTGCTCCTTGTGGATGGTAAGGCGCGCGCCCGGCGCGATTTCCTTGCCGGGTTTTACCCGTTGCCCGTTGAGATGCACCTTGCCGCCGTTGATGGCGTCGGTGGCCAGTTGGCGGGTCTTGAAGAAACGCGCCGCCCACAGCCATTTGTCGAGACGGAGGTTCTCCGCTCCTTCATTTCCCTTTCTCTCGCGATCGTTCACGCGGGTTTTTCCGTAATCCCACCCTGATCCAGCCAGGAACTGAAGCCGCCGGCGAGACTGGTGGCGCCTTCATAACCGAGCTTGAGCAATGCATGCGTGGCCAGCGCGGAACGCCCGCCGGTCTGGCAATACACCAGAATCGGCGCGGATTTGTCGTCCTGAAAGGCCGGGTGCGCGTCGACCTTGAACTCCAGCACGCCGCGTGGAATGTTGACCGCGCCGGGCAGGTGGCCCGCGGCATATTCCGCCGGCTCGCGCACGTCCAGAATGCGCGCGCTCCCCAGCCATTCCCGGGCGGTTTTCGGTTCCAGTTCGCGGATGTGTTGTTTCGCTTCGGCGACAAGATCTGCAGCAGTAAGAGCCATGGTCGTTCCTCCGGTGGGGTGTGTAAGGGTAAGTTTAGCCGCTCGCATCGCTACCGCCGGCGAACATACGGTAGGCGGGGTTGTGGGTCTCCTCGCGGCAGGCGAAGCCGGAAGCCGCGAGAAACCCGCGGAACTCCCGGCGCGCGCTTTTGGGCACTTGCGCTCCCATCAGCACGCGGCCGTAAGCCGCGCCGTGATTGCGGTAGTGAAACAGGCTGATGTTCCAGCGGCCGCCCATGGTGGAGAGAAATTCGAGCAGCGCGCCGGGGCGCTCGGGAAATTCGAAGTGGAACACCAGTTCGTCGAGCAGACGGGGCGCATGGCCGCCTACCATGTAGCGGACGTGTTCCTTGGCCAACTCGTTGTCGGTCATGTCCGTGACCTCGAATCCCTCGCAATTCAAGTGCTTGACCAGATTTTCCCGGTCATGCCCGCCCTCGCGCGCTTCCAGGCCGACGAACACTTGGGCGCGGTCCGTATGGTAGAAACGGTAATTGAATTCGGTGACGCTGCGCCGCCCCAGCAGGCGGCAGAAGCGCAGAAAACTTCCGGGACGTTCGGGGATGGTGACCGCCAGCAGCATTTCCCGCTGCTCGCCGACCTGGGCGCGCTCAGCGACGTGGCGCAGGCGGTCGAAATTCATGTTGGCGCCGCTGTCGATGGCGATCAGCGTCCGTTCCCGCAAATCCTGGCGGGCGACATATTTTTTCAGTCCCGCGACGGCCAGGGCGCCGGCCGGTTCGGCGATGGAGCGGGTGTCGTCGAAGATGTCCTTGATGGCGGCGCAGATTTCGTCGGTGCTGACGGTCACGATTCCATCCACGCAGTGCTGGGCGATGCGGAACGGTTCCGCGCCGACCTGCTTGACCGCCACGCCGTCGGCGAACAGGCCGACCTGCTTGAGCGTAACCCGACGCTTGGCGGCCAGCGCCCGGTGCAGGCAGTCGGAATCCTCCGGCTCCACCCCGATGATCCGGGTGTCCGGGCGCACGAACTTGACGTAAGCCGCCACCCCGGCGATCAGCCCGCCGCCGCCCACCGGTACGAATATCGCGTGGATGTCGCCGGTGTGCTGGCGAAGAATCTCCATGCCGATGGTTCCCTGGCCGGCGATGACTTCCGGGTCGTCGTAGGGGTGGACGAAGGCCAGGTTCCGTTCCCCGGCCAGTTGCAGGGCGTGCTGGCAGGCGTCGTCGTAGGAATCGCCGAACAGCACGATCTCTGCTCCCAGATTGCGGACCGCCGAGACTTTGATGTCCGGGGTCGTGCAGGGCATGACGATTTGGGCGCGGATGCCGATCTGCCGGGCGGAGAGCGCCACGCCCTGGGCATGGTTGCCGGCGGAGGCGGCGATGACGCCTTTTCTGCGTGTGGCTTCGTCCAGGGCGGCGATCTTGTTGTACGCGCCGCGCAGCTTGAAGGAAAAAACCGGCTGCAAGTCCTCGCGCTTGAGCAAGACCGTGTTGTCAAGACGCCGCGACAAGCCGGGGACGTGGTCGAGCGGGGTTTCCACCGCCACGTCGTACACTTTGGCGCGGAGAATTTTTTCGATGTAGCGGTGCATGGAGCGCGGAAAACCTATGACAGAACCTGCGTGGGGCTTTATGCTTGGAGTTTTTCTTCGCGGAGGTAGATGTGACCCAGGATGAACTGAAAAAGCGGGTGGCCGAGGCGGCCCTGGAATACGTGAAGGGACAGGGCGTGATCGGCATCGGTACCGGATCCACCACCAACCATTTTATTGACTTGCTGGCGGACGTGAAAGGCGGCATCGAAGGCGCCGTTTCCAGTTCGGAAGGCAGCACCCAGCGTCTGAAAAAAATCGGCATCCCGGTGCTCGACCTCAACGCGGTGGGTACGCTGGACGTATACGTGGATGGCGCGGACGAAATCAATCCGCGTCTCCAACTCGTCAAGGGCGGCGGCGGGGCTCTGACGCGCGAAAAGATCATCGCCGGCGCCAGCCGGACATTCGTCTGTATCGCCGACGAATCGAAGTGCGTCGACGTGCTGGGCAAGTATCCCCTGCCCGTGGAGGTGATACCGATGGCGCGCAGCTTTGTGGCGCGCGAACTGGTGAAGTTGGGCGGCCGGCCGGCGTGGCGGGAGAATTACGTCACCGACAACGGCAACGCCATCCTGGACGTGCACAACCTGGACATCCTCCAGCCCATGGAGATGGAGAAAACCATCAACAATATCCCCGGCGTGGTGACGGTGGGGCTGTTCGCCCTGCGCCCGGCGGACGTGGTGTTGCTGGGCGGCAAGGACGGGGTGCGCAAGCTCACCGTTTGACGAACTGGTTCCCGAGGGGAGGGCCGGTCAGCCTTCCCCGAGGGGCAGTTCCATCTGGGCGTCGTTATCCAGGGCGCGGTCGATCTTGCGCTGCATGTCCATGACCTGCAGGGTGAGATTGACCGGCAGCGGCTGCGCGGCGGCATTGCGACTCTGCGTCTGCATGAGCTCGTGGGCAATGTTCAGCGCCGCCATGACGGCGATGCGCTCGGCGCCCACAACCCGGCCATGATCGCTGATAATGCGCATCTTGCCGTCCAGGTAGCGCGCCGCAGCCACCAGTTCTTCCCGTTCCTCCTCCTCGCAGGAGATGCGGTATTCCTTGCCGAGGATGTCCACCCTTACCGTGGCGGTCTGGCTCATGGTTCGCCGAATTCCGCAGACTTGAGGCGGGCCATGATCTCTTCGACCCGGCCGCGGGCCAAGGCGGTTTTTTCCACCAGTTGCGCCCGTTCGCGCAGCAGTTGGTCGTGCCGCTCCTGGATGGCGCGCTTCTCCTGGTGCAATTGCTCGCACAGGTGCAGCAACGCGTCGAGTTTTTCGTTCAAACGGTTCAATTCATGCTCGAAATCGGCAACATCCGCGCTCACGATTTTCGTTCCTAAGGATTTGTGGAAGACGGCGGGATGCTAGCATAATCCCTTCGGCCCCGTCAGTCGGGCCAGGGAAACGGATACGATCGCGGCGAACAGCCGCCCGGAAACCGGAGCACCCTGTCTGCCAGGATCGTTTCCCTCATCCCGACGCCCCCGGCGGGATGAGGGAAACCAGGTTGCCGCGACTTTAAATTTACGTTTTACAGATGATTTCACCCAGGGAATTCCACACGCGCCGCCAGCGCTTGCTGCGGCGGATCGGCAAGAACGCGGCGGCGGTGATCGCCGGCGCGCCCGCTGCACAGCGCAATCGGGACGTGGATTTTCCCTACCGGCAAAACAGCGATTTCCATTACCTGACCGGTTTCGACGAACCGGAATCCCTGGCGTTTTTCCTTCCCGGGCGGTCCGATGGCGAATTCGTGCTGTTCTGCAGGGAATACGATCCGAAACAGGCGGTGTGGACCGGCCATCACGCCGGCCTGGAAGGGGCGCGGCGCGACCATGGCGCCGACCAGGCCCATCCCATCGGCGAGGTGGATAAACTGGCGCCCGGCCTGCTCGAAGGGCGGACGCGGATTTATTTTCCCATGGAAGCGGAGAACGATCTCCCGGCCCGGGTGCAGGGCTGGATTCGCACCCTGCGGGCCAAGGCGCGCAGCGGCGTGAAAGCCCCCGACGAGCTCGTGGCGCTGGAAAAGCCCCTGCACGAGATGCGCCTGTTCAAGAGCAAGGGCGAGATCGCCCTCATGCGCGAGGCGGCCAGGGTTTCCGTCGCCGCCCACCGGCGGGCCCTGCGCGCCTCCCGTCCGGGCATGCGCGAATACCAGATCGAGGCGGAACTCCTGCACGAATTCACCCTCGCGGGGCTGCGCGCGCCGGCTTATCCGAGCATCGTCGCCGCGGGCCGCAACGCCTGCGTGCTGCATTACACGGAGAACGGCGCGGAACTCAAGGACGGCGATCTCCTGCTCATCGACGCCGGCGCCGAGCATGAATACTACGCCGCCGACATCACCCGCACCTTCCCCATCAACGGCCGCTTCAGTCCGGAGCAGAGGGCCATCTACCAACTGGTGCTGGACGCGCAGGCTTCCGCCCTGGAACACATTCGTCCCGGCGCGCGCTGGAACGAACCCCACGATGCGGCCGTCCGCACCCTGACCAAGGGGCTGATCGGCCTCGGTCTCCTCAAGGGCAAACTGGACAAGCAAATCGAAAGGGAAAAGTACAAGCGCTTCTTCATGCACCGCACCGGCCACTGGCTCGGCATGGACGTGCACGACGTGGGCGACTACAAGGTGGAAGACGAGTGGCGTCTGCTGGAGCCGGGCATGACCCTGACCGTGGAGCCGGGCTTGTACATCGCCCCGGATTGCGACAAGGTGGACAAGAAATGGCGCGGCATCGGCGTGCGCATCGAGGACGACGTCCTCGTCACGCCGGCGGGTCATGAGGTGCTGACCGCGGACGCGCCGAAAACCGTGGCGGAAATCGAAGCCTGCATGGGAACCCGATGAAAACTCCCGAATACGACATCCTCATCGTCGGCGGCGGACTGGCCGGCATGTCTCTGGCGCTGGGGCTGGCCGGCTCTTCCCTGCGCGTCGCCCTGGTGGACGCGGTGGACTACGAAACGCGCCTGTCGGCCGGAGCGGGCGACCGCGCATTGGCGCTGGCCAAAGGCTCCATGCTGCTCCTGGAACGCCTGGGTGTCTGGCCGGCGGTGCTGCCTTATGCCACGCCGATCCGCCACATCCACGTTTCCGACCGGGGCCATTCCGGCAAGGTGCGCCTGCACGCGGCACGCGAGCGGGTGGACGCCCTGGGCTGGGTGGTCACCGCCCGCGACCTGGAGCGCGAAGCCTTGGCGGCCATGGAACGCACGGCGGTGGAGCGCATCGTTCCGGCACGTGTGGGCGGCCTGAAAGCGGGCATGGACGGAGTCTGCGTCACCTTGTCCCGCGATGGGAGAAGCGAATCGCTCACCGCCCGGCTGCTGGTCGGTGCGGACGGCGGGGATTCCAGCGTCCGGCGCCTGCTGGACATCGGCCAGAGTGAGCACGACTACGGCCAGGTGGCGGTCACCACCGTCGTGAAACCGGCCGTCGACCCGCAGGGCACGGCCTTCGAGCGCTTCACTCCCGAAGGGCCGCTGGCCCTGCTGCCGGTGGAGGACGGCAAGGCCGCGCTGGTGTGGACGCGCCATCCAGAGCAGGCGGAACGGCTGATGGGCTTGCCGGAGCCGCAGTTCATCCGCGAGTTGCAGTCGGCTTTCGGCCACTGGCTGGGGG
>DATDOO010000224.1:0-5410 GCA_035293245.1 Methylococcaceae bacterium
GGGCAAGCCGCCCGCCGCAGCCCCGGCGGCTCCGCCTGCTCCGGTTGTTCCCGGCGCCGAGGTGAAGACTTACTGAGCTCAGATTTCGATGGTCAGGCAGGGGTCGAACCCTTTCACCAAACCCTGCCCGTTGTATCCGCGCGGATTGCACAGCACACGGGTACGGTCGTGGACGATATCGTTCAGGAAGTGGGTATGGCCGTGAATCCATACGGGGATGTCGAAACGTTCCATGAGCTCGTGCAGGTCGTTGCAATAAGCGAAGCGCTTGAGGGAGTGGCTGAGTCCTTTCCAGCAGTTGGGCAGCGGCGCGTGATGGGTGACGACCACCGTCGGACCGTGGAACGGCCGGGACAGTTCCTCTTCCAGCCAGGCCAGGGACGCCTGGTGCTTCAGGATGTAGTCGCTGAGCATCAACAGGCGCTTTCCGTGGCGAATCTGCTTGAAGTCGTTGACGATGGCGCGCATGTCTTCCAGCTTGCCGCCTTCCCCGTCGCCCAGGTTCGTCCACAGCGTGCAGCCCAGGAAGCGCACGTCTTCGAGGATGAAATACTCGTTCTGCAGGAAATTGACCGGCGTGCCGATGGCCTGCCGGCGCAGCGTCCTCAGGGTCTCGTCGTATTCCCCGCCGTAGAATTCGTGATTGCCGGCCACATAGACCACCGGCACGATGCTGTTCCGGAGCCAGTCGACTCCCTGCCGCCCCACGCCGATGTCGCCGGCGGCGACGATGATGTCGGCATCGGTGAGCGGCAGCGGCATTGGGCCGAATTCCAGATGAATGTCGGAGAAAAAGTTGATTTTCATGGACGCATTTTAGAGCACGCGGAGCGCCGTGGCCTTAAAACTGACCCACACCGGCGCACCCGGCGCGAGGTGAAGTTCGGCGAACGCTTCCCGGGTAACGAGTGCCTGGAAGCATTCGCCCGCCTCGACGCCGACCAGCACCTGCGCACCTTGTTCGGCGACCGCGGTGACGCGCCCGTGAAAACGGTTGCGCAGGCTGGCGTCGAGCGGTTCGAGGGAGAGAATCAACTCCTCGGGATGGACGAGCAGATGCCGGCCCTCGCGGACGTTGCCGGGCAGGTGAATGTCGATCTTGGCGGTGCGGAAAGCGCCGTCCCGTACTTCGCCATGAAACAGATTGATGAGCGGGGCGGCCACCGCCCGCCCGGCGACCAGACTGACCACCCGGTCGGCCAGGGCCATGCCGCGGGTCTGGTCGTGGGTGCTGAACACCACGGTGCGGCCCTGCCGGTGGGCAAGGCGGGTCACGACCTGTTCGACGCGCGTCGCTGCGGCGCTTTCCAGGGCGGCGAAGGGTTCGTCGCACAACAGAACCTCGGTATCCAGGGCCACGGCGCGCGCCAGGGCGACGAGCTGGCGTTCCCCGCCGGACAGTTCCCGCGCCTTGCGCGCCGCGAGTTGCTCCGCGCCGACCTGTTCCAGCGCCGCGCGGGCGCGGAGCAGGCGTTCGGGAGCGGCGACGCCGCGCAGCTTCAGGCCCAGCGCCACGTTGTCCAGCACGCTACCGTCGAACAGCTTGGGGTGCTGGGTCAGCAGGGTGACGCGTCGCCGCGTCGCCAAGGGGCAATTCGCCGGCACCGGCTGGCCGAAGAATTCGATCCGGCCCTCGTGGGGCGCCTTGAGGAAAGCGAGGATTTCCAGCAGGGTGGTTTTGCCCGCGCCGTTGGGGCCGACGAGCGCAATCAGGCCGGCGGACTCGATGCCGAGTTCGTCCAGTTGCAGGGCGGGCGCCAGGCCATCGTAAGACCAGGAAACTCCTTGCAGGCGGTATGCGGGCGTCATGGCGCGCGTTCCGGGCGCAGGCGGAACAGGAATGCGTTGACCGCGCCGGCAACGCCGAGCAAGGCCAGTCCCAGCGCCAGTCCCTGCTCGAACTCGCCTTTGCCGGTTTCCAGGGCGATGGCCGTGGTCATGGTGCGCGTGAGCCCGGCGATGTTGCCGCCCAGCATCATCGCGGCGCCGATTTCGCCGATGGCGCGGCCGAAGCCCATCACCGCCGCGGCGAGCAGGGCGCGGCGGACTTCGCGTGCCAGGTAACTCGCGGTTTGGCGGAAGTTCGCGCCCAGGGTTTTGAGGGTCGTGGCCAGGGCAGGGTCGGCGTCCTCCACCGCCTGCCAGGCCAAGTTCATGACGATGGGCAGGATCAGGGTGGTTTCGCCGAGAATCACCGCTTGCCGCGTATAGAGCAGCCCCAGTTCGCCGAGCGGCCCGCGGCGGCTGAGCAGGCCGTAGAAAATCAGCCCGATCATTACCGTGGGCATGGCCATGAGGGTGTGCAGCAACTGGCGCAGCGCCCGCCGGCCGGGAAAATCGCCGAGGGCCGCCGTCACGCCCAGCGGGATGCCGGCGAGCGCGGCCAGCAGGGTGGAAATCAGTGCGATGTAGAGGGAGGTGCCGACGATCCGCCAGGTTGCGGCGTCGAAGCTGCCGATGAGCCGGAGCGCCGCGAGCAGCGAATCGGTGAAATAGTCCACGAAGGGCCGCGCGGGCTAGGCGGCCAGCGCGTCGGCCACCAGGTCGATGAAGTCCCGGTCGTCGCGTACCCCGGCGATGGCTTCGGCGCCGACGGTGTACCCGTAGCGGTCGGCGATGTCCCGGTAGCGCGGCAGGCGCGCGCGGAACAGTTCCGGAAAAACCCAGGCGACGAACTCGTCCGGCGGCATGCGCTCCGCGTCGCCGTAGCCTTTCCGGCGCAGAAACTCCGGCAGCTTGTCGTCCAGGAACGCTTCGCGGTAATACAGCGGCTTGGGGGAGCGCCGCGCCCGCTCGATGAGCGTCTCTTCCTGTTCCGGCGTGGCCTTGAGGTACAGGATCAGCGTGTGCGCCGCCAGCGCCTCCAGGACTTCCGGCGCGTCCAGTTCGCAGACGCTGCCGCCGGCGTCGTTGATGAAGTGCCGGTAGCCGTAAATGTCTTCCGCCTTGGCGACGAACTCCGGCACGTCCAGCATGGCGGCGATTTCCGCCCGCCGGTGCAGCGCCTGGCGGCGCTTGAATTCGGCCAGGCTCAGGCCGCCTTGCGCCGGATCGCCGATCTTGCCGAGAAAGGTGGAAATGGGCGCGAGGTTGTCCACCGTGATGTTGCTGCGGATGTAGATGGAATCGGACAACAACAGGTCGCGCAGGAACGGCACGTCCATGGCCTGCTTCTTGATGTTGTCCAGGATAGGCTCCTCCAGGTAGCGGGTGCCGATGCGGTAGTCGCCGGAGTAATGGAACCACTGGTCCTTGCACAGCTTGTTGGCCAGCGTCGTCTTGCCGACGCCGGACATGGCCAGTAGCGTGATCCGCCGGGTCGGCCAGTCGCGGAACTCCCGAGGCGACATTTTCATCTTCGTGCAGCGCTCCCGATGGGAAAATCGTCAATCGAAGACAGTCTAACAACTCACCCCATGGCGCGAAACTGCGGCACGCGGTGCTCGGGACAGATTGCCGGGCGGAAGAATTTCCGAGTATCCTTCAACGGATTTGAATACTAAGGCCCACGGACTCCGTGGTGAAGAAAAACGAGGCTGGGTAGATGTAACGACTAAAACGAGGAACTTAATGGAAACGCGCCATATGCAGATTTTGCGAACCGACGCCTCCGGGATGCCGATCGAATGGATCGGTTACCAGGAGGCCGCCAAGCTGCACCATCTCGGTCAGGTCGCCTACGTATGCGGCTCGCTGCTCTGCACCCTGCACGGCGGAGTCAACGCCAAGACCGGTTTGCGCACCCGGCTCCAGATCAATTCCATTATCGCCACCCGCCATTATCAGCCGGTTTTCCATGCCGGCCGCTATACGCCCCCCCTCAACAACCCGGCGCTGTTCCGCCGCGACGACCATCTGTGCCTGTATTGCGGACAGCGCTTCAGCCACGGCGAACTGTCGCGCGATCACGTCACCCCCATCAGCCAGGGTGGGCAGGACGATTGGAACAACGTCGTCACCGCCTGCAAGCGCTGCAACAACCACAAGGCCGGGCGCACCCCGGAGCAGGCCGATCTGCAGCTCCTGGCGATCCCCTTCGCGCCCACCCACGCCGAATACGTCTACCTGCAAGGCCGGCGGGTGCTCAGCGACCAGATGGAGTTCCTGCGCGCCCACTTTCCGCGCCAGAGCCCCTTGCGCCAGCGGCTGTCCTGAAGCCGGGGCGGGTCAGTGTCCGAAGATGGACAACTGGCGCGGTTGATAGTCTTCCGGCACGCGCAATGGCAGTTCGTCGACCGGCTCGGTTTTCAGTTCCGCCAGATTCAGGTCGAAACCGTTGGCGCCGGATAGATCGCGCAAGGCGAGGAGAATGCCGTCGAGCTTGACGTTGCCCAGGGTGGGCACGTTCAGATCGAGCTTGTCGGCTACCGGCGCGGCCTCGCGCGCCAGTTTCAAAGCCAGCGCCTGCATGTCGCGCAAGGTGGCGGCGTCCGCAGCCGCCACACGGGCTTCCGTGGCGTTGGCCAGACACAGGTCGGCCTTGGGGCCGCCCGGTCCCGTTGCCTGATAGCGACGACAGGGCAGTCCCGCGACGTTGCCCTGCCCGGCGGGGGAGAGTTTCTGGATGGCCGGCGCGGATTTGCCGGAAGACTTGGGCGAAGGGATGCCGCCCAGCAGGTTTTCCACCTTGGCGCGCTGTTCCGGCGGCAAGAGAGCCAACTGATCCGAAACGCCTTTCATCATGCCGAACATTTGCTGGGCCTGATCGACCAGGTTGACGACGCTCTGTTCGTTGACCGTGGTCACCCGACGGTGTTTGTGGTCGACGATGATGAAAGCGCGATTGGCCTGCTGATAAAGCAGTTCGCGCTTTTTCTTTTCCGGATTCTCGCGCAGCAGCGCCATGCCGGGTTTCACCAGCACCAGCGGTTCCGCATCCAGCTCGCCCTTGGCGTCATGGAGGGTGAAGCGCAGGCTGACGTCGGCGCGCGCCGGGCTCGCCGACAAAACGAGAAGGAAGGGTAAAGCGAAAGGAAGCAGGCTACGGCCGAACCGTGCGCCGCGAAAGGGATGATGACTCATGGAAATTGTCTCACTTCGTCCGCTTGGGGACGGTGCAGCCACAGGGCGATGCCGGATATGAATTGGAGTGTGTAAAACAGGCGTGGTTCACGGGTCAGCACCCACAAGGCAAGCGCGACCCAGACGAGGCCTTCCGCCAAAGTGAGCGAGATCAGCAGCCCGGCCAGGTAGCGGGAAAACTCCGGCGCTTGTCCCGCGGGAGGAAGCGACAGGCGTCGCCGCAGAAACCGCGCCAGGGCGAACACGGCGATGCCCACGGCATAGGTGACGTGGAAATAAGTCTCGGGCAGGATAATGGGCGAAGGCAGGCCCGGCCAATCGGCAATAAAATCGGGCGCCAGCATGACCAGCAGCCAGGGCAGTACCAGGGACAGCCAGAAAATTCGGC
>DATDOO010000225.1:0-7845 GCA_035293245.1 Methylococcaceae bacterium
GAACGGCGACAAGCCACTTTGCGCCGATTGCAGCGCGGCATCCCGTAGCCCGGAGGCGCGCTAGCGCGTCCGGGAACCCACGCCGACGATACGACCCGCCGCCGTTGTTCTCCCGGCACCGTTCCCGGACGCCCCGCGGCGGGGCCTCCGGGCTACCTTGGCGCGATCACGCGTCCGGCATGCAGGTGTAGGCGATGACGTTGATCGTGGCTCCCTGGGGGTCCTGCAGGACAGCGAAGCGGCCGACTCCGGGAATGTCCTGGGGCGGCAGGCAAACCTTGCCGCCCAGTTCCACCGCGAGTTCGGCGGCGGCGTCCACGTCGTCCACCGTGACGTACACGCCCCAGGCTGGCGGCATGCCCTCGGCGGCGGGCGGGATGGCCATTAGGCCGCCCATCTGTTCGCCGCCGTATTTCAGCAGGGTGTAGTGCGTGTTGGGCTCGGCCGCGGTCTCGAACGCCCAGTTGAAGAGCTTGCCGTAAAAAGTCCTGGCGTTCGCCACATCGGTGGTCATCAGTTCGCACCAACTGAAGGCGCCATGAAGTTTGTACTTGTCGTCCATATCCGTGCTCCTGCATTGCGTTGAAAAATGCCCGCGGGGCGAAATGGAATCCCCGCCGGACGTGCCAAATGTTCCGCGAGGCTCTTGACGCCGGCAAGACCGGCCTCCAAATCCTTGCCCAAGA
The DNA here is from genome assembly GCA_035293245.1 of Methylococcaceae bacterium. GTDB lineage: Bacteria > Pseudomonadota > Gammaproteobacteria > Methylococcales > Methylococcaceae > DATDOO01. The sequence continues at coordinate 687 of DATDOO010000225.1, forward strand.
TGAGACTCGAACGAATCGACATTGTTCGGGCGCCATTTCTTAGCCGGCGGGCGGTCGCTGGGATTGCGGCTCGCCCCAAGGTCGGCGCGGGCGGCACACTTTCGTCCGTTGCCGTTGTCCTATGATTCACTGTGGCGATCGTGCATGGCGATGGGGTGATTTCCTGTCGGGCCGGTATCGCCACCGACGGATGGGAGATTGCCATGAGCCGATACACAGCGGTACGCCTAACGATGGCGGTGTGGGTGCTCGGGTGGGCTTTGGGGTGCGGCGCTGCCCCGGCGGCCGAGCAGGCAGATTACGCGGCGGAGCGCCAGCGCATGGTCGAGCAGCAGTTGTCCGGCCTGTGGCGCGGCATCAGGAACCCGGCGGTGCTCAAGGCCATGGGTAGCGTGCCGCGCCACGAGTTTGTCCCGGAGGCGCAGCGTCCTTACGCTTACGCCGACCACGCCCTGCCCATCGGCTATGGCCAGACCATCTCCCAGCCCTACGTAGTGGCCTTCATGACCGAACAGCTCGATCCGCGGCCCACCGACAAGGTTCTGGAGATCGGCACGGGTTCCGGTTATCAGGCGGCGGTTTTGTCCGGCCTGGTGGCGTCGGTGTACAGCATCGAGATCGTCGAACCCCTGGCGCGCCAGGCGGAAGCGCTGCTCAAGCGGCTGGGTTACGACAACGTGCGGGTGCGCGCCGGCGACGGCTACCGAGGCTGGCCGGAGGCGGCGCCTTTCGACGCCATCATCGTTACCGCCGCGCCGGATCATGTGCCTGAGCCCTTGGTGGAGCAATTGAAGGACGGCGGGCGCATGATTATTCCCGTGGGCGAGTTGGGCGGCCAGGAGCTGATTCTGCTCAAGAAAAAAGGCATTCGTCTGGACCGGGAGGCGGTGCTGCCGGTGCGCTTCGTGCCCATGACCGGCGAAAGCCGGAAGAAGAAATCGCCGTGACGCCGGAACAGGAAAAGACCTGGGCCGGCCAGCGTCCCTTGGGCCTGGCGACGGCCATGGCCCTGGTGGTGGCCAGTATGATCGGCACCGGCGTGTTCACCACCAGCGGCTTTCTGCTGGCGGATTTGCGATCCCCCTGGCTGGTGCTGCTGGCGTGGCTGGTGGGCGGAATCCTGGCCACCTGCGGGGCCTTGAGCTACGGCGCCCTGGCCAGGCGTTTCCCCGAGTCGGGCGGCGAATACGTGTTCCTGTCGCATACCCTGCATCCGGCCGCCGGCCACAGTGCCGGCTGGGTGTCGCTGCTGGTGGGATTCTCCGCGCCCCTGGCGACGTCCGCGTTCGGTTTCGGCGAATACGTCAAGGACTGGTTCCCGCGCTGGTCGCCCCAGGAGTTGGGCTCGGTACTGCTGGTGGCCTTCGCCCTCATTCATGCCAAAAACGCGGTGCATGGCGCCTGGGTACAGAATTTCGCCGTCGGCCTGAAGGTGCTGCTCATGGCCGCATTCATTGTGCTGGCCCTGCCGCGTCTGCCTGGCGCGCCGCCCAGCGGGGCGGAGGTGAGCGCGACGTCGCCGGGCGCTCTCGCCGTGTCGCTGGTGTGGGTTTTCTTCAGCTATTCCGGGTGGAATGCGGCGGTCTACATCGGCGGCGAGGTGCGCGACCCGCAACGCACCCTGCCGCGCGCCCTGCTGCTGGGAACCGTCCTGGTCACGGCGCTCTACCTGGCGCTGAACGCGGCGTTCGTGTTCGCGGCGCCGCTGGTGGAACTGGCCGGCAGGGTGGACATCGGCCGCGTGGCCGCCCGGGCACTGGGCGGACAGGGATGGGCCGACGCGCTGTCCGGACTGGTGGCGCTGGCGCTGGCCACCTCCGTGTCGGCGATGATGATGGCCGGTCCCCGCGTATACGCCCGCATCGCCCTGGACGGCGTGCTGCCGCGCTTCCTGGCCGGCGGCGGGCGCGCGCCGCGCGCGGCCATCGCTTTGCAATGCGTTCTGGCCCTGCTGCTCCTGTGGAGTTCCACTTTCAAAGGACTCCTGACCTACATCGGTTTCACCCTCGGTCTGACCACGGCGGCCGCGGTTGTGGGCCTGATCCGTCTGAAGCTGAAGGAGGGCGACGCCCTGGAAGTGTCCGGCTGGCCGTGGGTGCCCGGCGCGTTCCTGCTGGGCACGCTGGCCATGACCGCCTTCGCGGTGCTGCGCCAGCCGGTGGAAAGCCTGTACGGTTTTGCCACCCTTGGGCTGGGGTGGTTCTCCTGGCGTGCGAGCGGGGCGCATCTGCGCTGACGGGCATGCGGCTGTTTCCGTTCATCCTTGCGCGGAACCTGTAGGGGCGAATTTATTCGCCAAGAACCAGGCCGAGATACGGGGCGAACCAGTTCGCCCCTAAAAATCCACCGGCACCGGCGTGGCCCGCCACATGTCGCGGCAGTATTCGGCGATGGAGCGGTCCGAGGAGAACTTGCCGATGCGGGCCACGTTGAGGATGGACATGCGCGTCCACTGACGGCTGTCGCGGTAGGTTTCACCGATGCGGTCCTGGCAGGCGACGTAGGCCGCATAGTCGGCGAGGGCCAGATAAGTGTCCTGGGAAAGCAGGTGGTCGACGAGGGGCTGGAACACGCTCCGGTCGCCCTGGGCGAAGAAGCCGCTGCCGATCAGGTTGATCGCTTCCTTGAGTTCGTCATTGTTCCAGTAGATTTCCCAAGGCCGGTAGCCGCCGGCCTGCAGGTGCGCGGCTTCGTCGGCAGTCAGGCCGAACAGGAAGAAGTTTTCCGCGCCGACCTCCTCGCGGATTTCCACGTTGGCTCCGTCCAGCGTGCCGATGGTCAGCGCGCCGTTCATGGAGAACTTCATGTTGCCGGTGCCGGAGGCTTCCTTGCCCGCCAGGGAGATTTGCTGGGACAGGTCTGCCGCCGGGTACACCCAATGGCCGAGCTTGACGCTGAAGTTGGGCAGAAACACCACCTTCAGTCGGCCGGCCACGTCCGGGTCGCGGTTGACCATGTCGGCCACGGCGTTGACGAGGCGGATGGTGAGCTTGGCCAGGTAATAGGCCGGCGCCGCCTTGCCGCCGAACAGGAAGGTGCGCGGCGTGATGTCCAGGGCGGGATTGCGCTTGAGGCGGTTGTAAAGCGTGACGATGTGCAGCACGTTGAGGTGCTGGCGCTTGTATTCGTGAATCCGTTTGGCCTGCACGTCGAACAGGCTGTCCGGGTCGATGGACACCCCGCAGCGCTGCTCGACGACTCTGGCGAGCGCCGCCTTGCGTTCGTGCTTGATGCGTCGCCACTCGTCCTGGAACGCCGCGTCGTCCGCATGGGGTTCCAGGCCGCGCAAGCGGGTGAGGTCGCCGATCCAGCCGTCGCCCAGGGTTTTGCTGAGCAGGCTGGTGAGCCCCGGGTTGACCAGCATCAGGAAACGGCGCGGGGTTACGCCGTTGGTCTTGTTCTGGAATTTTTCCGGCCACAGGGCGTGGAAATCCGCCAGCACGGTTTCCTTGAGGAGGCGGCAGTGCAGCTCGGCGACGCCGTTGATCGCATAGCTGCCGATGCAGGCCAGATGGGCCATGCGCACGGAGCGCGGCTCCGTTTCGTCGATGATCGACAGCCGCTGGATGCGCTCCTCGTCGAAAGGGTAGCGGGGACGGATTTCGTTGAGGAAACGGGCGTTGATCTCATAGATCAGTTCCAGATGGCGCGGCAGGAGGCTCTCGAACAGGGGGACCGACCACTTCTCCAGGGCCTCGGGCAGCAGGGTGTGGTTGGTGTAGGCGAAGGTGTGGCGGGTGACGTTCCACGCCGTATCCCAGCCCAGGCCGTGCTCGTCCACCAGCAGGCGCATCAGCTCCGCCACCGCGATGGCCGGATGGGTGTCGTTGAGCTGGACGGTGAACTTCTCGTGGAAGCGCTCCACCGGTAGGCCGGTGCTGAGGTGAATGCGCAGCATGTCCTGCAGGGAGCAGGTGACGAAGAAGTGTTGCTGCAGCAGCCGCAGGCGCTTGCCGATGTCCGGCTCGTCGTTGGGATAGAGGATCTTGCTGATGGTCTCGGAGCGCACTTCGCGCAAAACGGCGCCGTAGTAGTCGCCGCGGTTGAAAACGCTGAAATCGAAAGCTTCCGGCGCTTCCGCGCTCCACAGGCGCATCAGGTTCACGGTGTTCACGCCGTGGCCGAGGATGGGCGTGTCGATGGCCACGCCGCGGAAAATTTCATGGGGCAACCAGCGGACGTGGAAGTTGCCGTGCTCGTCGCTGTACTGCTCCGTGTGGCCGCCTATTTTGACTTCGTAAACGATGTGCGGCCGCCGCACCTCCCAGGGGTTGCCGTAGTGCAGCCAGTTGTCGGTGATCTCCACCTGGCTGCCGTTGCGGATGTCCTGGTTGAAGATGCCGAATTCGTAGCGGATGCCGTAGCTGATGGCGGGGATTTGCAGGGTGGCCAGGGAATCCATGAAGCAGGCCGCCAGCCGGCCGAGGCCGCCGTTGCCCAGGCCCGGCTCCTCTTCGTGTGCGATGAGCGTCTCCAGGTCGATCCCCAGCCCCGCCAGCGCCTTGCGGGTGTTTTCCCGGATGCCGAGATTGAGCAGGTTGTTGCCCATGAAAGGGCCGGGCAGGTATTCGGCGGAGAGATAGCCGACCGTGCGCGGATTGGTTTTCTGGTAGGTGTGGATGGTGCTGACCCAGCGGTGCAGCAGGCGGTCGCGGATGGTGTAGGCGAGCGCCTGGTACTGGTCGCCGATGGTGGCGACCTCCAGAAATCGCCCCTGGACGTAAAACAGGTTGTCCAGAAACGCCCGGCGGATGGAGTCTTCGCCCAAGCCGGTGCGGGTACTCTCGTAGCCGTTTGGCTTGCCGGAGGTGTGAGGCTGCGCGGCCATGGTACGTCCTCCAGGTTCGTTGACGAGGAAGCATTCTGATCGATTTGTCCCGCTCCTGGAAGCCGCGGGCGGGGCAGGCCGGTGGGCCGTTACGCCATCCTTCTTGTATCCCTGCGCAAGACGAAGCATACTGCACATAAAAACAGTATCCATAAAGGCACCATGAAACCACTCACCGACCGCCAGCGGGAAATCCTCGCCTTCATCGAAAAGACGCTGATGCAGGAAGGCTTCCCGCCCACCATCGCCGAAATCACCCGGGCTTTCCGGGTGCGTTCCACCAACAGCATCCGCGGGCATCTGCAGGCCCTGGCACGCAAGGGCGCCATCGAGCTGGTGCCTGCCGCCTCGCGGGGCATCCGCCTGCTCCGGCCCGCCGAGGAAGGGCTGCCGCTGATCGGCCAGGTGGCGGCGGGGCGGCCCATCCTGGCGGCGGAGCATATCGAGCGCTACTGCCGGCTGGGTCCGGAGCTGTTCCACAACCAGGCCGATTACCTCCTGAGGGTGCGGGGCCTGAGCATGCGCGACGCCGGCATCCTGGACGGCGACCTCCTGGCGGTGCGGCGCACCCCGGAGGCCAGAGCCGGGCAGATCGTGGTGGCGCGCCTCTCCGACGAGGTGACGGTCAAGCGGTTAAGGCTGGAAGGCGGCAAGGCCCTTCTGGAGCCGGCCAACCCGGATTTCGCGCCGATCGAGGTCGATCTGGAGCGGGAAGCCTTGGCCATCGAAGGCGTGGTGGTGGGCGTGATCCGTACCGAGCCGGCATGAGCATGGATACGGAATCGCTGGAACAGGTATTGCGCAGCCAGCCCGTCTGGCGCGGGCGGCGTTCGCAGGGGAAGTCCTGGCCGGTGATCGCCACGGGTTTTGCCGAACTGGATGCCCTGTTGCCGGGAGGCGGCTGGCCGTTGGGCAGCGTGATGGAAATCGGCCTGCCGTGCTGGGGCGCCGGCGAATTGCGCCTGCTGTTGCCGGCCATGGCTGCCCTCGCGCAAGCCGGGCGCTGGATTGCCTGGGTGGCGCCGCCTTATCAGCCCTATGCGCCGGGACTGATCCAGGCCGGCATCGACCTGGCTTATTTCCTGGCGGTGGAGGCGCGGGAAGGCGACATTCCCTGGAGCCTGGAAAAAATCTTGCGCAGCGGCCGCTGCGGCATGGCGCTGGCCTGGCCGGAGCGGCTGGCCGACCACCAAGCCCGGCGCCTGCAATTGGCCGCCGAGGAGGGCGGGGCGCTGGCGGTGCTGTTTCCCCTGCAAACCGGCGGCGCCCGCCATGCGGCGCTGCGCCTCGCGCTGCGGCCGGCGGGGGAGGGGCTAAGGGTGGAGATTCTCAAGTGCCGCGGCAGCTTGCACCGCGCGTCTTTATTGTTGAATCCAGAGGGTTCTTTCGGTCGACCATCCCGGCCGCTTGCGGGGAGAAAAGAAGATCCCCTCCTTGCCAAGGAGGGCTGGCGCGTAGCGCCGGGGTGGTCGAACGGCGTTGATGGATGCTCCGGCGTAAGGAAATGAGACGCGGCCATGGTTGCGAATGCTCGGGAACCTTTCCCCGTCCAGGAAGCCGCTCCGACGGATAGCGGAGCTTTCTATCCCCCTTTTCCAAAGGGGGGAGCCAAGCCGGCTTCCATCCGAATTCTCCCCGTCGCCGAACCGCGGACGGTAGAGCAGCGGCTCTGGCTGTGCGCCCATTTTCCCGACCTGGCCCTGGAAGTGCTGGGTCTCGATCCGTCCTTGCCCGTGGCGGCGGTGGAGGAGCGGAAAGGCCGTCCCTGCCTGCATGCGGTCTCCCCAGCGGCGCGGCAGGCCGGGGTGGAAGCGGGCATGGCGCTGGCCGCCGCCCGCGCCCTGTGTCCCGGCCTGATCGTCCAGCCGCGCGATCCGCTGGCGGAAAAACAGGCCCTCGAGCAGCTGGCGGAAACGGGACTGGATTTCACTCCCTGGGTCAGCCTGGACCAGCCGGGGAGTCTTCTGCTGGAAATCCGCGCCAGCCTCAAGCTGTTCGGCGGGGTGGAGAGGCTGCGGGAAAAGCTGCGCCGGCGGCTTCTGGAGCAGGGACACCACTCCGTCATTGCCGTCGCCCCGTCGGCCGAGGCCGGCGGCTTGCTGGCGCGGCTTGGCGCGGAAGCGGTGGTGGAAGAACGGGAGGCGCTGCGCTCGGTTCTGGGCGGCGTACCGGTGGCGGCTTTGCTTGTGGAGGACAAGACCTTGCGTCGGCTGTTCAAAACCGGCATCCGCCGCCTGGCCGACCTGTGGCGCCTGCCCCGCGACGGGCTGGCGCGGCGCTATGGAACGGAATTCCTGCGCCGGCTGGATGGGCTGGCCGGCGCGGAAACCC
>DATDOO010000226.1:0-6492 GCA_035293245.1 Methylococcaceae bacterium
GGTGGCGGGCGGTGCCGATGTGGCGCCGCAACTGCGCGCGGGCCGCTTCCAGCCGCGCTTCCAGTATGCGGCGGGCGGGTTCCAGCACGCTTTCCCCGCCGGCAAATCCCGCCACGCACACTTCCAGATCGCGCGCCGGACTGGTCAGGCGCGCCAGGCGGGCGAATTCTTCCTGGAAACGCCGGACGCGCCGCTCGGTGAATACGGCGTCGAATTGCCCCAGGAGACTGCGGATGCGCCGCACCGCCACACGGTAGTCGTGCAGGGTCTCGCCGCTTTCGCCGCCGAGCAGCGCGGTCTCATGCCGGGACAGGGTGTCGCTCAGAGCGCCGAGGCAAGCCTTGAGCGCGCGGTCGGCGCGCTCGCCGAGGCCGGGCGATGGAAGGGGGCGCGGATCGGCGCGTTCCATCGGCATGGGCAAGTCATTCGCGCACGGGGCGCTTGTCCAGCTTGCGCTGCAGGGTGCGGCGGTGCATGCCTAAAGAGCGGGCGGCGGCGGAGATGTTGCCGTCATGCTCCATCAGTACCTTGTGCAGGTGCTCCCACTCCAGCCGGCGCACGGAGAGGGGGCGCTCCTTGATGCTCACGCTGGCGTCGCCTTCGTCCCGGTGCAGGGCGGCGACGATTTCGTCGGCATCCGCCGGCTTGGTGAGATAGTGAATGGCGCCGAGCTTGATGGCTTCGACCGCGGTGGCGATGCTGGCAAAGCCGGTGAGAACCACGACGCGGGTGTTGCTGTCCAGTTCGACGAGTTTTTCGACCAGCACCAGCCCGGATTCGTGGCCGATGCGCAGGTCGATCACCGCATATTCCGGTTCGTACTCGTCCGCCAGCGCCATGGCCGTCTGCCCGTCCAGCGCGACGTGCACCTCGAACTGGCGTTTTTCCAGCGCGGCCCTGAGCACATCGCAAAAGACCGGATCGTCGTCCACCAAGAGCAGTGTGGGTCTTTCCGTGATGGCGTCAGTCGTGTCCACGCGGCGCCTCCGGCTTCTTGGCATTGGCGAGCAGCGGTACGGAAATGCGCGTCAAGGTGCCGCCGCCCGGCTGAGCGCTCATTTCGATGGTGCCGCCGAGCCGCTCAACGGTGGCATGCGCCAGGAAAAGCCCCACGCCCAGCCCTTGCGACTTGGTGGAAAGCGGCGCCTTGCCCAGCCGGGCGGAAATTTCCGGACGGATGCCCGGCCCCCGGTCGAGAATTTCGATCACCACCCGCTGCCGGTTCCAGCGGGCTTCGAGGGCGATGAATTCCGGCGAGACGTCGGCGGCGTTGTTGAGGATATTGACCAGCGCGTGCGTCAAGGTGCGCTCGGCCAGGATGGGCGGGGGAGGACGGAACCCTTCCGCGCGGTAATCCAGCGGCGTGTCCGGGCGCTGTTCGCGCCACTGGGCGGCCACCTCGTCCAGATAACGATTCACCGCCATCTTGCTGCCTTCCACCGCACGCAACTCCCCCGCCGAGGCGGACATCACCGACAGGGCATCCTTGCAACGATCCACCTGGGAACGGAGGATGCGCGCCTTTTTGCGCAGGTCGGCGAATGCCTCGCCGGAATAATCCTGCTCCAGATCCTTGAGCAGGATGGCCATGGTGCCGAGCGGTGTGCCCATTTCATGCGCCGCGCCCGCGGCCAAAGTGCCGAGGGCGACCACGCGCTCGTTGCGCAGGAAGCTCTCGCGGGCCTCGGCCAGGCGACGCTGCTGCTCACGCAGGGTGGAGGCCATCTCCACGACGAAATACGCCACCACGCCGGCGCTGAACACAAAGCCGAACCACATGCCGAAGGTGTGCAATTCCAGATGGCGGTGTTCCATGACCGCCTGCATCTCCGCCGGCATGCCCTGGATCGTCATTTCCGGGTGCAAGTCGGGCAGGGGCCGGTAATAGCCCAAGAGCGCGGTGTAGCAAGCCGCCGAGAAAACCACCAGGTACCAGGTATAGGTATGCGGCAGGATGGTCGCGGCGATGATCAGCGGCAGGAGAAAGAACCAGGCGATCGGATTGGTAGCGCCGCCGGTGAAATACAGCATCGCCGTCATGGCGAGAATGTCGATTCCCAACTGCACCATCAACTCGAACTCGGTCACCGGCACGTCGGCGTCCAGGCGGATCTTGGTCAGCCAGTTGGCGGCGTAATAGACGGACAGCACGCCCCACAGCGGCGCGGTCTGCAGATGGATGTTCAGCCCCCAGACGGACAGCAGCAGCACCAGCACCACGCCGCCCAGGACGAAGTTGCGCAGCACGAACAGCCAGTGCAGGTTTTTACGGGTCGGGGCATCGGCGGAAAGTACGGCGGAGTGTTCCATAAGCAGCGCGTGGGTCGATCGGCTAGGGGAAAATGATGCCCAGCCGCCGCGCCCTTGTCCAACGGCGGCGCGGCTCTGCGACAATTTGCCGCATTTTTTCCCGACAAAATCGCTGTTAGGATTCACCCTAACTCTTCAGGCCCATCCCGCTGGATGCTGGTGGACAGATGATGAAGTTGTACGTTTGTTATCCTCCTCCTTGATAAGGCGGGTTCACTACGGCTTACCTCCCCGACAGTGACCCCGCCTTTTCTTTGTCCGTCGCATGGATGCGACAATTTGCCACATTCCGCAACAAATCGGCTTCCGCTATCCTTTTCCCCAAGCTAAGGTTCCAGAGTCCTCAAGCTGCGGCGGCACAATCCATTGTGCTCTGATTCCTCCTCTCATTGATCTGGCTCGCCCGGGCAGCGCAAGCTCCCCGGGCTTTTTTTGCGCCCGCTTCGGCCTCCCCGTCACTGCTCCAGACGCTGCCCGTTGCCATCGATGAGATGGGCGCTGTAGATGCCGCTTTGCGCCAGTTGCCGGCGCACCCGCTCGGCTTCTTCGCGCGAGGCGAGCGGCCCGACCTGGACGCGATGATAATTGCCGCCCGGTACGACCCGTGCCGCCACATCCGGCACGCGGATCAGGTCGCGCAGCTTGCGGGCGTTGTCCGGGTTGGCGAAAGCGCCGGCCTGCACGTAATACCCGCCGTTGGAAACCACCGCGGGCTTGGCGGGTTCGGGAGCCGCAGACGGAGACGCGGCGGCCAGCGGGGTGATGACGGGTTCGGCGCGGGCGATGGGCACGATGGTGACGCCGTTGCCCACGGCGATGGGCGCGTTGGCGGGCAATCGGCCGTGCGTCTGCAGCCATTCGTAGGGATCGATGGCGCGCACTTCCACCGGCGCGGTGCCGGGGCCGTCGATGCCGAGTTTCCACGCCGCGACGTAGGACAGGTCGATGACGCGATCCCCGACGAAAGGGCCGCGATCGTTGATGCGCACGATCACCTTGCGGCCGTTGCTCAGGTTGGTCACCTCGGCGTAGGTGGGCAACGGCAGGCTCTTGTGCGCGGCGGTCATGGCGTACATGTCGTAGGTTTCGCGCGTCGAGGTGAGCTTGTCGTGAAAGCCGGGGCCGTACCAGGATGCCAGTCCGCGCTCGACGAAATTCCGGCTGTCGGGCAGGACGACGTAACGCTTGCCGAACACCTCGTAGGACGGCGGATTGCCGTAGGCGCTTTTGGGTTCGATCTTGGGCACGGCGTCGGGAATGGCGCTCAGATCCCGTCCGACCGGTGCTACGGGCGGTTTTTTGCCCGGCGTACCGCAGCCGGACAGCAGGACAGGCAGAAAAACCAGCGCGATCAGTGCAATGGCGGAGCGATGGGTCATGGCGTACCTCTCTGTACGCCACCCTCCGGGCCGCCTGGCAGCGGTGCAAATCGGCTTTCCTGCCGATTTGTCATGGACGACGCGGATCCATGCCGCTGGCGGATGGCCTGGGCCAGTTCGTGCACGGCCATGGCATACAGCGGACTGTGGTTGTAACGGGTGATGACGTAGAAGTTCTGCAAGGTCAGCCAGTGGCCGGGGCCGTCGAGTTCGTCCATTTGCAGCAGCTTGACCGGGGTGTCTCCCGCCAGGGTTGCGGGGGTGGTCACCCCTTTTTGCCGGGCTTCGGCGGCGGAATGGTCGGGTTTGGGTTCGCTGTCCAGCAGGCTCCGCCACGCCGCGCCCTTGACCTGGGCGGGAAAAGCCACCGGCGCGCCGTTCTGCCAGCCGTGGGCGGCGAAGTAACTGGCGACGCTGGCGACGGCGTCGCCGGGATTGGTCCAGATGTCGCGCTTGGCATCGCCGTCGAGATCGGCGGCAAAACGGCGAAAGCTGCTGGGCATGAATTGCGGTAAGCCCATCGCTCCGGCGTAGGAGCCTTTCGGGGAGAGCGGGTCGATGCGTTCCTCGCGGCACAGCAGCAGGAAGTTTTCCAGTTCGGAACGGAAGAACGCGCCGCGCCTGGGATGGAAAAAACCCAAGGTGGCCAGGGCGTCCATGACCCGATAGCTGCCGGTGTTGCGGCCGTAAGAGGTTTCCACGCCGAGGATGGCGACCAGATATTCGGGCGGGACGCCGTAGCGCGCCGACGCCTGTTGCAACATCGGGGCGTACTGGCTCCAGAAACGCGCGCCGTCCTGGATGCGCGTCTCGGTCAGGAACAGTTGCCGGTAGGCGTGCCAGGGCTTGGCCTCGGCGGGCCTGGCTATGGCGTCGAGGATCTTGCGCTGGGGCTGGGTCTGGCCGAACTGGCGGTTCAGCGCGTCCGGATCGAAGCCGTGCTTGTGCGCCATCTCCTGAATGAAACTTTTCACTTCCACCAGGGCGGGCAGGTTGGCGGTCAAGGACGGCGGAGCCGGCGCGGCGGGCACCTCGACCGGCGCGGCCACGGGTGGCGGCGGGCTGGCGGGCGCAGCGGCGCGCGGCGCGGCGCGCTGTCCGGAAGTGGCGCAACCGCTGGAGGCGCCGAGGATGGCGATACACGCCAACAGGAGAGAGGTACGGCGTTTCAAGGTGATTTACGGGATGAGTTTCTTGTGAGTGTGGATGGACATCAGTACGCCGAAACCGGCCAGCAGCGTCACCATCGAGGTGCCGCCGTAGCTGACCAAAGGCAGCGGCACGCCGACCACCGGCAGCACGCCGATGACCATGCCGATGTTGACGAACACGTAGACGAAAAACGTCAGCGCCAGGCTGCCCGCGACCAGCCGGGCGTAAGTGTCTTGCGCATCGGCGGCGATGTAAAGGCAGCGGCCGATGATGAGCAGGTAAACGCCGATCAGCGTCAGGCAGCCCAGCAGACCGAACTCCTCGGCCAGCACGGCGAAAATGAAGTCGGTGGATTTCTCCGGAAGAAATTCCAGGCGCGCCTGGGTTCCGTTCAGCCAGCCCTTGCCAAAGATGCCCCCGGAGCCGATGGAGATCTTCGACTGGATGATGTGATAACCCTTGCCCAGCGGGTCGGCTTCCGGGTCGAGGAAAGTGCGGATGCGGTCGCGCTGATAATCGTGCAGGCTGTACCACAGCACCGGCATGGCGGCGGCCAGCGCCAGGCAGAGCCCGCCGATCAATTTCCACGGTGCCCCGGCGAAGTACAGCGCCGCGCCTCCCGCGCTGGCCACCAGCAGGGCCGTCCCCAAATCCGGCTGTTTGGCGATCAGCAAGGTGGGCACAAGAATGAGCAAGACGGCGACGGCGAGATCTTTCCAGCGTGGCGGCAAGGAATGCTCCGCCAAATACCAGGCGACCATCAAAGGCGTGGCGATCTTGGCGAACTCCGAGGGCTGGAAGCGTACGCCCACGTCCAGCCAGCGCTGCGCGCCCTTGCTGTGTTCGCCGACCGCCATCACCGCCAGCAACAGCAGGACCGAACCGGCGTAGAAAAACGGGCTGTACAGCTTGAGGTAGCGCGGCGGCAACTGGGCCACGGCCAGCATGACGCCGCCGGCGATCAGCACGTGGGAACCCTGTCGCTTGATGACCGTCAGATCTTGTCCGCTGGCGCTGTAAAGCACCATGAAGGCGATCAGCACCAGAACCCCGAGACCGACGAGCAGGGGGAAATCGATGTGCAGGCGCTGGATGAAGCCGGACGACTGCGTACGGTTGAGGGCAAGATGGCTGTGCTGGGGGTCGAACTTCATGGCGTTTTCCGCTGGGGTTTGGCCGGCGCATGGGGCGCTTCCGCTTCCGGCGGCGGACAGGCGCCGGAATCGAGAACCGGCACGGCACAAGGTTTTCCGCTCATGTAGTGGTCGATCACCTGGCGGGCGATCGGCGCGGCCACCGAACCGCCGTGGCCACCGTGCTCCGCGATCACGGCGACGGCGATGCGCGGCGCTTCCGCTGGGGCGTAGGCGATAAACCAGGCGTGGTCTTTCAGTTCCTCGTCCAGGCGGCTTTCCCGGTACTCCTCGTCCTGCCTGACCGTAAACACCTGGGCGGTGCCGGTTTTGCCGGCCATGCGGTATTCGAGTTGCCTGTTGATCCCCTTGCCCGTGCCGCGCGCGCCGTGCACGACCTCGACCATGGCCTGGGTGACCGCGTTCCAGTTCGCCTCCTGCAGGAAGATTTTTCCCGGGGGCGGGGAAGGAAAAGGATCGGCGGCCGGCTCGCCGCCGGTCGTCTCCAGGCGCTCGAC
>DATDOO010000227.1:0-4448 GCA_035293245.1 Methylococcaceae bacterium
AACCAGGCGCCGGCCGGGTCCGCGGGGGCGAGGCGCGCGGCCTCGTCCGCCGCATCCTGCAGCCGCCGAAGCTCGGCGCGCTTGTCGGCCAGGCGGCGGTCGACCTCGTCAAGCTGCGGTTGCCGCTCGCGCACGATGCGCTGCAACTCGGCGTTCGTGTCGGCGGCGCGGCGTTCGATGGCCTTCCACTCCGGAAGATCGGCCAGGAACGCGCTGCGGCCCCGTATCTGATAGACCGGCACGGCGTCGTCGTAAATGCGGCGCGCCTCGCGGGCGGTGTCGCGGGCGCTGGCCACGGCGACCTGATGGACGGCACGCTCTTCGAGCAGGGCGAGCGCCTCGCCCTTGGCGGTCTCGATCGCCTGCAAAGCCCGGTCCCAGCGGGCGTTCTGTTCCTGCGCCGCCGCGGCCGCCTCGCTGCGGGCCCGCTCCACCCCGGCCATGGCCTGGGCGAGCGTGTCCTTGGCGGCCTTTTCCGCCGCCCGGGCGTCGCGATAGGCTTGCTCCGCCGCAACCAGATCGCCCGCCCGGTCGGCATGGGCCGGAATCAGCCACAACGCCAGGGCGAGCAGGGGGGCGGCGAATGTTCGGCCGGACGGTTTCATGGCAGGGCTGCCGTGCCGCGGACCCGTGCACGGGTCAGCCGCAGCGTGAGGTCGTAAGGGTCGTGCACGCGGCTGACCGCGTGGTCCATGGCGCCGTAAGTGACGTGTTGCGACGACCAGGTCCCGTCGAGCCGGTCGCCGCTCTCGCCGGCGGAAAGGCGAATTCGAAAACCCAGTCGGGGCTGCCAGCCGACGAGTTGGGCGCGCACATCGTTGGGCAGGGTATCGTCCATGTCCGTCTGGGCTTCGAACCAATGCACCGCATCGATGTCGCCGAGCACGAAGCGGCCCCTGTAATCCAGCGCCGGCTTGCCGGTGCGGTCGGCGGAAGCAAGGATTTCGGGGCCGGTGCCGGCGATGGTCCAGCGCTGGCCGTCCTGGTCCGTCCAGACGCCGTTCAGCCGCTCGCGCAACCGGGCCGAGTCGGACTCGGACAGGGTTCTCGGCGGCTGCGGCTCGATCCGCGATTCGAGGCGGCCGGCGCCGTTGGGGCGCGTCACCCGTTCCCCCGCGAAAACCGTGCGGACCGCTTCCCCGGCGGCGTTTTTCCGCACCACGTCGACCCGGAACTGGCCGGCCCCGCGCAGATTGGCTATTTCGACCGTGTAGCCGTCGCGACTGAGCGTATGGCGTTCGCTTTCCTCGGGAGCGCCGCTGTCCGCACCCCGGACGGCCTTGACCAGACGCTCCAGGGTCTCGCCCTCCGGCGCGGTCCGGCCCGCCTTGACGTAAACCGCCTTGATGGCATCTTCGAGGCCCGCCTTGCCGCCGCGGGCGATGGCGTTGTGCACCGCGGCGATTTCGCCCGCGAACTGGCTGGCGCGGCTGCCCAGCATCAATGCCTTTCCATAGGACTCGACGAGATCGGGCGGGGTGGTCACGGGACGGCCGCCGGCCAGCAACCTTTCGCGCCGGAGGATATCCAGCGCTTGCGCCGCGGCCGGCGCGGTGGCCGACCCTTGCTGGGAAGAGGGCGCGAGAACATCGAACAGATAACCCATGGTTTCCGCCGAAATGTCGGCGGCCAGAACGGGCGCAACGCACAACGCCGCCATGGGCACGACCCAGCGGAACCTTCCGTTCAAGGCCGTCCGCCTGCCGCGTGAGCGCAGCGGAGCGGTTTTCACTTCGCCGGTCCCAACACCTGGACCTGATTGAGCAGGTGGAATCCCCCGGTCGTGGTGCCGTGGGCGGAAACCAGCTTCAGCTTGACGTATCTGACGGTGACGGGCGCGAAGGCGAAGACCTGATAAGGATTTTGCATGAGCCGCAGGTTCCGGGTGGCGAACTGGCCTAAAGAGCGGTAAGGACCGTTCAGGTCGTCGGCCACCAGAACCTCGAAATCCTTGATGTAGGGACCGGAAGCGGGAATGAGGAGCCCGAAAGCCTCGATGGCCGCGGCCTGTTCGTCCTTGAACGCGAAAATCGCTTCCTTGCCGAGATAAACACGGGCCTGATCCTGCTCCCGGCCCGTGACGACGTTCTTCCATTCGTCGTCGGGCGCGGCGAGAATCTGGCCGCCGTTCGCGGCCGCCACCAGGTTGGCTCCCGTCCGAGCGACTTCGGGCCGGGCCGCGCCGGGCGCCATGTCCAGCGTGCCGAGCAGGCGCACTTGGGACAGCAGGTGGAAACCGCCCGTGGTCCGGTCGTGGGCGCTCAGGAGTTTCAGTTTCACGTAGCGCGCCGTGGTTTCGGGCAGCTTGAAATCCTGGTAGGGCGATCGCATCAGGCGGGCGTTCTGGGTGGCGAACCGGCCGAGGGAGCGATAGGGTCCGTCCATTTCGTCCGCCGCGAACAACTCGAAGTCCTTGATGTAGGGCCCACTGGCGGGCACCAGCATGGAAAACATGCCGAAAGTCGCCGGGCGGCCTTCCTTGAAGCCGAAAATCGCCTCCGTGCCAGCGTCGACGCGTGCTTGATCCTGTTCCCGGCCGGTCACGATGTTTTTCCATTCCTCTTCGGGGGCCGCGAGGAGCCGGCCGCCGTTGGCAGCCGCCAGCAGATCGACTGCCGCCGCTGCGGCAGGCGCCGCCGGCTGCGCCGTGCCCGCCGCTTCCGGCTTGCCGACGAGCCGCACCTGGGTCAGCAGGTGGAAGCCGCCGGTGGTGCGGTCATGGGCGGAGATCAGGCGCAGCTTGAGATAGCGCGCCGTCGTTTCGGCAAACTTGAACTCCTGGTAAGGCGTGCGGAGCAGGCGCAGGTTTTGGGTGGCGAAGGTGCCGACGGAGCGGTAGGGGCCGGCCATTTCGTCGGCGGCCAGCAACTCGAATTCCTTGATGTAAGGGCCGCCGGCGGGGATCAGGATGGTGAACTTGTCGAAGCGCGCCGGCGCTTCGTCCTTGAAGGCGAAGATCGCCTCCGTGCCCACCGCGACCCGCGCCTGGTCCTTCTCGTTGCCCGTCAGGATGTTCTTCCATTCCTCCTCCGGAGCGGCGAGCAACTGTCCGCCGTTCCTGGGGGCGAGCAGGTTGAATTCCTCGGGCGGCGGCGCTTCCTTCGCCACTTGCTCGCGCACCTGTGCCAGCGCTGCGGACAGGGCTTTGGCATCCCCGGCGTCGTAATATTTCCCGCCGGTTTCATTGGCCACGCATTCGATGGCCTGGCGCTGTTTCCGATCCAGCGTGAAACCCACCACACTCACTTTCAGATCGAGTCCCGCCGCGGCGACGGCCTTTGCCGCCGCACAGGGGTCGCCCTTGCACTCTTCGATGCCGTCGGTGACCAGGACGATGGAATTGCTCTGGCCTTTCAGCGCCGCGAAGGAGCGGGCGGCCTGTTCCAGGGCCCCGGCGATGGGCGTCTCGCCCCTGGGCTGCATGGCCTGGATTTGTACCCCGATCCGCGCCGCGTCGTCGGCGCCGATCGGCGCCAGCAGTTCGATATCCGTGCAGTCCTTGCCGCGCCGGTGCCCGTAAGCCATCAGGCCCAGCCGCGCTTCCTTGGGCATGTCGCGCAGCGTGTCGGCCAGCACGCGCTTGGCGGCGTCCATCCGCGATTCGTGACCCGCCATCTTCTTCATCGAGCCGGACGCGTCGAGGATGAACAGGACGTTGTTCTCTGCCTGCGCGGTTGCCGCGCCCGCCATGCCCATCAGCAAGGCCAGCAGGCTCAAAAAAATTGCTTTCATGGACTTCCCCTCCCCGTAAAACCCCTGCCGTGATCGTACTACCAGACCCGCGCTGCGTCGAACATGGCAGACCCCTGTCCGGCCGGCCCCGGTGAATGGAACGGCCGGTGCGGGGAAGTTTTTGCGTCAAACTGCAACCGCGGGGTCTAAACTCTCGAATAGCGCTTTCCATCGTCCTGAAACTTGCGCCAAGGGAGGTTCCATGAACAAGTCACCCGAATCGAACAACGTCCTGGATTCCATCCGCCAAGGGTGGCAGGCCTTCCTGGCCCGGCTGGGGATTGCCGGCGAATCCCGGCCAGGGCCGGGGAGGTCGGAACAGGCGGGCCGCTCCTGGGTGTGGTACCTGCTGGCGGCGCTCCTGGCGATGTGGCTTTGGCAGGGTTATCAGACCGGGCGCGAAAACGAGATTCCCTACAGCGAATTCCTCCGTCAGGTGAGCGCCGGCCAGGTGGACAGGGTGCTGGTCACCGAGCAGGCCATCGCCGGCACCTTGAAGCCCGCGCCCGGGGAAACCGAAGGTAAACCCTTCCTTACCGTGCCCTTGTGGAACGCCGAACTGGTCAAGACCCTGGAGCAGCACGGGGTGGAATACACGGTGCGCCAGGGAAGCGGCTGGCTGAGCAGTTTCCTGCTCAACTGGCTTTTGCCCCTGGCGCTCCTGTTCCTGTTCTGGGGCTGGATGGCCAATCGCATGACCGGCGGTGGGCGCGGCC
>DATDOO010000228.1:0-3520 GCA_035293245.1 Methylococcaceae bacterium
TCCCCGACGACCCAGACCCGTTCGAAATCGTAAGCGGGCCCGCCGGTCCAGGCGGTCGTCCCGCCGTTTGCCGGGCGCACCACCAGGGCGCCGTACAGGCCCATCTCCCGGTTGACGTGGTTGTTGAGGGTGTCGGCGTAAAGGTAAGTTCCCGCGGCCGGCGCGGCGAAGGTGTAAGTATGGCTGCCGCCCGCCGCGGCGGAGGCGGTGTCGGTGCTGACGCCCTGCACCACGAAGTTGTGGCTTTTCGTGTGGCGGTTGACCACGGTCACGTTCACCGTGTCGCCCTCGCTGACCGACAGGACCGGGCCCGGCACTGCCGTCATGGCCATGCCGCCGTCGGAATAGCTCAGCACATCGATGACCGTTCCGCCGGCGCCGTTGACGGAGAGGGTGGCTGCGTCGACGTAGAGCGTGAAATCCTGGGTCGCGGCTTGGGCGTCGGGGGAAAACAAAGGGGGCCAAAACAAAAGTGGCAGTAGCCGGGAAAGGCGTTTCATCCGAAGTTTCTCGATGGGGTTGGCGTTATGGTGTGACGGGAGTGACCGCCGCTCTGTGGTGGTAGGGAAGAGGGCAATAATCGTGCAACCCAGCGCAAGTGACGGAACGGAAAGGAAATGTGCTTCCTGGTGCAGGTTTCGGGCTGCGTGAGTTCACACAGCGCCATCGCCGAGGTGTGTCATTTGCCGCAGCGTGGGCTGGAGCCGCGGCAGGCGGCTCAGGCCGGCCCCGGTGCGCCGGTGCCGGCAAGCTGGCTTGCGCGGCGGCCTTGAAGGTATCATTCCGAGTAATGTGCTCGATTTTGATCCGGCGAATCTCCTTGTTTCCCTACTTTTCGCGCCGTGCCGGCGGCTCATCCGACTGTTTGCGAGGACCTCATGCGTAATTGGAAACGCTGGCTGATTTTCATTGGCGTGACGCTGCTCGTGCTGGCTGTGGCGGGGTTGGGCGTCGGCGTGCTGCTGACCCACTTCCTGGTCGATCTGTGGTGGTTCCGCTCGATGGAGTACGAGGGCTATTTCTGGCTGCGTTTCCTGTACCGCTACATCTTCTCGGGCGGGGTGACGCTGTTTTTCTTCCTGATTTTCTTCCTGAATTTCTGGTCGGCCTCGCGCTATCTCGGCGTGGACGAGTCGGAATTCGCGCGCCTGGCCCGCTCGCCGGAAGGCACGCGCTCCCAGCGCCTGCTGTACCTGTTCCAGACCGGGGCGATGAGCGTCTATACGCCGTTGTCGCTGCTCATGTCGGTGGTCATCGCCTTGCCGTTCTACCGGGAATGGGAAGCGGCGCTGCTGTTTTTCTTCGGTTCTTCGTCGGGGGTCAGCGACCCGTTGTACGGGCAGGACATCAGCTTTTACCTGTTTTTGTATCCGCTGCTCAGCACCATTCAGCAAGCCCTGCTGTGGCAGTTCATCATCCTTTCGGCCTTGATGGCGCTCTTGTACTGGATCGAACACGCGGTCCTGCCGTCGCGGCGCAAATCCTGGCAGCCGGAGGCCCGGCTGCATCTCACCGCGCTGGTGGTCGTCGCGCTGCTCATCCAGGCGTGGGGTTTCATGTTGCAGCGCTATTCGCTGCTGTACGTGGATCACAACGAGCCGGTGTTTTTCGGGCCGGGCTTCGTGGAGATGCGCTACCACTTGCCGCTGATCTGGCTGTCGGCCATCACTTTCCTCGGTGCGGCCCTGGCGCTCATTTTTTACGTGCGCAAGGGCAAGGGGCTGAAGGCGGCATTCGCGTTCGCCGCGGTGTTCCTGGCCGCGCAGGGCTTGCAGCAGGTCAAGGCGCTGCCGGAGTTCATAAGCAAGTACATCGTCACGCCCAACTTTGTCAGGACCCAACGCTCGTTCATCCAGGCCAACATCGACGCCACGAGCGACGCGTACGCGCTCAAGGACGTGCAGTACGTGGACTTCGATCTGAGCAACGATCTGAAAGAGGACATAGAGCGCATCAGTCCGGAACTGGAGCGCTTTCTGACCAATATCCCCGTCTGGGACAACAATCTGCTGAACGATGTGTTCCAGCAGTTGCAGGGCATACGTCCTTACTACCATTTCTCCGACGTGGACGTGGGCCGCTACTCCATCGAGGGCCGCCTGAGGCAGGTGGATCAGTCGGTGCGCGAGGTCAACATCGACCGGCTACCCGAAAACGCCCGCACCTGGGAGAACATCCACCTGCGCTACACCCACGGCTACGGTGTGGTGATGACGCCCACCTCGCAGCGGGCCGCCGAACCCATGCAGTGGTATCTCAAGGATCTGGAGCAGCAGTCGCCGGTGGGCCTGAAAGTGGAGCGGCCGGATATTTACTACGGCGAGGAAAACCTCGACTGGGCCATCGTGCCGAACAAGCTGCACGCAGTGGATATCCCGGTTTCCGCGTCGGCCATGGCCAGCGGCCTGCGCGATGCAGGCGGGGTGGGCATTGATTCGTTCTTCAGACGACTGTTGTTTTCCCTGTATTTCAAGGACTACCGCATCTTCTTTTCGGCCAGCTACGACGACACCGGTAAGGTGCTGCTGCGGCGCAACATCGTCGAGCGCATCAACGAACTGGCGCCGTTCGTGGCGCTGGACGGCGACCCGTACGTGGCGGTGACCCCGGACCGCATCTACTGGGTGCAGGATGCTTACACGCTGTCGCAATGGTATCCGGCGTCGAAATTCTCCAGCGTGGAATTCCGTACCGGACGCACCGACAAGGAGCGGCGGGATTTCAACTACATCCGCAATTCGGTCAAGGTGGTGGTGGACGCATACAGCGGTTCGACGCGCTTCTATGTGACCGACCCGAACGATCCCATCATCCGCGCTTACGACAGCGCCTATCCCGGCCTGTTCAGGGAGGTGCGGGAGATGCTGCCCCTCATCCGCGAGCAGTTGCGCTATCCGCGCGATCTGTTCGCCGCGCAGATGCAGATGTTTTCGCGCTACCACCAGACCAATCCCGATCTCTTTTACCAGCAGTCGGAAACCTGGACTTTCGCCAAGGACATCCACGGCGAGCCGGTGCACCCCTATTACCTGACCATCGATACGCGGGATTGTCCCGCCGTGCAGAAGTTCGTGCTCATTGCGCCGATGACGCCGGTGGGTCGCGACAATCTCAGCGTCCTGGCGATGGGCGGGCCGACGGAAAAGGACAATTGCGTGCTGGATTACGCGGGAAAAATCTCGGTTTACAAGTTCCCGCAGCGGCACATCGACGGGCCGGCGCAGATCGGCGCGCTGATCGACCAGAATCCGCTGATCCGCCAGCAATTCACCCTTTGGGATCAGCTCGGTTCACGGGTGAAGCGGGGCCGCATGGTGATCCTGCAGGTCGGGCGGGCCGTGGTGTACGTGCAGCCGGTCTATATTGTTTCCACCACTCAGGCGGGCATTCCCGAACTGGTGCGGGTGATCGTGTCCATGGGGCGGGAAGTGGTGATGGATACCACGGTGCGCGGCGCGCTGGAAAAGCTGTTGGAGCACTTCAAGGAAGAGCGGGTGCGCGACGCCCAGGAAGCGGGCAA
>DATDOO010000229.1:0-5875 GCA_035293245.1 Methylococcaceae bacterium
CGTCGCCAATTTTTTGCTCCTGAAATCGGACGGACCCATTTCAGGTTTCGCAACAAATGGCGACGCTATCGCTTGATGTGGGTTAGATGCAGCAGCGAATGTTCGTCGATCAGCCCGACCATCCGGCCCGCATCGTCCGTGACCGCCAGATGGCGGATGCGGCTTTCCAGCATCTTCAGGGCGACCTGGCTCACCGGCGTGTCCGCAGTGACCGCCAGCACCGGCGAGGACATGACGTCCTTCAGCGGCAGCCGGTCGGGATCGGCGTGCCGGGCGTACAAGCGCGCCACGTCGCGTTCGGTGACGATTCCCACCGGCCGGTTGTCCTCCACCACCACGATGCAGCAGGAGGCCCGCTGCCGCTCCATCGCCGCCACCGCCTCGGCCAGGTGCGCATCGGGCGGCAGATGCAGGATTTCGTGCGTCATCACCGACGCCGCGTTGTCGAAACGCGCCAGTTGCGTAAGTCCCAACTGGCGGCGGAAATCGGTTTCGCTCACCACGCCTTGCAGCCGCCCCGCGTCGTCCACGACCACCAGATGGCGCATCCGGTTGCGGGCCATGAACTGGTAGGCTTCCAGGCAATCGAGGGATCGATGCACCGTGAGCAGCGGCGTGCTCATCACCCGCGCCACCGGCGTATCGTGGGGCAGGCCGTCGCGCATGACGCGCAGCAGATCGCGTTCGGTGACGATGCCCAGCGGCCGGTTGCCCTCAACCACGAGCACGGAAGAAATACGCTTCCCCACCATCTGCGCCACCGCGTCGCCAAGCATGGCGCCGGAGCCGACCTGCGCGACTTCGGCGGTCATGATCGCCGCAATGGGGCGATTCAGCGCCGAATCGGGACCGCCGGCGTTCTCGGGGCGGGATGACAGGGAATGCGAATCGGGCATAAGCTTTGTCTGACTTCGTTATTTTCGGTGCTTAGTCGGAATTCTTATATGAAATCTCCGGGATTTCCGCAAGCGCGGCCCGCCTGCCGTCCGATATAATCCGATCAGATATTTTCCCGTTCCGGTCATGGCGCCGGCTTTTCTCCCATTTCCCTCGACCGATGCGTCTGGAAAAAATCCGCCTCGCCGGCTTCAAATCCTTCGTCGATGCCACCACGGTGCCCCTGCCCGGCAATCTGGTGGGCATCGTCGGACCCAACGGCTGCGGCAAATCCAACCTCATCGACGCGGTGCGCTGGGTGATGGGCGAAAGCTCCGCCCGCCACCTGCGCGGCGAGTCCATGAGCGACGTGATCTTCAACGGCTCGTCCTCCCGCAAACCCGTAGCGCTGGCCTCGGTGGAACTGGAGTTCGACAACAGTCGGGGCCGTGCGCCCGGCGAATACGCCCAGTATGCGCAAATCGCCATCAAGCGGCAGGTGACCCGCGACGGCCAGTCGCAGTATTTCCTCAACGGCGCGCGCTGCCGGCGCCGGGACGTGACCGACATCTTCCTCGGCACCGGCCTGGGCCCGCGCAGCTACGCCATCATCGAGCAAGGCACCATCTCCCGCCTGGTGGAAGCCAGACCCGAGGAACTGCGCGGCTTCGTCGAGGAAGCCGCCGGCGTCTCCAAATACAAGGAAAGGCGCCACGAGACGGAAATCCGCATGCGCCACACCCGCGAAAACCTCGAACGCCTCGAGGATCTGCGCGACGAAGTGGCCAAGCAGATCCAGCACTTGCAGCGCCAGGCGAAAAAGGCCGAACGCCACGCCGCTTTGCAGGAACAAGCCCTGCGCCTGCGGCGCGAACTGCTCGCCCTGCGCTGGAAGGAACACGAACAGGCCTGCGGCGGACAAGACGCCGTCGTTCACGAACTCGAAGCCCGTTTGGCCAGCTTGGTGCGCGAGTCCGCCCTACTGGAGGAACAGCGCGAAACCCACCAGGCTGCCGCCCAGTCCCGGCACCGGGAATTGCAGGAGCGCCAGGCCGAACACTATCAATCGACCGCCGAACTGGGCCAGCGCGAGCAGGCGGTCCGCCACGCCGGCCAGAGCCGCAGCGAACTGGAACAGACACTGCAGCGCATCCGGGCCGAACTGGACGAGACGCGCCGGTCTTTGCAACAGGACCGCCAGCGCCGCCAAGCGCTGGACGAAGAAAAGGCGCATCTGGAACAGGCCATCGGGCAGGCCGGCGAGCGCGAACGCGACACCGCGCGGGAACTGGACGACGCACGCCGCCTGCAGGGCGAAAGCCGGAGTGAACTGGAGCGGGCGCGCACCGAATCCGCCCGCAGCCGGGAACAGGCCGAAGCCTGGCGGCAGGCCCTCAAGCGCCTGGAGGAGGAAAACGCGCGCCTCGCCGCCCGCCGGCAGCGTCTGGCCACGGAGCGCGACGCCCTGCAAGCCGCCCTGGACGACACGGAACTGCACGAACTGGAAGAGCGCGTCGCCGAAGCCGAACTACGGCGCAACGTCACTCAGGCCGATCTGGACGCCGCGCAGCAGGTGCTTCCCGAACTGCGCGCCGGCGCCCGCCGGCATCAGGAAAATCTCCACGCCCTGCGGGGCGAACTCCAGAAGCTGGAGGGACAGATCGCCTCCCTGGAACGCCTGCAAAAACACGCCATGGGTAAGGACCGCCAGGCGTTCAACGCCTGGCTGACCCGCACCGGCCTGGACGGCGCGCCGCGCCTCGCCGAGAAACTGGAAACGCAGCCGGGTTGGGAAACCGCCCTGGAGCGGCTGCTCGGCGATCGCCTGGAAGCGGTATGTCTGGATGCTTTCCCCGCCCGGTTGGACCTCCCGACCAACGAAACTTTGGCCTTGTTTCTCGCCCGCGACGCCGGAGCTTCCCCGCCTCCGCCGGAAGACAGCCTGCTGGCGCGGGTCGACTGTCCCTGGGATTTGCGCCCGTTGCTTGCCGGAGTGCGCTGCGCCGCTTCGCTGACCGAAGCCCTGCAACGTCTGCCGGAACTTGCGCCGGGGGAATCGCTGCTCACGCAGGACGGCGACTGGCTGGGGAACGGTTGGCTGCTGGCGCGCCGGGGCGACGCGGGACACATCGGCGTCCTGCAGCGCGAAAAGGAACTGCGCGCCCTGCGCCAGCGCCAGGACGACCTCGCGGAGGAACGCCACGCGGCGGAAGCGGCGCGCGATGCCGCCGAGCATGCCGCGCGGGAAATGGAACAACGCCGCGACGAATGGCAAAAAGTCGTGCGCGCCCTCGACGCCGACCTGCACCGCGCGCTTTCCGAGCGGAACGCGCGCCGCGCCCGGCTCGATCAGGCGCGGCAGCGCTTCGATCAATTGCAGAAGGAACTGGCCGAAGCCGCCCAGGACGCGGAACGCATCGGCGAGGAACGCGCCGAAACCGAACAAAAGATTCGGCACGCCGCGCTCGACCTGGAACGCCGGCACGCCGATCTGGCGGAACTGGAAGCGCACGACGACCGGTTGCGCCAGCGCCGCGACGCGGCCGAACGGGATGCGCGCGATGCGCGCGATGCGCACCAAGCGCTCAAGGGGCGTCTGGCGACCGCGGTCTCGTCGCTCGATCTGACCGGCAAGCACCTGGATCGCCTTCTCCAGCAGGAGGAACAGGGCGCCGCACGCCTCGGCGACGCCGAAACGCGCCTTGCCGCCACCGAAGCGCCGCTGGAGGCCGGACAGCGGGAACTGGACATGTTGCGCGAGAATCGCCGCGCACTGGAGACGGTTTTGGCCGAGTGCCGCCGCGCCGTCGCCGACGACGAACGGGAAACCCGCCGGCTGGCCGGGGAACACACCCGCCTGGAACAGGATCGGCAACGCCTGCGCAGCGATCTGGAGCAGGCGCGGGTCGATCGCCAGGCCGCGTTGGTGCGCCGCCAGACCCTCCGGGAACAGCTCGCCGAACTGGAGGCCGAACCGGAAGCGATCCTGCCCGAGCTCGCCGAGGACGCGGCGGAAAAAGTCTGGCGCGAGCGTCTCGACACCGTGCAGGACGACATTCAGAAACTGGGGGCGATCAACCTGGCCGCCATCGACGAACACCGCGAACAGAGCGAACGCCTGGAGTTCCTTGACAGCCAGCGCGCCGACCTCGGCGAATCCCTGGCCACCCTGGAAGAAGCCATCCGCAAGATCGACCGCGAATGCCGGGGACGCTTCAAGGACACTTTCGACCGCATCAACGGCGGCCTGGAACGCATGTTCCCCAAGCTGTTCGGCGGCGGGTCGGCGCGCCTGGAACTGACCGAGTCCGACCCCCTTTCCGCTGGAGTGGGCCTGATGGCGAGGCCGCCGGGAAAACGCAACAGCTCCATCCACCTGCTTTCCGGCGGCGAGAAGGCGCTGACCGCGGTGGCGCTGGTGTTTTCCATCTTCGAACTGAATCCTGCGCCCTTCTGCCTGCTCGACGAGGTGGATGCGCCCCTCGACGAAGCCAACGTCGGACGCTTCAGCGCGTTGGTGCGGGAAATGGCGGAAGCGGTACAATTTATATTTATCACGCATAATAAAGTGACGATGGAAGCGGCGGACCATCTGGCGGGCGTGACCATGAAGGAGCCCGGCGTGTCGCGCATCGTCGCGGTGGACATCGACAAGGCGGTAGAACTGGCGACTGCTTGAGGCGAGAGACTCTAAACAATGGATAGAACCACGGTAAGGCTCATTCTTCTGGTCATCGGCGTGCTCGTGATCGCCGGGGTCTACTTTTGGCCCCGCATCAAGCCGAGCCTGGCCAAACTGGGACGCCGCAAGCGGGAAGATTTCAGCCTGGACGACGACATCGTTCCGCTGCACATGCACACCCATTCCAGGGATGAGGGCTTTTCGCGCGCCGCCGACGGCCGCTTGGTCATCGAAGACGATCTGGCTTTCGGCAGCGAATGGAACCTGAAGAAACCCGCCGCCGCTCCCAGCACGAAATCCACCGAGCCCAAGCCGGCGTACCCGCGGCCGCCCGCAAGCGCCGCGCGTCCGGAAGTCGTGCAGCTCAGCGTTATCGCAGCGGGCGATGTGCCGTTTTCCGGCCCCGATTTGCTCGATGCCTTTCGCGCCGCGGGCCTGGAATACGGCGAAATGGGCATTTTTCACCGCCGCGACCCGGAAACCGGCGGCACGCTGTTCAGCGTGGCCAGCGTGGTGGAACCGGGCGTTTTTCCGCACGAGGGCATGGAAAACTTCTCGTCTCCCGGCGTGGTGCTGTTTTACCTGCCCAGCCGCTCCGGCGATGCGCTGAGCGCTTTCGACACCATGATCGCCGTCTGCCACGAACTGGCCCGCCGCCTCAACGGCGTGGAATGGGACGCGGGCCGCCGGCCGCTCACCCCGGAAACCGTCTCTGCCCTGCGCCTCTCCTTGCTTTGACAATCGAACTCCAGCGCCGCGCCGAAAAACTGCGCGCCGAAATCGAGCGCCACAACCGCCTCTACTACCGGCTGGACGCGCCGGAAATCTCCGACGCCGAATACGATGCCCTGCTGCGCGAATTGCAGGATCTGGAACGCGAACACCCGGAACTCGTCACCCCGGACTCCCCCACCCGGCGCGTCGGCGCCGCGCCGCTGGAAGCCTTCGCTCCCGTCCGCCACGAAATCCCCATGCTCTCCCTGGACAACGCCTTCAGCGACGAGGAAGTCGTTGCCTTCGACCGCCGCATCCGCGAAACCCTGGGCGAATCCGATCTGGAATACGTCGCCGAGCCGAAACTCGACGGCCTGGCCGTCAGCCTGATTTACGAGAATGGCCTGCTGGTCCGCGCCGCCACCCGCGGCGACGGCACGGTGGGCGAAGACGTCACCGCCAACGTCCGCACCATCCGCAGCGTGCCCTTGCGCCTGACCGGCGACCGCTGGCCGGCGCGCTTCGAGGCGCGCGGCGAGGTGTTCATGCCCCGTAAAGGCTTCGAAGCGTTCAACGCCCGCGCCAGGGAACGCGGCGAAAAGG
>DATDOO010000230.1:0-2178 GCA_035293245.1 Methylococcaceae bacterium
GCACTTTGAGCCAACGCTTGCCCAGGCAGCGCAGCGCGCTGGCATGGTCGTGGCCTTGCTGGCGTTTGCCCTGGTAATACGCCTGCGCCCACGCGCTCTTTTTGCGGCTGCAGTCGGCCCACAGATGCACGGTGTGCCGCAACACCACGTCGCACGCCCAGCGGATGCGGGCTTGGTCCAGCTTCCCGCTCTGGCAGCTCACCGGCCTGACGCCGGCCTGGCAGCAGAGCGCGTCGGCATCGGGATAGACGGCGCGCACGGCGCCCAGTTCGCCCAAGAGGCGCGGGGCGATTTTCTCCGCGGCCCCGGGCAGCGAGCCGAAGAGGTCGTGGTCGGGGTGCTGCGCAAAGGTTTCGGTGATCCGGCGGCGATATTCCTGGAGTTGGGTTTCCAGCGTTTGGAGCACTTTGACCAGGCTGGTGGCCAGGAGGCTTTTGGCGTTGCGCACCGCGGCGCTGGCAGGCAACGCGTTGGCGCGGGCGAAGAGTGCCAGCCGTGCGGGGGCGGTGTCGGTGCGCCACAGGCGGTGGGTGTGCAGAAATTTTTCCCACTGGCGCTTGCCGGCGCTTTGCAGGACCAGCGGCGTGGGGAACTGTTGGATCAAGGCCCAGGTGAAGGGTTGGGTCCAATCGTCGAAGACTTCCAGCGCGACGGGGTAATACTCGCGCAGGGCGGCCAGGAGCTGGTTGACCAGCGCGGTGCGTTGTTCGATCAGGGCGATCTCGTCGCGGCAGAGGGCGCGCAGGGTGGCGGTGGCCTCGTCTTGGGGCAGGAGGGGCCGCCAGCCGTGGCCGTCGGTGCGCAGGGCGTCGGCCAGCGACCAGCCGTCGTGCCGGTCGGTCTTGGTGCCGCTGGGGACCTTGCGTTCGCGGTAGCGCTCGGCGGCTTTGGGGTTGACCGGGTAGAGTGTCCAGCCGCGTTGGAGCAGTTGGTCCACGGCGGGGCCGCTGGAGGTTTCCAGCGCGAGGGGTGCGCCGACATAGGGCTGCATTTTTGCGGTGAACTCCGCCCAACCGGCGGCGGTGTGGGCGAACCGGAACTCGGCGGCGATGGCGCCGGTGTGATCGACGATAACGACGTCGTGATGCTCGCTGGCCCAGTCGAGGGCCGCGAAGTGGGTATGTTTTGTCCAGTCGTGGTGCGGGTTCATAGTACGGGCGGTCTGCAACGCGCCGGACCGCCGGGACGGGCGCGACCTGATACACGAGCCCTCGCGGGGCGATGTTCTCTGAGCACTTGGCCCGGCGGCCACCACCGGAGTCGGCGATCTCTCCTTAACCCTCGCGGGGTGTGGGCCGGGAAGCCGTGGCTCCGGTGTGGCCAGTTGTTGACCGTCGGCACTATGACCGGCGGCGGAGTTATTCACCAGCTCGGGTGGAGCGGCTGGGACGGGCCGCTTCCCGCGCTGATGAATAACTCCGAGATACGTATCAGGGCCGGGGTGAGGAGGCCGTTTTGTTGAGCTTCCCCTCTCTCCGGCTCTCTCCCCACTCGTTCCTCGCGGGGCGAGAGGGAACTTGTGTAGATACCAATGGCTGAAGCGGGGTGTTAATGAAAAGCCTGGAACCCGGGGAAAATGCCTTTCACTCCAGGATCATTGGGTTGCCGCGCTGGTTTCGATCTTGTATTTCAAGGACGATGTACTTAAACGGATGTGAACATTCAGAATCGCCGTTTATGTTTTGGTGCGCCGCCTATCGCAGGGCCAGCCGGAGAGGAATCCCTCGTTGCATAGAAATGCGACTGCTCGCACAGGCCTTTCTTTTTCTGTCCGCCGCCAGCGGTCTGACCGGCGAGGCTCAAGACACATTGGCGAGTCGCGAGGACGAACTCGCGCCGGCAAAGCGCGGCCACTTTGTTACCAACGTGGTCCAGTTCCGGACGCTTTCCGACAAGGATTTTCTGGATGGGTGCGCCTTCCGCTTGACCGGCGTCGTCACTCTGGTTGATGCGAGCC
The DNA here is from genome assembly GCA_035293245.1 of Methylococcaceae bacterium. Lineage (GTDB taxonomy): Bacteria > Pseudomonadota > Gammaproteobacteria > Methylococcales > Methylococcaceae > DATDOO01. The sequence continues at coordinate 1,958 of DATDOO010000230.1, forward strand.
GCAATCTGGTGGTTCTTCAGGATGCGACGGGAGCAGTCGCCGTGAATTTTGAAGTCCTGGATGACACCCTACAGGTTGGCCGGATGGCCCTGCTGGAAAGCACCAACTGCTGCCCGTACGTCGGCAGTTTCCCGGATTTTCCTTTCCGGCCATCGGGTTGGGAAATACGCCCATCGTTTGAGGCTCCCACAGACTGGAGCGAATATCACCTGACCCGGATG
>DATDOO010000231.1:0-2507 GCA_035293245.1 Methylococcaceae bacterium
CCGTACGCCAGCGTCGCTCCGGCCTTGAACGATCTCCTGCCCGGGAGAATACAACTGATGTTTGTGATCCCTGCCGTTGCCCTGCCGCACATCAAGGCCGGGCGCTTGCGCGCTTATGGCATATCGACCAGCAAACGATCGGCGCTGGCGCCTGACGTTCCCACGATTGCGGAGTCCGCCTTCGCCGGTTTTGAGGGCGGCGCCTGGTACGGGGTGGTCGTGCCAACCAATACGCCGCCGGCTATCATCGCCAAGCTTGCAAAGGACATCATTGGAATCCTGCGGCAGCCGGATGTGCACGAGCGCCTGTCCCAGCAGGGCGTGGAAGTGATTGGCAGCCAACCGGCCGAATTTGCGCAGTTCATCAAGACCGAGATCAGCAAGTTTGCCCGCATAGTGGCGACTTCCGGCGCACGGTTTGACTGAAGGCAAGGCATCGGCAAGGGGCGTGCATGAAGGCTGATGTGGTTGTGGTTGGCGGCGGCGGGTCCGGACTGGCGGCGGCTGTTGCCGCGGCGACAGTTGGCGCTCGCGTCGTTTTGCTGGAGAAAAACGACAACCTCGGGGGAACAACTGCGCGTTCGATAGGATCGATTACCGCCACTCAAACGCGTTACCAGGCACGTGAGGGCATCAGCGATTCTCCAGCCGAGCACTACCGGGACATGGAGTTGTTTACCAAAAACATTCCGCGACCGGACAATGATGTTCTGCGCCGGGTGCTGACTGAGAACGTTCCGGAAACGGTCCGCTGGCTGGGTTCGATGGGGGTGGAATTTCTGGGCCCGCTGGAGGAGCCGCCGCATCAAAAGCGGCGCATGCACGCCGTGCTGCCAAATTCGCGTGCCTATATTTTTCACCTGGAGCGGGAAGCCAGGCGCAGGGGGGTCGAGATTATCACCAACGCCCGGGCGAAGCGCCTGTTGCACACCGACGGCCGGGTCACCGCGGTCGAGTTCGAGCAGCCTGGAAAACAGGTGCAGACGGTTCATGCGCGCGCGACGGTGCTGGCTGCCGGCGACTATGCGGGCGGTTTCGAGATGAAGGGGGCGCTGATTTCCGATGCGGTTGCGCGTACTGAGGCGGTCAATCCGACCAATACCGGTGACGGCCTGCAAATGGCGATCGAGGTGGGGGCGAGAATAATCAATGGCGACCTGTTCGGCGGCGGCGCGCGCTTCGTTCCGCCGCCGCAGCCATCCTGGATCAGCAGGATTCCGCCGTCAGCCGGGCTGATGCGGCTTGTCAGTTTTGCCTTGCGTCATTCCCCGACATCCGTGGTGCGCCGATTCGTGATGGGATTCCTGACGACCGTCATGGTGCCATCGCAAGAGTTGTTCGAAGCCGGTGCCATCCTGATAAACAGGCGGGGACAACGCTATGCAGATGAGACGCGGGGAATGAGCTTTGATCTCGCTTATCAACCGGACGGGATTGCTTACATCGTTTTCGATGGCGCGCTGGCGGAAAAGTTTTCGCGGTGGCCGCATTATATTTCGACAGCGCCGGGGATCGCGTATGCGTATGTGGAAGACTACGAAAAGAACCGGCCGGATCTGGTGCGCAAGGCGGCCACTCTGGCAGGACTCGCAAGATTGATCGGCGCCGATCCGGAAGAGCTTGAGCGGACGGTGGCGGAATACAACCCGCCTGAAGCGGCAGGGGCCGACCGGCCGGACCCGTTTGAGCGCAAGCACCGCGTGCGGCTGGCGACGGGTCCGTTTTACGCGTTGGGCCCGGTGAAAAACTATATCAACTACACGGATGGCGGGTTGGCGGTGAACGAGCGGCACGAGGTGCTGGATGCTGACGATCGGCCTATTCCTGGCCTGTTTGCAGCCGGTTCCAATGGCCAAGGCGGGTTGTTGCTCAAAGGCCATGGCCATCATCTTGGATGGGCATTCACCTCCGGGAGACTGGCCGGCAGGAACGCGGCGAGCGCGAGCACCGAACCAGCATCACTGCAGAGTTGCATAGGCACAGGATGCCGGCAACGGGCGCATTGATACGTGCCTGGTTTAATCTGCCCCTGTGGAGCTAATATATCATTCGGCTGGCTTGTCTCGTCCGGGAGACTTTATGCACTCAGCGATCGTGTCATTGATTTTGATTGCATTGTCCAGCAGCCTTGCATTTGGTCAAACATCGGATCAATTGTTGCCGGGCCGGTTGATCGGGCAAATCCTGTATCTGCCAATCTATTCGCACGTCTGGCATGGTGAGGTGGATAGCAAGGGTCAGCCAACGAAGACGCTCGTTTCAATTTCCGTGAGCATTCGAAACACGGACCCCGTGAAATCAATCCGCATAAGTTCCGCGCAGTATTACGACACCGACGGTAAGAGGCTCAGAGAGTACGTAACATCACCGAAGACGATTGGACCCATGGGGACCTACGAAATATTTGTTCCCCGAAGTGATGACACGGGTGGCTCCGGTGCGAATTTTCTGATTTCCTGGAAATCGGATGCACCCGTGAGCCCGCCGATAGTAGAGGGTTTCCACGC
>DATDOO010000232.1:0-17136 GCA_035293245.1 Methylococcaceae bacterium
GACCGGTGCGGATGATTCATCCGACGCCTACGAAGTGAAATAACGGGCGCGAATAGGATGTCGGTTGACGGATTTGGGAATGCTGATTTTTATCGGCAGGGTATTACACATTTTGTTGACGGAGGCAGGCTAATGGGTGACCCCGTTTCTCGGAATGCTTAGGCGTTCGGCGTCATTGCATCCGTAATATCGTGGCCACTGGTCTAACACCGTCTGAACAGTTCGTTTCGGGTCTGTGCCAACGGTCATTTCTTCGATTGTGGACTCATCCGAATCCCAAGGGAAAGAAGCGGAAGGAGCTTTGCGATTGCCTAATTGTCTGTGGCCCACATGTGGTCATCATCTCCGTAAAGGACAACGAATACCGGGAAACTGGAGACAAGACCGGATGGGAGCGATGGACGAAGGCCGCACTCGAAAAATCGTATTCCCAAATCTGGGGCGCAGAGCGATGGCTGGAGCGCGTTGATCGCGTGGTGCGGGCAGATGGCCGAGTAGTCTTCCTCCCTGGGAGAAGCTCCCGACAGTATCACCGAATTGCTGTCGCTCTTGGCGCACACGGTGAAGTGCCGCTCAAGTGGGGAGACGCTGGTAACGGATTCGTTCATGTATGCGATGAATACAGCATCGGTGCTCTATTTCTGGTTCTCGACACAATCACAGACTTTGTTGACTTTCTGCGTGCCAGTGAAGGACTCGTCAAAGGGGGCGTTTTCCCACTCTTTTCTGGCGGTGGCATAGAAGACCTTGTAGCTTTCTATCTTCTGCAGGGACGCTCGCTTCAGTTCGAAGCATTCGATGGCAAACATCCCGACATGCTCATCCTTCACGACGATCTGTGGCAGGGATTGGTCAAGTCCGATGACTTCAAGTCAATGCAAAAAGACTTGAAGGACTCGTATGTGTGGGACAACCTGATTGAGCATTACACGGACGACCTTCTCACTGGTGGCATGTTTGATATGCATTCAAGGCAAGTGACCAACAATGAGCTTGCGTTGGTCACCATGGCTTTGCAACCTCGAATGCATCGTGCTGTGCTTGCTGATGCATTTCTTCAGTTCCTCCAAAATGCAGAGATGAAGTCCGCTGCAAGAGTTGTTTCTGGGCATGGCGATACTGCGTTCGTCTTTACCGTCGGAAGTAGCGCAGATCGCGAGTTCCGTGCGCGCGAACTGATGCTCCGGTGTCTTGTGGTCCGTGGAAGGCTTCCTGGCGTCACGACCGTCGTCGGTATTGCGACTGACCGACCGGGGACGTCTAAGGTTGGATATTCGTCAGACATTGTTTATGTGCATATGCCCGAATGGACGGAGAAGGATGAACAAGACGTCCAAGGAATCCAAAGGGACTTGGGCTACTTCAAGGAGGTAAGGTGGGGGAAATGACCATGACGCCGAACCCATCGGTCAACCGGACCTTGTGGAGAAATACGGGGACAGATTTAGTTATGCTTGGCCGCCCGCTGAATCCGCCAACCGAAGAGTTCTCGATTGACCCGCTTCGGCATACATTCCAGGGGCTGCCAAATCCTTGACAAAAAGGCGACGGATTCATTCATAAAAAAAGGGGGACGGATTTATTTACACAGCGCCGTAGGGGTGGATTCTGCAATTTGCAACTTGCGGTTTCATTTCGCATAAGTCCCGACGGACGCCGACACCCTCCGGCCTCAACGGGCCGCTTCGAACATGACCTTGCGCGCTGCCTGGGCGGCTTTTGCCAAGTCCGCTTCCCCGAGGGTCGGATGCACCAGCAGCATCAAGCTGGTTTCTTCCAGGCGGCTGGCGTTGGGCAAGGGTTGCCGCGGCCCCAGGCCGGCCGACCGGAAGGCCTTTTCCCGGTATATCTCGCTGCAACTTCCGGAGAAACACGGCACTCCTTCGGCATGGACCGCCTTCAGGATGCGGGCCTTGTCCCACCCCGGCTTCAGCGCATCCGGCTGCAAGTGGAAATAGTACTTGTAGTAGGCGTGGTGAAAGTCCGGGCCCGGCTTGGCCACCTGCACGCCCGGCGCGCCCGCGAGGCCCTCGTCGAGCAGTTCCGCGTGGTGCCGGCGGCGCTCCACCCAGATCGGGAGCTTTTGCAACTGCAGGCGGCCGATGGCGGCCTGCATTTCCGTCATGCGCATGTTGCTGCCGAAGGACTCGTGCACCCAGGCGAACCCTTCCGACGGAACACCGGAATGCACCGCCGCGTAGCTCTTGCCGTGATCCTTGAACGACCAGGCCCGATCCCACACGGCGGCATCGCTGGTCACCAGCAGGCCGCCTTCGCCGCCGGTGGTCATGATCTTGTCCTGGCAAAAGGAGAACGCCGCGCAGTGGCCGAAACTGCCCACCGGCCGTCCCCGGTAACGGCCGCCGTGGGCCTGGGCGCAGTCCTCGATGACGAACAGGCCGTGCTGCGCGGCCAGAGCCAGCAACGGCTCCATGTCGCAGGGCCAGCCCCCCAGATGCACCGGGATGATGGCGCGGGTACGGGGCGAGAGAACGGCAAGCACCGTCTCGGCCGTCATGTTCTGGCTTTCCAGGGCCACGTCGCAGATGATTGGCGTCGCGCCGCACATGACCACCGCGCTGGCCGAGGCGATGAAGGTCTTGGCCGGCACCACCACCTCGTCGCCGGCTCCGACCCCCAGGGCGCGCAAGGCCAGTTCCAGGGCCACCGTGCCGTTGGACAAGGCGATGGCGTGGCGCACGCCCAGGAATGCGGCGTATTCCTCCTCGAAGCCCCGGCACTCCTTGCCCGTCCAGTAATTCACCTTGCCCGAGGCTAATACCTGCCGCGCCGCCTCGATTTCGTCCGCTGCGAAATAAGGCCAGGCGCCGTTTCGCGCTGCGGTATCCTCGCTTGCCGTCGTCATGAGTCGCCTGATGTTCTCTTGGTTTTGGTTGAAACCGCCGGCACCCCCGCCACGGTGTCCCCGTCCGCCACGTCCGCGATCACCGCAGACCCGGCCCCCACCGTCGCGAACCGGCCGACGCGCCGCTGGGGGATGACCGACGCGCCCACGCCGATCAAGGCACCCTCGCCCACCGTCACCCCGCCGCAGATGTGGGCGCCGGGACCGATGTGCACGCCGTCGCCGATCACGCAGTCGTGATCCACCGTGGCACCGGTGTTGATAATGACGTTCTCCCCCACCCGGCTGTCGCTGTTCACCACGCAACCGGCCATCAGTACCGTTCCGGCGCCCAGGGTTGCGCTCCGCGCCACGGTGGCGCGCGGATGCACGCTGGCCACCGGAATGGCTCCCATGCCGGCCAACTGGGCGGAAACAGCCGCGCGGGTCTTATTGGAACCGATGGCTACAATGCAGCGCCGTACTCCGGCGGCGATCAAACCGGGCACTTCCCGCATGCCGCCGCAGACGGCATGGCCGGCGATTTCCTTGCCCCAGATGGCAGGGTAATCGTCCACCAGGGCGGCAATCCGCCAGCGGTTTTCCTGCTCCACGCAGTCGATCACCACCTTGCCGTGGCCGCTGGCGCCGAAAATAAAAATCGCGTTGTCGTTCCCGTGAAAGTTGCGGCAACCTTGCTCACCCTCTCCCTCTGGGAGAGGGCCGGGGTGAGGGGTACGGTCAGCGCTGTTCACGCGACGCTCCCGCGAATTTGGGCATGGTTTCGTGCCCCGGATGGCTGACGCCGTGCCGTTGTACCAAGCGCAGGACGGTCAGTAAGAGAATTTTCATGTCCAGTGCGAGCGATTGGTGGTCCACATACCAGACGTCCAGGCGGAATTTGTCGTCCCAGGAGATCGCGTTGCGGCCGTTTACCTGCGCCCAGCCGGTAATTCCCGGCTTGACCTCGTGGCGGCGCGCCTGCTCCGGAGAATAAAGCGGCAAATACTCCATCAGCAAAGGACGCGGCCCGACCAGGCTCATGTCGCCTTTCAGGACGTTGAACAACTCCGGCAGCTCGTCCAGCGAAGTGGCCCGCAGCCAGCGCCCGAAGCGGGTGAGGCGTTCGGCATCCGGCTTCAGTTCGCCGGAAGGCTCGCGTGCGTCGGTCATGGTGCGGAACTTGTACATTTTGAAAGGCCGGCCGTGGAGTCCGGGGCGGGTTTGCGCGAACAGAACCGGGGCACCCAGGAAACCTGCAATGGCGAGGCTGCACAGCAGCAGCAACGGCGAGGCCACCAGCAGCGCGGCCAGGGCCAGGGAACGGTCCAGGAGATTCTTGATCAATGCTTCGCTTGTCGATGACATCGGGACTCAACTCACGCGTATCCCCGGCCGCTCGCCGCCATTGCACCGGCGGGAGAATGCCGAAGGGACGTTTCAGATTTCCAACTCTTCACCATGCTCTCGGGTTTTCCACGTCCACCATTGCACCGCCGTCAGAACCGCCAATGTGAACGCGGAAGTCACCACAGCGGACATGCTATGGTAATGCAAGGCGACGATCAGCCCGATCAGGGCGATCCACCCTCCCAGCAGCATGCCGACCTCCGTCAAGGTCAGTCCGCAATGCCGGCCCGACACCAGCGCAAGATAGGCCGCGGACAAACCGGAGGCAATCGCCGAGGCGGTCGCAATGCCGACGACGCCGGACTGGGGAACCAGTATTGTATTGAGCGCGATGTTCAAAGCGAGCCCCACCCCCGTGGCGATCACGGCGCGCGACGATGTTCCCGACACGGCGGCTAGTTTGAGAATCAAGGTTGTCGCGACGACGAAGGGCAATTGCAGGCCGCCGAGCTTCAAAATGGTGGAAAGCTGCACCGCCTCTTCGCGCGCCACGTTCTCTCCTTCAAACAACGACACCACCAGCGGCTCCGAGAACCCGAAGATCGTCAGGGTGCAGACGATGGAAATCCACGTACCGCTCATCAACAGGAAAAAAACGTCGCTCCTGATCTGGGCCAGTCGTCCCTGGGAGGTCAGGCCGCCCAAATAAGGCAGGATGACCGCGCCGATTCCCACGTTGGCCAGTCCCGTCACGAGCATGACCATCTTGCTGCCCAACGCCCAGGCGGACACCGAACCGGCCCCCAGCGAACCGGCAAAGGCATAATTGACCGGGGTGGCTATCGCGGCCAGGAATGCCGCCAGCGCCAGCAGACGATAGTTCCGCCGGGCTTCGTCGAATGCGGGCGAGCCGTGCATGGCTCCGGGAAGCAGCGGTATTTTCAGTTTGCCCACCGCCCAGATGACCCAGGCAATGTTGACCGCCATGCCCGCCAACATGCCGTAAATGGCCGCATACAGGCCGAACGTGTCGTAGAAAAAGAGAATCGCCGTAATTGCAAAAACCGGAACCGCGAGTTGCGCCATCGCCGCCGTCCGCGATTGACGCAAAGCGTTCAGAACGCAATTGCCAACCACGGCCCATCCGGAAAATACCAGAACCGGGATAAACCAGCGCAGCATCGCTGCGGCCTCCTCAAGCTGCGCCCCATCCCCGCTTCGCATGACCAGGCGGACGACTTCGTCCGCGCCCGCCATCAATACCAGGCCGCCCACGACAAGAATTGCAAAAAGGAAGGTGAGCATCGACCGCACCAGACGCACCCGCTGCACAGGGTCGTTCCGCAGATCGGTTTTCAGAAACGGCGCGGTCATGGCATCCGAGGTGGGATGGGACAGAAACGCGGCGAGAAACATGGGAACCATCACGGCGGCAAAGAACGCGTCCAGTTGCGCGGTCATGCCGAAGTTCTTCACCAGCAGCAAATCCCGTACGAAAAGCCCCAGGAAGCCGGCAAAGCTGAGCAAGATCACAACCGCTCCCGATGCGGCCATTCCGATCAATCCCGATTGTTCCGGCATTTCCTTGAGCTTGCCCTCTCCGCCGGAATTTTGTCCCTTCGGGGCAGTCTGGGAGAGGATGTTCAAAACGACGTGGGCCCACCCCAATGCGCCGCAGAGCACAAAGAAGAACAGGACGCCGAAACGCACCCGGTAGAGGGTGCCGAGGTTGGGCGTGACATAACTGTTTACCAGCAGCAACGCCGCGCAAATGACGCCCGCAGCAACCAGTCCCCGGCTGGGCCGGCGCGTCGCCAGAACGGCGATTCCCGGAGCGAACAAATACCAGACCAGCGTTTCCAATGCGCTGATCACGCGGATCAACGTGGGCCGGTCCGTCCAATCGGATGGAAAAGGTGCGAAAAGGCCCACGAACAGCGCCCGAGGCATGTACGCGACCGCCTTGTACAGGTTGTCGGGAGTCTGGTCGGCATCGATCATCGACCCTGCATTGACGGAGCGGCCATAGGCAACGAAATACGCCCGTATGCGCGAAACCCGTTCCAGCACCGAGTCGAGCTTGCCCGGCACGGCTTCGCTACGTTGCCAGGACCAATCCTTGAGGGGGCCGACAACACCGCCGTAAACCTCCAGATCTCGATCTTTCGGCGCCATGACTGCTGCGCTTGCCACGAGCACCAGCATGGCCGCAGCCAGCAGGCAGCCGCGCCAGTCGCGGCCCCATGATTTTTGAAACACCGACGTCAAACAAATCAAAACCCACGAGACCAGCATCGCCGCCACACAAACCTGCAGCATATGGGGCCGTACGGACCAGAACAGGCCCGTCCCCAGCGCCGAAAGGGCCAAGCCCTTGACGGTCCCATTCATCGTCACCGGTTTGGACAAGGCTCTCAGCCACGCGTAAAGGATGATCAGCGTACCCGCCGTAGCAAACGCATCCTTATGGTTTTGCCCATACCAGAGCAACGCCGACGGAAATAGCAAGAACAGTCCCGCGGCCACCAGCCCTCCGAGACGGCCCACATTGCCCGGCCAGAGCAACGGTCCGATCAGGTACAGCATCAAGGCACCTGCGGCATGCGCGGCTGCGTTTACCGGAATGAACCAGACGGGGTCCGGACCAAAAAAGACATAAAGCGCCGCCAACACGCCCACATTTCCCGTTATCCCGGGCGCTGGGAAGAGCTTCCATTCCGACCAGCCATTGGCATGAATCTTATTTGCAAGCTTGACCGCGTACTCGTGAAAAATGATCGCGTCGTTCTGCAGCAAACCATGGCCGGCATGAAGGCTGGGCATCAAAGGCAGCAACAATTTTTGCAAGGTAAGCGCCAGAAAAGCGGCGTAGGCAAACCCTACACACCAAACGAGAAATGGCTTGGGAAATTTCAACACCTAATTATCGTCCCTTGGAAATTGCATTATCAGCCACGCAAGCTAATTCATTTAACCGAGAGACCCTGTTGCCCAATCAGTTCCCGGATATCCTCCAGGGTATCCGGGAACTGATTCTTCATGGTCAGCACGCCGCTGTTATCCTCATAGCAGACCCGTCCGTCTAAGACCGCGATAGAACGGGCTAAATCCAGCCCAAGAATCCGACACAGAAGGCGAACGGCTTTTCCGGGCAGGCCGATCCGAATATGACCACGCCCTGTCTGGGATGCGCACTGCTTGGTCAAATCGGTCCAGCGAAAACAATCGCACAACTGTACAACCGGCGGCACTGGGCTGGTTTTTGCTTCCGCCACGACTGCCACACAGGTAGCTAGCCGATTTACCCCTACGCACGGAAACACCGATTCGGAACTTCCGGGGTGCAGGAAAACCCCGCTTCGCAAACTGCGGAATACCCGGCGCAACACATCGCTGCGCATATCGGCACCCACCACCGCCGGCACCCTGAAAATGGTTAGGCTGGTGTTACTCGCCGACAGCGCTTCTCTCGCCATATCCTCCGCAAGCTTGCGACTTCTGCCGTAGGGCGTGTCGGGATTCAGTTCTGCCTCGACCCCGACCGGCCCGACCGGGCGGGAGCCGTAGACGGCAACCGAGGAAAGGAGGATGAACCGATCGAGACCACAGCTTGCCGAGGCATTCGCCATATTCCTTACCGACGCCACGTACTCCCTCTGGTCATCATCGCCCGAATGGGTAAGGCCGGCGCAATAAATCGCGCACGCCATGCCTTCTAGCGCACGGCAAAGGCTATCCATGGAGGCACTGAAATCCAGCACGCGCGTTTCCGAACAGGCCATCCGAGGCGCCGAAGTCGCTGAATGGCGCGTCAGGCCGCGCACATAGTGCCCGCGCCCCGACAAGGACGCGGCGATATGACCGCCGATGAAGCCGGATGCGCCCCAAACCGCGACGCGGACCATTTCAGCCTCGGATTCGCTTGGCAAAGCCATCGCTGACACCTAGGAAATAGCCGCGCAGCGGCCCGAAGGAACGGACAGTCAGCGACTGAAAAGCAGCTTCCAGGAGCAATCCCACTAGTAGCCACGGCAATACAAGAGCGGAACCCGGCCAATCCCGGCGCTTTTTGTAGAAGACGATGAACTCGACCAGCTTGCGTCGTTGGCGGGGCACGAGGGAATCGCGGTTAACCGGCGAGCAATAATGCGCGAGCCTGGCGTTGGGGTTAAGAAACAGCCGAGGCCCAAAACGGCGCGCTACACGCGTGGAAAAATCCATGTCCTCGAGCATAAAGAAACCGTTGGCGACGTCGAAAGGAACCGCGGCAAACACCTCGCGCCGCCAGGCGGAGAGCCCGCCCGAAATTACCGGACAGGGGATCAGCGAGTGGCCTCGTCCCTCGAAGCGCCCGAACAATCCGACGCGAGGATCGCGAAAAATGCCTCGGTGAAACAGATGGAACAGGGGCGCGTATCCGGGCGGTTGCCGTGGGGGGTTGGTGACGATGCCGCAACAGCCCAACATTTCCGGGCGGGCAGCAAACCCTCGCTCGATCTGCTCGAGGTAATCCGTTTCCAGGACGACGTCGTCTTCGAGAAAGTAGACGATTTCGCCAGTGGCATGGCCGGCAGCAACCTGTTTCGCCTCCACCAGACCGGAAATGCGCGGATCGTGGATATAGTCGAGGCGGATGCGGGGGACTCCGGACAGCAGAGCTTCTACTGCGGTGCGGGATTCCTCTCCGGCACTCTGGTCGACGACCAGGAATTCGTCCGGCAACCGTGACTGGGCAAGGATAGAGGCAACTGCCTTGCCCAGGTCGTCCGGTCGGTTGCGGGTAGGAATAACGACCGTTAAGGAATTAGACATGGCACTCACTAAGCCGTGGCAAGTTCAACTTCATCAAAACCGAGAAAGCGGCGCACCGACTGTCGGGTCACCGGCACAAAGACCCGCTCGCTGAAATCCTGCCCGATACGGCGGCGACGCTGTACTTCGGAACGATCGCCGTCCGCGTAGCGGTCAAGGGCGGCGCACAAATCGGCGGCCGTGTAGCACGCCGTCCACAAGGAATGGTCCGCGAAGGCAGGGATCGGATTCTGCAGCAAAGTACCGGGCCGGCCAAGGACGGCGACGGGTATGCCGCGGGCAATCGCATGCACGCAGGTACTGCTGGCCGTACTGACCAAGGCATCCGCACGGTCGAGAAGCGTCGCGAAGTCCGCGTGGACGACCGAGCACCCCGCGGGTAACTCTCCCAGTACCGCCGCGAGATCTTCCCGGCTCCAGGCGGGATGAGACTTGATGACAAAGCGCCGGCATCGACCCGGCTGCCCTTCATCCGCCAACTGCCGAACCATGGCGAGAATGCTGCGGCACTCCTCGGCAAGGATGGGCAGGGACACAAGCACGGTGAACCAGCCCGGGTCAGGCTCGTCTGCGCGCTCCCGCCAAACGGCTTCGAAGCGGAATGCCGGAGCGGTTTCGACTTCCAATTCGGGGCAAAACTCCCGCGCCGCTTCCACGAGCCCCGGCCCCATGACGGCTACCCGGTTCGGAAGAAGACGCAAATGGGCTTCCCGCGTCAGGGGGAACATGCAGAGATAATGGCGGGAGGCGAAAAAGCCCTGGTAACCAATCACCGGGGTGTCGGGGAAAAACCGCCGCCAGCCGGCGTTGGCGCCGTGGTCAATCTCTTGGTTTTCAAACCACTCCACGACGCGCTGCAGCCTGTAGCCTTTTTCCTGCAGCCGTTGGGCAAACCGGTAGCGCAGCAGTCCTTCTATGGAGCCCGAACCGGCGCAGGACTCCGCCAGCGCCTCACGAACCAACGGTCCGACGTCCATGCCGAGGAACTCAATGGAACCACGCGGCCGGCGCAGCCGAAACGGATGGAGCAGCGCGAACAGGTAATCGGCAAAACAGAGCACATCCTCCCGAAGGATCACGCGCCCCCGTACCCGGCGCAGTTGGCGGTAGAAACGGGGGTAATTGCGAATGCGGTAATAGCTCGGCGCGAAGAACACCCGGCCGCGTTCCGCCGCATCCAGGCGATCCAACATTCCCGGGTAATGGCGGTCGTGAATCTCGCCGTCGGCGACGGTCTCGGCATAAAAGAAGGTGTCCACCAGGACCACGGATTCGGCAGGCGGCCGCGGCGAAGGCGGCAGGAGAAGCCGGGAAAAGGCCCACTGATTGGCCACGTGAAACAGTGCCCCGGCATAGCGGCGCAGCAAACCCATCCAGCGGACGAATCGGCCGCGCAGCCGGCCACCGGCCACCGGCACCGCTTTTCCGGAGGTTCGGGCAATCGCTGCGGCCAAAGCCGGAGAATCGACGACGACTTCGTCCACCTGTCCCGCATGAATCAGACGGCGGGCGAGGACCAAGTGGCACAAACGCCGGTGGAGGGGACAAGCATAGGTGTTGCGGCTGGCCAGCGCCGTAACCCACCAGTCCATGTCCGCTCCCGCTACGGTGCCGAGACTATCGATCAGGGCAACGTACGGGCGACGGATCTCTTCGGCTACCGACTCCATGACATTCGCAGCCACGACCCGGCAAGCCGGATCGTTTCCGCTCAAATCGAGACGCATGCGCCGCCCACGGACCTCACGCCCGCCTTTCCGCCATGGCGCTTTGCCCCCATGCGGCAAAGCGGCGCAGGCCTTCTTCCAGCGGGATAAACGCGTTCAACCCCAGCGCCTGGCCGAGGCGGGTGGCATCCGCATAAATTCCCGACTGATCGCCTGGCGTCGCGCCTTCCACATACCAGCTCATTTCCGGCAGCAAACCGTGCAATGCGTCCAGCAGTCCGCCGACCGTGGTGCGCCGCCCACTGCCAACGTTAATCACCAAGCCGGCCGCTTCGGAACGAAAGGCCGCTTGCCACCAGGCTTCCACCACGTCGTCGATGTAGACGAAATCGCGGAACCGCTCCAGACCGCCCTTGACCTGCACCCGACCGGAAGCCAGAGCCTGCGCCAGGTAAATGCTGACCATCCCCTGGCGCAAGTTGCTCATATCCTGGCCGGGACCGTATACGTTGAACATGCGCAACGCCACAAAGGGCAGTTGCTTCGCGTAAATGCGCAGATAGCCTTCCGCCGCCAGCTTGCCCACCCCGTAGCAGGACAGTGGCGCGCAGGAAACCGTCTCGGCAACGGGAGCGTCCGGCGTCGTGCCGTAGACCGACATGGAACTGGCATACACCATGCGGGATGCAGCGTTGGCGATGCCATAGCGGATCAGGTTGAGCGTCGACACGGTGTTCTTGCGCAGATCCTGCACCGGATCGTCGAAACTGATCTCCCCCGATGACTGACCGGCCAGATGCAGGATCGTCTCGCAGCCGCGAGGCAGCGCAGCGACGGTGGCCGAGTCCGCCAGGTCGCCGACGATGAGTTCGACGCCTGCGGGAACGTTGTGGCGATAGCCGGTCGAAAAATCGTCCACCCCGATCACCTCGTGGCCGGCGGCCACAAAACGGCGCGCCACATGGGAGCCGATAAAGCCGCCGACGCCGGTAACAAGTACTTTCACGGTTTCGTGCCCTCTTTATTTCCTGAGAATTCCCACCAGCGTGTCGCAATGGCCGGAGCGAATGAGCGCCTGCTTGTACGCCTCCTCGATTTCCGTACCGATTTTCGCTGTAAAACGCCCCATGCCGCCGGGACGCCCGTCGCGCGCCCAGACCATGTGGTTGGACAAGTCGTAGCGCTGGTCGCGCTGCAGCTCCCAGGCGCAGTCCAGACCGTCCAGCAGGTGGCCTAGCGAATGTTCGGTAAAATACCAGTGATGCGCCACGGACCAGTAGAAGCGCTCGAACTCGGGAATGTCGTAAACCGTCACCAGCGCATCGGCGGCATTGGGCACCTCAAAGATCAACACGCCGCCGGGCCGCAGCATTTCGAGTTGGGCCTGCAGGAAAGAGCGCGGGTCGGCAACGTGCTCGAGCACGAAAAAGTGCAGAATCGCATCAAAGCCCTCGTCCGCCTCGCCCGTGTCGCGCAAGGCGTCGAGCGAGTCATGGCAGGGGATTCCCCGTGCGCCCAGATAATCGCGAAAAATCCCCGAAGGCTCGATACCGGCGCATTCGTAACCCACTTCTCTCAATGGAAACAGCATGAAGCCCGAGGAGCAGCCCACTTCAAGCACGCGCCCCCCCGCGGGAAGTGCCGGCCGGAGATAACGCATGCGACGCGCAACCGTAGAGTGATTGGCAGCAATGTGCTTCTCCGGCTGCGACCAGCCGCCCGCATCGCCGGAGCGTCCACTCATGAAAGATTCAAATTCTGCCGCATAGAACTTGTGCTCCTCCTCCCGCGACAGACCGGGATAGAGAAAGATGGCATCACACGCGCTGCAGCGGTAAAACGCCCGCCCCGAGCGGTCGCCGTAGACATGGGGCGTGACCACCGAAAGCTGGCCTGCCGCGGTGGCGCATAGGCGGCAATGGTTGGGGAGAGACATGCGGATCCTTTCAGTTTTCCGGCAACAATACGTCAAGGAAAGCGGCGAGTCCCGTCAGGTCGGGCAGAATCGGCACCCCCGGGGGAAAAGGGTTGTCTTTCTCCTGCGCCACGCCTAGGAAAGCCGTTCCGGCTTCCGACGCGCCCAAATAATCCGTCATGGCGTCTCCCACCATCAATAAACGAGTGGGCGAATGCCCAGTACGGTGGCTAAAATCCCGCAGGATCGCCCCTTTCTTGCGAGGCGAGCCCGCTACGCCCGCAAAGTAATCGGACATCCCGCGCCGATCCACAATACGCTTCAATTCGTCCTCCGGTGTTCCCGAGGCGATGTAAAGCGGAAAACGCCCATGGAAGTCCTCGACAAATTCCCGGGCGCCAGGAATCCAGTCCGCCGTGACCACGGACTCTTCCACGAGGATGGAAAAGTGCTCCGCCAACTTCCGCTCTTCTTCCGCAGGAAGGGGCTGATTTAGAAAAGCGCGATGGAAATGACGAAACTTCTCGTGGCGGGACACACCGCCGTGCTCCAGATGCCAGGCTACGACCTTGCCGACCACTTCTGCGCCGTAAGGCGCATAGAGAGCGGCGAAAGCGCGGGTCTTCACGTCCACCGAATCCACCAAGACGCCGTCAAAATCGAAGACGACCACATCAAAGTGCGGCATGGTCAAACCCGGGAAGCGTGATCGGCGACCAACCAGTCGCCTTCCGGATGGGTACCTGGCATGTTGTGCTCATGCAATTCCGCCAGGCAATCCAGAAGACCTTGGCCCAGCTCCACGTAGTCGTTTGCCACCAGCTTATGGCCCACTTTGGGATGGAAGGCGTAGGGCGTCATCACATAATGCCCCTCGTCCTGCTTGTTGCCGAAGGACAGCTCGACACCGCCGGGGATCATTTCGGAAATCATGCGCATGAGGTTCCGCACCGACAGGCGCTCCTGCCCGGAAAGAATCAGGTGCCGGTTGGCATATTCGTCAACAAGGATCTGTACACTCAAGCGCGCTGCGTCGCGCACGTGGATGTATTCGCGCATCGCCTCAGCGCTTCCCACATAGTTGATGGAACGCTGCTCCAACGCTTGCCTAAGCATACGGTAAATGCCGTTGCGCCGGTCGGCACGCCGACCATAAAGGGAACCGTAGCGCAGTACGGAAAATGGCAAGCCGTAGCGCTCGTGGTACGCCTCGACGAAACGCTCCGAGGCCTGCTTGCTGGCCCGGTAGAACGAGCCGGCTTCGGAATAGACGTACACCGTGCTGGCGAAGACGAAGCGCTTCGCCCCCGCCAGCCGCGCCCCTTCCAGGGCGTGGAGATTGCCGATGATGTTGGTGTTGGCCGTATCGAGGGGGCGATCCTTGGCTTCATCGATGTCGGCGATGCCGGCGAAATTGTAAACGTACTCGCAACCCTCCACGGCGCGGACCACCGCTTCGCGGTCCATGATGTCCCCAACCACCATTTCCTGGGATTCGCGCAAAAACGGCGAAACAATCCGGTCAAATATGCGGACCGCATAACCGGACTCCGAGAGTTCGTCGGCCACGTGGCTGCCGAGAAAGCCGCTGCCGCCGAATACAACCACCTTGCTGCCCGCCATCGCCTGGATGCCTCCTGAAGCTATGCCGCCAGAAATCCGCCTGCCGCCAACCCCTTAACGAGGTTATCGGCCGCCTCACGCTCCATGGTCAGGCGCGACTCCGCCGCATAAGAGGCCATGTGCGCGGTCAGAACCACTTGCGGCAGGGCGGCGAGTCCTCCGGAGTAAGGTTCCTTGGCGAACGTGTCGAGCGCGGCACCCGCGAGCCGGCCCTCCTGCAACGCCAGAATCAGCGCCTCCTCGTCGACCAGGTCGCCGCGGGCTGTGTTCACCAGCACCGCATTTCGCTTCATTGCCGCGATGCGCGACGCGTCCAGGAAGCAACCGCGATCCTTCTGGGAAGGGAGATGCAGACTCACAATGTCGGACTCGGCCAGCAGATGCTCCAGAGCGCAGATTTCCGCCACGCCGTCGGCTTCGAGCGGCGCGACATCCGTCGCCAGGATGCGCGAGCCGAACGCATGGGCGAGCCGCGCCACCCGGCGCCCAATCCGTCCATAACCCACGATCCCCACCGTCCGCGCGCCAAGCAGCCCGCCCATCCGGGCTTTCCATGTCCCGGCGCGAATCTCCCGGTCGGCGTAACTGATCCCCCGCAAGGCGTCGAGCATGAGCCCCAAAGTCAGTTCCGCCACGGCCGCCGTGGGTGCATCCGGCGTATTGAACACCTGGATACCCAATTCGCGTGCCGCCGCCACATCCACGTTGTCCATGCCAATACCGCAGCGGGAGAGGACCTTCAAATTCCGCGCTCCGGACAGAACAGACCGGGTCAAAGGTTCCGTGCCAGCGATGAGGCCAACCACCTCCGGGTCAAGCAATGCTCCCACCTCGTTCTCGGTCAGCTTTCTGCCGTGCGGATTGACCACGATCTGGAAACCGTCTTTTTGTAGGCGTGCCAGGGATGTGGAGGCGGGAAGATTGAACGACGAAGTGGTAATCAGAATTTTCGGCACGCTTAATCAACCTTCAAGACAGATTCGTTCGACCAGCACATCAACGCCCCCGCGGGGCTGAATCGCCGCGGCAGGCAGGTCGCGGCCTGCGCGCCAGGCGCCAACCGCCGCGCCCTTTGCAGCACCGGCAACCAGAAACAAAGCGGAGCGGGTGGCGCTCAAGCGCCGGGCACTCAAGCTCACCCGCTCCGCGGGCGGCTTGGGCGCCGCGCGGACCGCCAACACATCCGGCGCATCGCTTCCCTCGCCCCACGCCAACCCGGGAAATAAACTGGCGGTATGGCCGTCCTCACCCAGGCCGAGCAGCACCAAGTCGAAATCCGGCACTCCGGCCAGACGAAGGCGGTAATCCCGCGCCGCGCGTTCCGCGCCGAGTTCACCACGGATGACCTGGACCTGCCGGGCCGGGACCGGCACATGGCTAAGCAAGGCTTCCTCCGCCATGCGGCTGTTGCGCGCAGGATCGCGCGCGGGCAAACAGCGTTCGTCGCCGAACCAGACCTCCCAGGCGCTCCAGTCGGTGGCGAGGCTGGGCAAGGCCTCGTAAAGGCTGCGCGGCGTCACCCCTCCGGCCAGCACGATACGGAACAGCCCCCTTGAAGCAATTGCGTCCTCGGCGGCTGTCGCCACCCAGGCCGCCGCCGCTTCCCGCACCGCAGCCCCCGTTTTGCAGACATGCCAGCGTGGCAACTTCATTTCGAGCGGGCCGGGAAGAATCAAACGGCTATTTTACCCGCCGCCGCCGCGAATACCCAGTTTCCCGCCAGACGTAAGTCCCCTACAATTCCGCCTACACATCCGCATCCTTCCATGACTTCCCCAAACCTCAAACAAAAGCTCGCCGGAAACCGCCTCACCATCGGCTCCTGGATCACCCTGGCCCATCCCGCCATCGCCGAAATCATGGCCCGCGCCGGTTTCGACTGGCTGGCCGTGGACTTGGAGCATAGCGTCATCACCATTCGCGAAGCGGAGGAACTCATCCGCGTCATCGCCTTGCACGGCGTGCCGCCGCTGGTACGCCTGACCAGCAACGATGCCGACCAGATCAAGCGCGTCATGGACGCCGGCGCCCACGGCGTCATCGTGCCCATGGTCAATTCGCGCAGCGACGCGGAACGGGCCGTGGCGTCCGTGTACTATCCGCCGCGAGGAAAACGCGGCGTCGGCCTGGCGCGGGCCCAGGGCTACGGCACTGCCTTCGCCGATTACCGGGCGTGGCTGGAAAACGAAGCGGTGGTCATCGTGCAGGTGGAACACATCGACGCGGTGGAAAACCTGGAGGCGATCCTCGACACACCGGGTGTCGACGGCTATATCATCGGCCCTTACGACCTGTCCGCCTCGATGGGCATCCCCGGCCATTTCGACGACCCGCGCCTCGCCCAGGCGATCGAACGGGTGCGCGCCACCGGCCTCGCCAAGGCCAAACCGGGCGGGCTGCATGTCGTCGAACCGGCCCCGGAGCAATTGCGCATGCACGTGGCACGGGGGTTCCGCTTCCTGGCGTACAGTCTGGACACCCGCATGCTGGATACGGCCTGCCGTGCGGGACTCGCCGAATGCCGGTCCGGCAACCCGCCATAGACTTTCGAGGAGAACCTTCAGTGAACGCAATCGGCATCATTCCCGCCCGCATGGCCTCGAGCCGCTTTCCGGGTAAACCGCTGGCGCCGATTCACGGCATCCCGATGATCGGCCACGTCTGGTTCCGCTGCAAGATGAGCAAGACCCTCAGCGAGGTTTATATCGCCACTTGCGACGAGGAAATCAGCCATTACGCGGAACAGATCAGCGCCCCCTGCATCATGACCGCCGACACCCACGAGCGCGCCACCGACCGCACCGCGGAAGCCATGCTCAAGATCGAGGCGCAAACCGGCCGGCGCACCGACATCGTGGTGATGATCCAGGGCGACGAACCGATGACCCTGCCGGAAATGATCGACGAATCCATCGCCCCGCTAC
>DATDOO010000233.1:0-14628 GCA_035293245.1 Methylococcaceae bacterium
GGTGCTTTTGGACGGCGAGGAAGCGAGCCGGCCCGGCTTCAGCCTGCCGCCGCAGGAACGGCGCATCGGCGTGGTGTTTCAGGACTACGCCCTGTTCCCGCATCTGACCGCCGCGGAAAACATCGCCTACGGCCTGGGGGCGGTGAATCGCGCCGCGCGCCGCACCCGCGTGGAGAGTCTGCTGCACCTGGTGGGCCTGACGCGCGAGCAGGGGCGCTATCCGCACGAGCTGTCCGGCGGCCAGCAGCAGCGGGTGGCGCTGGCGCGGGCGCTGGCCCCGAACCCCTCGCTGCTCCTGATCGACGAGCCTTTTTCCAGCCTCGACGCCACGCTGCGCGAGCGCCTGGCGCTCGAACTCCGGCAAATTCTCAAAGCGGCCGGCGCGACGGCGCTACTCGTGACCCACGACCAGCAGGAAGCCTTCGCCATCGCCGACGAAATCGGCGTTTTCAACGCCGGCCGCCTGCAGCAGTGGGCGGAGGCCGAAACGCTGTACCAGCGGCCCGTCAATCGCTTCGTCGCCGAGTTCATCGGCCCCGGCGCGCTGCTGTGCGGCATCGTGGACGCCGGCGGCGTGGTGCGGACCGGCGCGGGGCCTTCCGGCCGTTGCCCCGGCGCCGCCGAGGGCACGCGCGTCAGCGTCGTGACGCGCCCCCATCAGGTCCTCCTGGAAGACGGCGGCACAGCGAACGCCACCGTGGAACGGCGCATTTTCCGCGGCGCGGACACGCTGTACGCCTTGCGGCTCGACGACGGCGAACGGGTGCTTGCACTCGCGCCCTGGGATGCGCATCATGATATCGGCGCGCGTTTGCGCGTGACCCTGACGGTAAGTCAGGCGGTGCACCTGATGGAGTAAGGCGATGGATGACGAAACGACGGAAGTTGATGTTTTTTGGTCGGTTGTACTCGAAAGAACGGTAGGAAACGCCAATCTGGCGGCGACCTTGGCGCGCAAGCTGTTCGATGAACTGCCGCGCCTCCTGGAAGAAGCGGAAACGGCGCTGCAGAAACAGAATCTGGTCGAGGCGCGCCGGGCGGTGCACAAGCTCGCCGGCGATGCGGCGATCTTCCGCCTCAAGTCGATGCACGAAGCGGCTTATACCTTGGAGACCCGCATTGTCCAAGGCCAGGCGGACTTGGGAGCCCCCTGCGGTAGCCTGCGGGACGCGGTTCACGCCACGCTGGGCCTCCGCGCCGGCGTGCTGCGGCGGGCGGAAGAAGCGGAGTCGGGCGTCGCGAGAATGGCGGGCTAGTTCCTGCCCGCGCCGTTCTCCCCGCATCCCGCCCTTTCTTCCACGCGCAAGTCGGGATGCTGCTTCCTGAGTCGTTCCAGGGAGGCGCTCCAGGCTGCCGCGTCCGCCTGGGCGCGGACTTTGAGCCAATATTCCGTTTTTCCGTCGCGGCGGGCGCGGATTTCCAAGGCATCCAAGCCTTTGGCGCGATACTCGCGCAACAGGTTTTCGGCGCGCGTCCGGTCGCGGAAAAAGCCCAGCGATACGCCATTGGCATTCTCGCCTTCGCGGAGAATGAGTGCTTCCTTCGCCCCCCGCTCCAGCAGTTTCCGCTTCACCGCCTTGGCTTCCTCCAGTGAAGCGGCGGGCGGGCGCAGCACCCAGTAGCCGCTTTCGGCCGGTCTGACCCGGGATTCGACCCACGCGTCGCTGACGCCCTCGATACCGCGCCCCACCCCCTTCGCTTCCGCTTCCCCATCGAAAGGCCCCAGTCGCGCGCAGAATTCGCGCGTTTCCACCGGCTTGGCTGTGCTTGCGGCGGGGGGCGCGGATTGGACCGGGGGAGCTTCGGGGACGGCGGGCGGTGTTGGTGGCGCTGCAGGTGCGGCGAGCGGCGTTTCGGCCTGAAGCGGGGCTTCGACAGGAGTTGACGTTGCGGCGGGAAGCGGGGACTCCGTCTGTACGGGCGTTGGCTCGACCGGCGGCGTTTCGGCCGCTTGAGCGGCGGCTTCCACCGCCGCGGCAACGGATCCTTTGGTGACGATCACCGGCGGTGGCGGCAGTTCCTTCAACAGAACGATGCTGTCCACTTGCCGTTCCGTCCGTCCAGCGGATTCCGGGTTGGCCGGCTCCAGGTGCATGAACTGCTCCCAGAGAAAAAACGTCAAGTTGGCCAGCAACAGCAGGTAAAAAAGGGATTTCATGGCGTCATTCCATGTTGGATAGCCAGGCAAGGCCGCGCAGCAACAGATCCGCTTCGACCCAGTGGGGGATGTCCAGCACCGCGGCGATGCGCGCCGCGTCGCCGCCGGTGAGAATCAGTTCGGGATTTTGCCCCCATTGCGTCCGGCAGTGGGCGTGGACGCGCCCGATCAGCCCGGCTGCCGCGTGCAACACCCCGGAACCGATGGCGGCGACGGTGTTCCGGCCCAGCGGCGCTGCGCCCGCCGTTGCCGCATCCATCGGCACGGCCAAAGGCAACGCGCTCCGCATCGCTTCCAGTCCGGGCGCGATGACGCCGCCCAGATGCCTTCCGTCCGCATCCAGGGCGTCCACGGTGACGGCCGTGCCGCAATCGGCGACGCACAAGGGCAAGGGAAAAAACCGCCGCGCGGCGATCAGGGCCAGCCAGCGGTCGGCGCCGAGCCGTGCCGGGTCTTCGTAGCCGTTGGTCACGCCGTAAGCTTCGGCCGTGGACACGATCCAGCGGCACGGGCAGCCCCAGCGCCGTGCGGCCCAGGTTTCCACGGCGGCGCGGATTTCCTCGCCGGCGACGTTGCAGCCGCAAATTTTCACGGGCCTGGGCAGTGCGTCCCACGCGGCCTCGAATGCTCCGGCCAAATCCACTGCACGGCTAGGAAAAGGCGTGCCCGGACGCAGGCCGTCCCCGTCCAGCCAAGCCCATTTCAACCGCGAATTGCCGACATCCAGCAGCAGGGTCATGCGCCACCGGCCTGCGCCAGGCGCAAATGCACCTCGCCCGATGCGAAGGTGCGGCGCTCGCCGTTTTCCAGGCGAAGATAAAGCAGGCCGTCCGCGCCCACCTCCTCGGCCACGCCGTGAATGCGCGCATCGCCCAAACGCAAGACAACGGGCCGGCCCAGCATGCAACTGTGCTCGCGCCAGGCAGGAAGATGCCTGGCAAGGCCGGTCGCAGGGTAGTCGCGCAGCAGCGGCAGCAGTTCGTCCAGCAGGGCGGCGGCCAGTTGGTTGCGCGACACGCGCCGCCCGGCCACTTCGCGGCAATCCACCCACGGCTGGTCGATGCCGCTGCCGGCGGCGGCGGACATGTGGACGTTCAGGCCGACGCCGATCACCACGCTGCACGGGCCGTGGCTCTCGCCGGTCGCCTCGACCAGGATGCCGCCCAGCTTGCGCTCTTGCCAAAGGAGGTCGTTGGGCCATTTCAGGCCGACGCCTTCCAGCCCGCAACGCCGAACCGCCCGCGCCACCGCCACGCCCACCGCCAGGCTGATCCCCGCCGCCGCGCCGTGCCCCTCCTCGAAGCGCCACAGCACCGACAGATACAGGTTGGCGGCGAAGGGCGACACCCAGTTCCTTCCGGATCGGCCGCGGCCGGCGCTTTGCCGCTCCGCCAGGCAGACGATGCCGTGCCCACCTGTTTCGCGGGCTGTTTGCATGAGACGGGTGTTGGTGGAATCCAACTCGTCGTGCAATTCCAGCGCCGCCAGGCAGGCGCGCGCCGGCACCGACAGCGCGGCGAGCAGCGTCTCCTCGTCCAGCAGTTCCAGGGGTTCCGCGAGGCGGTAGCCCCTTCCCCGCACCCTGAGCAATTCCAGCCCCAGTTCATCGAATGCCTCCAGGTGCTTCCAGACCGCAGTGCGGCTGATGCCCAGCGTCTCCGCCAGTTCCGCGCCGGAACGAAACCGGCCCTCGGCCATCTGGCGCAGCAGCTTTTTTTTGTGGGGGTGGAATTGCACGGGATGCGGGGAATTCAGCGGCGCGAGCGAAAGCGGCCGGGCAGGCCCGCACGACGATCAGGAAGCAAGGCCATTCGTTTCAACAGTTACCAGGCTCCGAGTCAATTCGAGCAGATCGTCAAGTCCGGTTCCCAGGATTTTCTCGACGATGTCGAGATCGAGCTTCTGATATTCATGCACAGCGACATTACGGAATCCGACCATGCCTTTGAGTTTTTCCGCCAGACCCAGAGGAATTACACCGGCCCTTGCCAGCAGATAGAAACTCTCGGCAATTTCCGTGGGCACCCCCAGCTTGACGGTCCGGATGGTGTGATTGGCCAGATCGATGGCCTGTTCGCAAGCGCGCGTCACATTGAGGACCGCGGCATCCTGCCGGGAAAAATCCTTGCGGAAATTCTCCCCCGCCAGACGGTATTCCTCGCGCGCGCGCCTGATACGGCGTTCGATGCTTTGGACCTTGTTGATCACCGTGTCGTTCATACGCGATAGGCGCTCCCGGTTCGCCAGAAGTCATTGAGAATTTCTCGCCGTTCTTCGTTCAGCTTCTGATAAAACGACACCGTCAGCATTTCAAACTCTTCCGCCGCCCGCTTGTCGGCGGTGTATATACGCCGATCCGCCAGAATGACTTCTTTTTGGAATACGGTGGAAACTTGCCGCAGATTGAGTAAGTCCACTTTCTTGTGGACGATTCTCCCCAAATCCACGGCCAGCGCATTCCACCGCCACAAATCGACTCGTTTGGCCTGCTCGTGGGGCAGCAGCGCGGCGAGGTCCACGTCGCTGTCCGGCCACTCGTTGTCCGTGCCCCAGGAGCCGAAGAGGTAAATCGCCTGCGTCCCGGGATATGCAGCGAGCACTATGCGAACCCATTCGTCGCAAACACTCGCCGCTTTAGTTCGAGGAGCGTCAGCGGAGAGCTGAGCCATTGAAATCTCTCCTGGTGCGACGACGAACCTGGTCTATAAGCATGATGAACTATCTTGAAGTTACCGGCCGACTCATTCAAGGGTTCCCGCGAGGATAGCGCATTGCTCCAGGCCTTTGTCCCAGCCCATTACGCAAACGGTGCCGACCATGGCGAACCCCATCGACTCCCGACAAATCGCCCAAGATTGGCAGGCGCGCGGCTTCAGTTGCGACCTGTGGGTCGATCCGCCGGGGCAGTGCTGGGAGGACTTCGTGCATGCCAGCGACGAACTGGTTGTGGTGCTGGATGGCGAGATGGAATTCGAAGTGGAGGGCACGATTTGCCGTCCGATGGCGGGCGCGGAACTGTTCATCCCCGCCGGCGCCGTCCATTCCGCGCGCAACCGGGGCAGCCGCACGGCCCGCTGGCTGTATGGCTACCGGCAGCGTAACGATTAAAATCCGCCCGACGAAAAGGCGTCACAGGTCTAGGCGCAACAGCGCCATGTTCCGCTCGGCGAAATCCCACATCGCCTGGAAATCCTTCAGGAGCTTCCGCGCCAGGCGCCGGGCGCTGTAATTGGCCTGCGCTTCGCGGCTGTCGCGGGGCTGCCGGTGGATGACGCCGCAGGCATCGACGACCAGAAAGGCTTGGTCGTAATCCTGGTGCTGTTCCGCCACCTTGCGGATTTCGATGGAACTGCTGAGGCGGCGCGCCAAGTCCACCAAGCGGTGGCCGTCGCGAATCATGGGGCCGGTGTCGAACACCAGGATCTGCACCTTGGACTGGCTGTTGTGGCGGGCCAGGCGGCTGACGGCGTCGTGCATTTCCTGGTTGTCGAAAATGTCCGCTTCCAGCCGTGGACTGAGAATGTGCAGGGACAACCGGCCCCGGCCGATCATGTGCAGGGCGGTTTCCCGCAGGGCCGGCAGTCCCTGCAAGACCAGCGGCCGGTTGGTTTCTCCCAGGATGAACTGCGTCGATTCGGACATGATGCTCTCCCCTTTGCAATAAGCCCCCCAAAGTTGCCGAATTTACGGAATCGTCTGCTCTTGGGTCCATCCCCCCATGGGGCAACGCCGTTCAGTTAAGGACTTTGGGTTCCCTTTCCCAAATCTCGAAACTCCCTCTCCCGGAGGGAGAGGGGCTTAACTGAACGGCACGGCCCCACGGGAGAGGACAGGTGGGGGCGAGCCAAAAAGGTCGTGGAAACCGATTCCCTTCGAGCAAGTTCAGGACAGGTTTTGATCGCCCCCCATCCCACCCTTCCCCGTTTGGGGAAGGAGCCGGAAAATCCGGCGCGGAGCCCAATTCAGCAGCATTGCCCTCCGTCGCAACAGGAGCGCGACATGCGGATGGAGCAACCGCTTGTCCCAAGCGCCCGGCACGGGAGGCCGAATTGGCGCTCAGGTTATCGAACCCGGCGTTCTCCATTCAAGGGCGCGGGTTGCACCGCAGCGGCGCGCCCGACGCACGAATCTGCTTGTTTTGGTGCGCCGCCTGGCGCGTTTCCGGCTCTCGGCCCGCGTGCGGCCTTGCATGGTGCGCTTTTCCCCTTCGTGGCACATGGCTTGCACTTTGTCCATGCATCGCTGTCATTCACCGGGGGAAACTCATGAATCTCAAAGAATTCAAACAGGCCGGACACTGGCCGACGCTGCTCGCGGCGTTTCTGTATTTCGACGTGTCGTTCATGGTCTGGGTGATGCTGGGGCCCTTGTCCCTGTACATCACCAAGGATCTGGGTCTGGCGGTGGAGGAGAAGTTCACCATCGTCGCTATCCCGATCCTGGCCGGGGCGTTCTTCCGTCCCCTCCTGGGGAGTCTGGCCGACCACGTCGGCCCCAAGCTGACCGGCATTCTCGCGCAGGCCCTGGTGATCCTGGGGCTGGGCTACGTGTTCCTGTTCGGCCTGCATTCCAAGCTGGAGGTGGAGTTCCTCGGCTTGCTGCTGGGCGTGGCCGGGGCCAGCTTTGCCGTGGCCCTGCCCCAGGCGAGCCGCTGGTATCCGCCCAAGTTCCAGGGGGTGGTGATGGGCATCGCCGGGGCGGGCAACATGGGCGTCGTCCTGGATTCCATGATCGTGCCCTGGCTGGCCGAGAAGTTCGGCTGGCAGGCGGTGTTCGGCTTCCTGCTCATTCCTTTGACGCTGGTGCTGGCCGTTTACCTGTTTCTGGCCAAGGACGCACCGGAAAAGCGCGCGCCGGTTACCCTGGCCAATTACGCCGCGGTGCTGAAGGACGCGGATGCCTGGTGGTTCATGTTCTTTTATTCCATCACCTTCGGCGGCTTCGTCGGCTTGGGCAACGCCTTGCCGCTGTACTTCACCAACTGGTATCACGTCTCCGGCATCGCCGCCGGCATGATGGCGGCCATTGTGGTATTCGCGGGTTCCATGTTCCGGCCCCTCGGCGGGTTCCTGGCCGACCGCTTCGGCGGCATCCGCGCGCTGCAAGTGCTGTTCGTGGCGGTGTCGCTGAGTTATCTGGCCATTTCCTTCCTGCCGGAAGGCCCGCTTCCCGCATCGGCAGGCGACGCGAAAGTGGCCGGCTGGGGAATGTCCGAACTGCCGTCCGTCGCCTGGGGTGCGGTGGCCATTTTCTTCGCCGGGACCATGGCCCTGGGGATGGGCAACGGCGCGGTGTTCCAACTGGTGCCGCTGCGCTTCCGCGGCGAGATCGGCCTGGTGACCGGGCTGGTGGGCTGTGCGGGCGGCATCGGCGGTTTCTTTCTCGCCAAGACCCTGGGCTGGTCGTGGGGCGCGCACCACGATTTTGCCGCCGGCTTCGCCGTCTTCGCCGGTTTGCCGGTGCTGGGACTCTTGGGCATGGTGCGCGTCAAGCGCCGGTGGCGCACCACGTGGGGAGCGGTTTCGGGAGCACGGGTGTAGGTCGGTTTTCTGGAAATAGGACAATATGGACCAATATTCATCAAACTCGGATTTCGATGCTGTGAAATCGTAGGGCATGAAAGGGCGACGGAATCTGCTATGGACGGCTGGCCTCTGCGCCCTCTACGTGGCGACCGCCAGACTTGGCCTTGAATATGCCATCGTCGGCCGGACAGTCACCCTGTTGTGGCCGCCGAGCGGCATCGCGCTGGCTGCAACCTTGATCGCAGGCTCCCGCGTCTGGCCCGGCATCGCCCTGGGAGCCTTGATCGCCAACGCTGGCACCGGCATACCGGCGCTGTCTCTTCTTTTCATCGTCCTGGGCAATACGCTGGAACCCTTGTGGGGCATGGCGTTGCTCCGGCGCAGGAACAATTTTTCCTATGCCTTGGACAAGGTGTCCGACGTGCTCGCCCTGTTCCTGTTCGCCGCCGTGATTGGCACGACCGCAAGCGCCTCCCTGGGCACGCTGGGACTCTTTCTCGGCGATGAAATAGCCTGGGGCGATTTTGGAACCACATGGCTGTCCTGGTGGCTGGGGGATGGAATGGGCGTGCTCGTTATCAGCCCGGTTCTGCTTTTGGGCGCCGCCTGGAACCGCTCCGCGTCCCCGTCGTTTTCGCCTTCCACAATGCTGGAGGCCCTGGCTTTGATCGTCGTCTTGACGGTGGTTGGCCAAGCAGTGTTCGGCAGTCCGGATCTGGCCGGTCTCGACGATTTTCCGGTTTCCCTGTCCCTGTTTCCGTTTGCCATCTGGGGCGCGCTTCGCTTCGGGCCCGGCGGCGCTGCCGGCGTGACGCTGATCGCATCTTTTCTTGCCATTAGCGGTACGGCCCATGGCACCGGCCCGTTCGCGGTGGGTTCGGCGATGGAGAGCCTGATCCGCTGGTGCCTGTTTGCCGATCTCATGGCCATTACCGGCCTCCTGCTGGCGGCTGTCGCTTCCGAGCGGGAAAAGGCGCTGGCGGCGTTAAGAAACGCCAAGGACGATCTGGAACGGCGCGTGCGACAACGAACCGACGAACTCACCTGCGCCAATCTGGAGCTTCAGACGGCGTTGACCGCGCGGCGGCGCATGCAGATGGAGATGAACCAGATCGGCGAGGAGCGGCAGAAAACCATGGGGCAGGAATTGCATGATGGTTTGGGTCAACAGCTCACCGGGATCGCCTTGCTGGTCACCTCCTTGGGCGAGACGCTGGGTGTCAAGTCGATACCGGAAGTTGCCGCCGTCCGCCAGGTCGAGCGCCTGCTCGGCGAAGCCATCGCCATGGTCCGTTCCTTGTCCCGTGGACTTTATCCCGTGGCGCTGGAAAGTGGCGGTCTTCCCTCCGCGCTGAACCATCTGGCGGAAAACGCCCGCGGCTTGTCGGGAGTCCAGTGCACTGTCCGATGCGGTACCGGCCTGCAGGCGATTGACAAGAGCACCGCACTGAACCTGTATCGCATTGCCCAGGAAGCCGTGTCCAACGCCCTGCGTCACGGCAAGGCCCGGCGAATCGAGATCGAGCTGTCCGGGGTGGGCGGCAAATACGCGCTTTCGGTCAAGGACAACGGCGTCGGCTTTCCCAGCCAAAATCCGAAGACAAACGGAACGCTCGGTTTGCGCAGCATGCAGTGCCGAACCGAACTGATCGGGGCGACGTTCGAAGTTCGGGAGAATCCGGACGGCGGTTCGTGGGTCGTCGTTACGGGGCCCATGAGGCACGAGGAGCAGGACATTGCCAAGCGAAAATGACGCCGGCCAGGCGAAGGCCAAAATCCTGATCGTCGACGATCATCCCATCGTGCGCCAGGGCATGGCGCAACTCATCAATCTTCAAAGCGATCTACAGCTCTGCTGCGAGGCCGGCGGTGCCGAAGAGGCGCTGACGGCCGCGGAACTGCACCCTCACGACCTGGCCATTGTCGATATCTCCCTCGACGGAACGTCCGGCCTGAACCTCATTGCGAGCTTGACGGCGCGTCATTCCGGGTTGCCGATACTGGTCATGAGCTTCCACGAAGAAACCCAGTATGCGGAGCGCGCGTTACGGCTGGGCGCGAAGGGGTACATCATGAAGCAGCAGGCGACCGCGAACATCCTGTCGGCAATCCGCCGCATCCTGGAGGGCGGCATCTACCTGAGCGACGACATGCACGGCCTGATACTGGAACGCATACGCTCTCCTTCTCCCGCTCCGGGCGTGGCCGATCCCGTCGCCTGCCTGACCGACCGCGAGTTCGAAGTATTGCGGCTGATCGGGTTTGGTTTCGGCACGCGGCAGATCGCCGAAAAGCTCAACCGCAGCGTCAAGACCGTCGAGACGCATCGCACCAACATCAAGGACAAACTGGGTTTGAAGACCGGCACGGAAGTGGTTCGCTTCGCCGCCTGCTGGATCGAAAGGAGCGAATAGACGTTCGACTAGGGGATTCCCCTAGATGTAAATCAGGGAGACTCCGATTTTCCGACTATCCCGGTCGGGTTAGTCTTCGCCCACTTTCCAGACAGGATCAAATGGAAAGAAAGGAGCAGCCGGCAAGGCTGTAAACAAAGGCGAAGAAGAGGAGTACGACCATGTTCGACAAGAGTTTCACCCACAACAATCGACGCCGTCTCGCAAGAGCCGGCCTTATTCTGCCGGTGGCGCTGGCTAGCGCTTTGGCCGCAGCCGCCAGCGACACCGAGATGACGCAAACGGTCAAGATCCAGCCCTGCAAGGGGGGAGAGACGGTGGCCCAGTATCTCGATCACAAGCTGTCTTCCAGCTTTCGCGACTTGGGTTGGCGCATGTTTCCCGCGAACGATGGTTTCGATGTGGAGCGCGCGTTTTTGGCGAGCAAATTCATGGAACTTCGCTACCGCTGGCGCGTGGATCGCAGTGGTCAGGTGCGAGCGATTAGCGAACGTGCGCAAAATCTCTGTTCGTGAACACATAGAACAGGATACCCCCGTTTTAACCTGCACCTGTCTTGCACACAAAGCCGGCGCGCCATCCCATTTTGGTGCGCCGGCCTGGATGGTCTGGCGGGGTCATGCGCTTTGAAATGATGTCGCATCAATCTGTTGCATAAGGGCGCGAATATTGCTTCGTCGCGGTGCAACGCCGGCTTGACCGGTAAAAAGGATGCCCCATGGCAATGCGCGACTTTCTCAAAAGCGGCCACACGCCGACCCTGATCGGCGCTTTCCTCTATTCCGACATGAGCTTCATGGCCTGGGTACTGCTCGGGCCGTTGGCCATCCACATCGGCCGCGACTTGCAGCTGTCGCCGGATCGGCAATACACCCTGGCGGCGCTGCCCCTCCTGGCGGGCGCCGTGCTGCGCATTCCGGTGGGCGTGGCGGTGGATCGTTTCGGCCCGCTGCGCACGGGTCTTTTCTGCCAGCTTCTCGTGCTGCTCGCTTTGTTCGCCGCTTACGACGGCGGCGTCCACACCCTGCGCGGCGTTTACCTCCTGGGGTTTTTTCTCGGCGTGGCCGGAACCAGCGTGGCGGTGGCCCTGCCCCTGGCCAGCCGCTGGTATCCCGACCAGTACCAGGGCCTGGCGCTGGGCATCGCCGGCGCGGCCAGCAGCGGTACGGTGTTCGCCGCCCTGTTCGCGCCCAGCCTGGCCGACGCCTACGGCTGGCGCAGCGTGCTGGGATGGGCGCTGCTCCCGCTGCTCGCCGCCTTTCTGCTCTATCTGTTCACGACCCGCGACGCGCCCGGCCCGCCCAGACAGAAAGTGCCGGGGCATTACCGCCAGTTGCTGGCAGATGCCGACGTGTGGTGGTTCATGCTGTTCTATGCCGTCGCCTTTGGCGGGGTGGTGGCGCTGGCCAGCGTGCTGGTGCTGTATTTCCACCAGCAATACCACCTGGCCCCGGCGAGCGCCGGCTACTTCGCCGCTGCCTGCATTCTCGCCGGCTCCGCCCTGCGCCCGGTCGGCGGCTGGCTGGCCGACCGGCTGGGCGGCATCCGCAGCTTGCAGCTTCAATTCGCCATCGTGGCGCTTGCCACGTTTCTGGTCAGCTTTTCCCCGTCTGCCCACTTCCTTGCCATGGCGTTGCTGATGATCGGCATGGCGGCGCTGGGCATGGCTTCCGGGGCGGTGTTCCAGCTCGTGCCATTGCGCTTTCGCAAAGAAGTCGGGGCAACGACGGGCCTGGTCGGGGCGGCGGGCGGCCTGGGCGGCTTTTTTCTGGCGGAAATCCTGGGCAAGTCCAGGACGCTGACCGCCGATTTTCAGGCCGGTTTTCTGATTTTTGCGGCGCTGGCCGCCTTGTGCTGGTTCGGCATCCGCCGCGTCCGCAGCCGCTGGCGCACGACCTGGGGTTCGGCGGCGCTGACTTCGGCACGCGTATAGATTTGGATAAAAACAAAATCGGGGGGAGGTACATCATGAAGTCGATCACAACGAAATTTATCCTCGTCATCCTCGGATGGCTGCTGTTTAGCGCGCTACCCGCCTGGAGCGCGGACGCTCAGGCTCCCGCTGCAGCGGCGCAGCCCGCCAAGCCGACCGTGGAGGCCAAAGCCGCCGCGGCCAAACCAGCCGGCAAGGAAGAACCGGTGCTGAGTCCCGAGGAGGCCAAGGCCAAGATGCTCAAGCCCTTCAAGGCCTTGAGCAAGGAGAGCGCCACCTGCGCCTCCTGCCACAAGGAGAAGACCCCCGGCATCTTCCAGCAGTGGGGCGCTTCCAAGCACTTCGGCGCCAATGTGGGCTGCTATGAATGCCACAAGGCGGAGAAAGGCGATCCGGACGCCATCAACCACAAGGAATTCACCATCTCGGTCATCGTCTCCCCCAAGGACTGCGGCGAGTGCCACAACACCGAGGTGGAGCAGTTCACCAAGAGCCACCACGCCAAGGCGGCGGAAATCCTCGGCTCCCTGGACAACATCCTCGCCGACGTGGCGGAAGGCAACATGGACTTCCGCGGCGAATCCGCCGCCACGGTCAACGGCTGCTGGCAGTGCCACGGCTCGCCGGTGAAGGTGCTGCCCAACGGCGACCTGGATCCGGCCACCTGGCCCAACACCGGCATCGGCCGCATCAACCCGGACGGCTCGCGCGGCTCCTGCGCCGCCTGCCACCAGCGCCACGAGTTCTCCATGGTGCAGGCGCGCCGCCCCGAATCCTGCGGCAAGTGCCACCTGGGTCCCGACCACCCGCAGAAGGAGATCTACGACGAGTCCAAGCACGGCATCAACTTCTACGCCAACGTGGACCGCATGAACCTGGCCTCCGCCAAGTGGGTGGCCGGCGAGGACTACGACGTGGCCCCCACCTGCGCCACCTGCCACATGTCGGCCACTTCCGAGTTGCCCATCACCCACGACGTGGGCGACCGCATCTCCTGGACGCTGCGTCCGCCGATTTCCGAAAAGATCGACGCCAAGGCGGTCAAGGAGGGCAAGGCCGTCAAGTCCTGGATGGACCGGCGCAAGGACATGAAGAACGTTTGCACCTCCTGCCACGGCACCAACACGGTGGAAGCCTTCTACGAGCAGTTCGACGGCCTGGTGAACCTGTACAACAACAAGTTCGCCATTCCGGGGCAGAAGCTCATGACCATCGCCCTGAAGGAGAAGCTTTTGACCGAGACGGCTTTCGACGAAAAGCTGGAGTGGACCTGGTACCTCCTCTGGCACCACGAAGGCCGCCGCGCCCGCCACGGCGCCTCCATGCAGGGGCCGGACTACACCCACTGGCACGGCACCTTCGAGGTGGCGCACCGCTGGTACACGGAGATGGTGCCGGAAGTGCAGGAGCTGATCGAAAAGAGCGAGAAGGCCGGCAAGCACGAAGGCGCGCAGAAATTGAAAGCCGCGCTGGATGAAATCCTCAACTCACCGGATCACCGCTGGTTCATCGGCAAGATGCCGGAGGACGAGAAGGCGCGGCGCAAGGCGCAGATGGAGGAGTTCAAGCAGCGCTATCTGCAGGCCAAGTAAATGGGCGGCGTCTGTTTGAGGGGCGCCGCAGCGCTCGCCGTTCTGCTGTGCCTGGGCGTGGCGGCGGCGACCGAGCGGCCTTCCGCGCCGAAAGCGGTCGACGCCGCCACCCCCGACAGCGCGTGTCTGGAGTGCCACGGGATCAAGGGTTTCGCCGCGCCGGTCGGTGAAACCGGCGACACCGCGAAGCGCTCCCTGCACGTGGACGCCACGCTGCTCAGGCAGAGCGTGCACGGCAAGGAAAAGTGCGTTTCGTGCCACAGCTACATCGATCGAATACCGCATAAACGCGCCGCCTCTTTGCAGGAGGGCGCCGCGGCAGCAAACGCGCCCGCTATTTCGTCCCTCCCCCCACGGGGGAGGACAGGTGGGGGCGAGTCGAATAAGGTTGAGGAAGTTTTTTTTGATCGCCCCCATCCCAGCCTTCCCCCGCAGGGGGAAGGAGCCGGAACAGGAGGCACGGAGCTTAAAGCCGCCGTATCGTTGTCTGCTCGGGAAACAGGGCGTGTCGACTGCGTCGGTTGCCACGAAAAGCTCCCGCAGAAGGCGGGCGAACTGGAAACCCAGGAGGCCATGGCCCAGACCATGGCCGGCCTGCCGGCGGCACCGCCGCCCCTGCCCAAGGTGCGCAGCGAAGCGGGGCATTATCTGGATTCCATCCACGCCCGGCCCAACAAGCAAGACCCGGCCCATCCCAACGCCGCCTGCGGCGACTGCCACGGCACCCACGACGTCTTCCCCATGGCGGCCAGGGAAGCCGAAACCTACCGCCTGAGTTCGCCCCAAACCTGCGGCGCGTGCCACGAAAAGGCGCTGAAGGACTACACCAACTCCGCCCACGGCGCCAAGCTCAAGCGCGAGGGCAAGCTTGACTCCGCCGTGTGCAGCGACTGCCACTCCGCCCACAAGGTGGCCGCCGTCAAGGAAGACCCGGCCAAGCTGGCCCTCACCGAGAACTGCGGCGGGTGCCACGAAAAGGAGCTGAAATCCTACCGCGACACCTACC
>DATDOO010000234.1:0-6825 GCA_035293245.1 Methylococcaceae bacterium
GCGGCGGGCCTTGAGGCTGTCGAGTTCCCCTTGCAATTCGGCATGTTCCTGGCGGCCTTGGGCGAAAGCCACGCCGGTTTCGTTCTGCCCGTTTTGCAACGCCGCCTCGCGGGCCTCGGCGGTCTCCAGCAGAGCGGAAAATTCCCGCCGCTGAGCCAGAAATGCGTCTTCGTTATCCGGCGGGAGCAAGCTTAAGGCTCGCACCAGCCCGGCGTGGTCTTCGGCTTTCTGCCGCCGCCGAAGCTGTTCTTCCTCCGTGCGGCGGATTTCCTCGCCAAGCCGCTCGATGCGGTCGCCGCCGTTTTCGGCGATGCTGCGGCGCAGTTCCCGCTCCTCGGCCTGCTGGGCCTGCTTCTGCTCCTCCAGCCGCGCCACCTGCGCGTTGTGGCGGGCCAGGTCTTCGTCCAGGCCGGCCAGGCGCTTGTCGAGCAGGGCCAGCTTCTGGGCGGCGAAATAGGGTTTGAGCGCCTCGCGGCAGGCGCGCAGTTCCTCGGCTTTGCCGGTGAGCTCCGTGTGCCGGCCGCAGTCGGCCACCAGGGGCGTGAGCAGTTCCACCTGGCGCTTGGCTTTCAGCACCGCTTCGTGGGCCCGGTTGAGGTCGTCGAAATGGGCGATCAGCGCCGTGATGCGCGGCGCCACTTCGAACGGCTCCAGCATGTGGCTGCGCACGAAGTCGGTGAGGTTGCCCACCGATTTCATGGAGACGGTCTGGTGGAACAGTTCCAGCGCCTGTTCGTTGTCGATGCCGAAGCGGCGGCGGAACCAGGCGCCGTAAGGCGGGAAGCTGTCGAAGACTTCCGCGTCGGCGCCGCGCAAGCGTTTCCTCAAAGCGGAGACGTCCGCGCCGAACCGGGCGAAGTCGTCGGCTATGGACAGCGCCCGTTCGGCGGCCACGTAGAAACGGGCCGGCTGGCCTTGCGGTTCCTTCATCCAGAACACCTGGGCCAGGGTCACCGTCTGGTCGTAGCCGGCGTTGTGGAACACGCCCAGGATCACCGAGTAGCTGTTGTCGCCGCGCAGGGCCACCGGCTTGGCGCTGCCGCTCAGTTCGTTGCGTTCGGATTTGTAGTGGCCCAGCACGTAGGAGCGCAGGGTGCGTTCCCGGGCGTCGGCGCCGGCCGCCTTGTTGTAAGCGATGCGCTGTGGCGGTACCAGCAGGGTGGTGACCGCGTCCACGAGGGTGGACTTGCCGGAACCGATGTCGCCGGTGAGCAGGGCGTTTTTGCCATCGAGATGCAGCGTCCACACCCGCCCGTCGAAGGTGCCCCAGTTGAACACTTCCAGGCTGGCCAGGCGGAAACCGGACAAGGTGTCGTCGCCCAGGAAGTCCAGTTCCAGTGTTTGCGTGCCTGCCCTGAGCGCAGTCGAAGGGTCAGCCATCCGCTTGCGCTCCATCGGCGGCGCCCAGTTGCTGCCGGTAAGCGGCCAGGCGCTGATCGAATTCCCCCAGCCATTGGGCGTCGACAAACGCCTTGAGAATGCGCCGCACCTCATACAACGGCTCCGTCGCACCGCCGGCGGATTTGAGGCGGCGCAGAAAGCCCAGTTCGACGATCTTGTTGAGGTGGGTTTCCACCTGGTCCATCAGCCGCGCCTCGTTGCTGCCCTCCGGCAGGAACACGCGGATCAGTTCCGCCACCTGCTCGCGGGACAGGATCAAACGGGTGTCGCCGCCGCTGGCGTCGAACTCCGCCAGCTTCTTGCGCAACAGCGCCAGCAACAGGCTGACCGGAAACGACAGCGGCCTCCGCACGATCAAACGCGGCCGCCTGGGCGCAGCGTCGTCCCCGTCTTCCGTCCGCGAACGCAGAAAGGCGTAGCCCTCCGCCTCGTCCAGAACGAGTTCCAGCCCCAGCACCGCCACGTAATCGCGCACCCGGGCTTGCAGACTGAGCAAGGCGTTCCACAGGGCGGCGTCGCCTTCCTGGTAGATGACGCCTTTGAGGAGGGGGATGGCTACGGCCGACAGGTCGGATGCTGCGATGGCGTGCAAGCTTTGCTCATCCAACCTGGTTACCTCGGCATTCCTTGTCTGGTTTGTAGTCCGGGCTCACGTCGGTTGGTTTTTCAAGCTGCCTAGCGCGTGGATCGCATGACCAGCAACAGTTCGGCATCGTCGATCAGTCGGTATTCGGGGCGCAGACCGGATAGCCGCTCGCTGTTGTCCAAAATGATCTGCACGCCCTCGCCGCGCTTATCCATCATGGCGCTGCGGTCCGTGATTTCGTGATCCTCCGCGGGTACCTCGCACTTGGCCAGCAGACTGGTGATCGCTTCATTACGCGCAGCCTGCCGGTAAGGAAGGCTTTCCACCGTCATTGTGTTGGGAAGGGTGCCGGGCGAATACAACTCCAGCCGATCGGGAAACAGCCTCAAGCGAATTTTGGCTCCGTGGATGGCGTAATCGCGATGCGCCACTGCGTTGACGACGGCCTCGAAAACGGCGGTC
Source organism: Methylococcaceae bacterium (assembly GCA_035293245.1). GTDB lineage: Bacteria > Pseudomonadota > Gammaproteobacteria > Methylococcales > Methylococcaceae > DATDOO01. Next base: position 2,450 of record DATDOO010000234.1, read on the forward strand.
AGATCGAATTGGGGCTGGTCGTGGCGGCCCTCTTGCTTGCTGGCGGCGATCCGCATGTTCTTCTTCACGAAATGGCAGGCCGCCACCACTTGCCGATCCAGCGGGCCGGTGATATCGGCAGCATCCAGTTGGTACGACTCATCTCCATGAGGCCGGATTTCCGTTCCACGATAGGCGACCGCCTGGATATAAGCATTGGGCAGCCAGCGGCGCGGGTCGGCGCTAGCCATAAGTACGCCAGCCACAGTAGGGCGCAACGTTCCATCGGCGTCATGTCTGGCCATGCCCAGCTTGACCAACAGATTATTGCGGTCGTCCCGCGAGCGGGCGCCGGCAAAGCGCTGCCAAAGGCTGGGCTCCAAATCGTCCAATGCCGCACCGGGCACGGGCTGCTCGTCGAAACGGATGAGGCGCGACTGGCTGCGCTGCTGGAACAACCGGGCTAGATATTCCGGCGACATCTCGCGCTTGGCGCTGCCCACGCGGTGCAGGTAGCCGCCTGGGCTTTTGTGCACGAACAGGCTGCGTGGCACTTCGATCTTGACGACAGGCAGCGCCTCGCCGGTGGTGGACGGCAGGCGTAGCCGTTCGATGCTCGGTGCGACGGGTGGATCGATGGAATCCATGCAAAGTTCACGGACAAAATCTTCCACCGCATCCAAACGCTCCAGCGCAATGCCGAGAATATCGCGGCTGGCGTCGTCCACCCCCAGGATGCATACGCCGCCCTGGCTGTTGGCGAAAGCCGCCAATACATCCGCCAGGGAATCGCGGCGCGGCGCGGTCACCTTGTTGCCGGATAAACGGACTTCCTTCAGCTCCAGAAAGGAGTCCTCGCCCAGGCGGACTTTTTCCAGCAAGTCCAAAGGATTGTCGAACACGGCTCAGACCTTGCGTCCCAAGCGGCGGTAGCGGCGCTCGAATGCCTCGCGGCCGCCTTCCATGATGTCGCACACTTCTTTGCGCATGGCTTCGTCTTGCAGCGAGCCGCTTTGTTTCACATAGCATTGGCCATTGAAGTCCAAGGCATGAACCAACTCCGCATCGCCGTTAACCACGATATTGGGATTGTGAGTAACCACGATGAGCTGGCGGCGCTGCTTGTTGGCGCGGATTTGCTGAACCACCAGGTTGTAAATCAAATGGTTGTCCAGGTCGTCCTCCGGTTGGTCCAATACCAGCGGCTCATTGCCGTGGGCGAGCAGGAAAGCGAGCATGGCCGCCGCACGCTGGCCGGCGGATGCCTGGCCGATGGGCTGAAAATCCTGGCCGTCGCCTTTGCGGGTGTATTCCACTCGCAAGCCGTCCTCGGGAAACCAACAGAGAATGTGGTCAGCAAACTCCGGGCGTTTTTCCGTTTCACCGGCCAGAAACTTGTTGAACCAAGCGCCGAAATCACCTCGCCCTTGGCACGCTTGCAGCAGCCGTTTCTGGACTTGCAGCAAGCGTTGTTCCATCTCGCTTGTGGCCGTTTCGGGATCATCCGGAAGGCCGGCCAATAGATCGGCCACCAAGCCCTTAGAGAGTGAATCGTCCTGTGGCGCTATATAAATGTCGTCGCCATACTTGTCTCCCGCTCCCAGCACCTCGCGCAGTGTGCGCTCGACCAAACGGGGGTCTCGTCCGAACGGCAGCAGCGTAATGCGCACGAATGGGTTCTGCGCCAAATTGCCCCGCAAGAAGGCCCGCCGCGCATCGCTCACGGCGCGGCGGGCCTCCCGGACGCGCTGCAATTGTTCCTTGATTTGTTGGTTGACTTCCTCGCGCTGTTTTTGCAAAGCGTCCAGCTGTTTGCTTTGTGTTTCCAGACGTTGCCGTTCCTGCACCAAATAACCATATTCGCTGGGATCGTTTACCCCTTGCGCCTGCAAATCACTTTTCAGGGTTTCGTAGGCTGCCTTGGCACGCTCAACCCGCTGTTGCCAGGGTATTTGCAAAAGATCGGCCTTGGCCGTATCGCCCGCCTGCGTCAAAACATTTGCAGCGGCCTCTACTTGAGATTTGGCGCGGGCAATGGCCTGTGACAGGCGCCGTAATGGCGCCAACGCATCCGCATCCCGCTGCTCATCGAACAATCCTTCCGGCAAATCCTCGGCGAGCAGTTCCGCCGCCAGTGTTCGCAGCCTCTCGGCCAATCCAGCGGCGTGCGCCAATTGCTGGCCGGCTTCGCGGCCTTGCCGCTGGGTGTTTTGATAGGTTTTCAATATTTCCGCGTGGTGGGCTTCCTCAAAGCGCTGTAGCTTGCGCTGCGCATCCTGCAAACTCACGTTCAGGACATCCCGTCCTTGCAGTTTGCCGTCCAATTCGCGCCGTTTTGCACGCAAGGCGAAGAAGACACTTTGCGCTTCTTTTTGCTCGGCTTTCTGTTTGGCCGTACCTGCCGCCTCGTCAATCACCTCCAGCAAAGTTTGCTGGTTGTCACCGGCCATGGCGGCAATTTGCCCTTGGCTGAAAATGCGCACCGGGAAACGTTGCGGTGTGATGGTCTGGCTCGACGAAGCTTGCAATTGGCCATTGTGCGATTCTTCCACCATCACGCCCTGCCCATCTTGCGGCCAGTGCAGGCGATGGCGCACTCGATCGCGGCAGAGCGTCAAGATGAATCCGGTTTCCGCCAGTAGGCCACCTTCCTGGTTTCGGCTGTTGAAAACATGGTTGAAGCGATCAAAAGTTTCCCTTGGCTCGCTTTTTTCGCCGAACCTCTCTAAATCGCCCTCGCGCCGGTAAGCCAGGCGCAGGGCGTGCACTACCGTGGATTTGCCCGTGCCGCGTCCACCGATTAAAGCGTTGAAACAGGGATTGAAGTTCAGTATGGCGGGACGGCCCCGACCCATGGCCCACGCTTCGCGGATTTCGATGGACTCGATGAAATGTTCCGGCGTGGCGAATGGATCGAAGCCCTCGGCTTCGTCGCTGCGCAGGACAGACACGCCTTCGCCATCCAGCAGCGCCAGCCGCAGTCCCTCCAACGAAGGGTGGGCCATTTTGACCCACGTGTAGCGCGAGCCCGGCAGATTGGCATAACCCGTTTTGAAGTTGTGGCAGTCGGAACCAAGCACTTCGGTCCAACGTTTACCGCTCTGCGTATAAATAGCCGGTTTGGGCGTGGTTTTTTCCACCACTTCCATGGCGAGGATGCCCGGAATCTCCAAAACTTGCCGCAAGGTGTTGGCATCCATTGCCGCCTTGGTTTGGCTGCCCGCCTCCAGCCGCAACAACCCTTTGGGATCGTCCACGTGCGCAAGTATAGGTATCCCGCCGGCGTCGAGCACCGCCTGTACCACTTCCGCCGCGCCTTTGCGGGTCACGCCGTCGCTGTCGCCCGGAGTGCCATCGTAACCCACTGCGCCACGGAGCTCGTCGATATCACTAGTCGCCGTTGAGGTGTCGAAAACCGCCAGCAGGTGAAAACCGCCATGTACCGAGAGTTCCACGCCGGGAAACAGGCGCAACTCGCGGAAACCCGCCGGCTTGTCCAATTGCATGGCCGCGTAAGCCGTCTTGAGCAGGTCGATCCAGGCGCCGCTGTTATGGTCGGTGACGGCTACGCAGTCGATTTCTGCGGCCATATATTTGAGCAGCCATTGCTCCGGAGTCAGCTCATTCGGTGGGGATAACCTGTGCCAAGGTGTATCGGTGGAAGCCGGAGTATGGGTGTGAAAGTCGAATTTCCACCAGCGGGCGCCGGGATAAGGCCAGCGTTTACTCATAAATTTAGTCCCGATCCTTTTGCGGAATTTAGTTCGGTGGCTGGGTTAGCGGTTCTCCGCATAACCCGGCAATGGCATGTGGTCACGCCGGGTTTCGCCGACTCGACCCAGCCTACACTTGCTACTTCTCAACTTTACAAAAATCACTCCCGGCGACCGCGCTTGCTCCATCACCGAGCTTGAAACCCTCGCAGGACAGTTGCAGATACGCCACCAGTTCCGCCACGCCCTGCTTCAATGGCGTGATTTGCAGCAGTTCCTTCCAAGGTGATTGGCATTGCCACGAACCTTGGCCCTCGTCTGCAAACCGGGCGCGGTGCGTGCGACGGATGCCAATTATCCTGTTTCACCGCTCCCCAACCATTCCCAGAGCCTTCACTACCAACCCCTCATCCAGATAAAGGCCGCCCTGGAGCAAGCGCTCGATCACCGGCTTGGCCTGGGCGATCAATCCTTTCTGTTTGGCCATCACGACAATGCCCAGCGAACCAATGACGCGAATGCTCATCGAGCTCGCGCAGCGGCGGGCTTCCAAATCATCAAGGACCACGCGGGCCGCATTCTGCCGTACCGCCAGTGAAATCACTTGGGATTCCCCGCGTCCCAAATCCCAGGCCAGTACGTCGGGATGCAATTCGGTATCGGATGGAACTTGAAGCCGGCCCG
>DATDOO010000235.1:0-9719 GCA_035293245.1 Methylococcaceae bacterium
CAGTTGGTGGGGATGGATCAGGTGGCGCTGGCCATCGAGAACATCAAGCAGGCCAGTTTGCAGAATGCGGCGTCGAGCCGGCAGAGCGAAACGGCGGCGCACAACCTGAACGAACTGGGGCAGAAACTCAAACACCTGGTGACCGGTGGCGCCGGGCAGTTCGCAGACCGCCAAACGGCAAGGGCATAGGAGGGCCGGGCGATGGCTGACCGGGACCGGGAATTTCAGGAGCACCTGTTCGATATCTTCAAAACCGAGGCGCGGGAGCACCTCGGCGCCCTGTCTTCCTTGCTGCTCGAACTGGAGAACCCGCAAGCGGCTGCCCAGTGCCGCGAACACTTGGAAGTTCTGTTCCGGGAAGCGCACAGCCTGAAAGGCGCCGCCCGGGCCGTCGGCTTCGGCGAAATCGAAACCGTCTGCCAAGCGCTGGAGAGCCTGTTGTCGCGGCTGAAACGGGAGGAACTGGGGTTGTCTCCGGTGCTGTTCAATTTACTGCACCAGGCGCTGGACTGTCTCGAAAACCTGCTCGCTGCGCCGCGGCGGGATTTTTCCTGGGAAGTGCGCAATCAACTGGCGGAACTCATCCGCCTTTTGCAGAACCCGCCCGACGCGCCGACGGCGACTGCGCCGCCTGCCGAGGCACCGCCGCCCGTCGCGGCAGCGCAGCCCGTGCCGGAACCCCGCCGCCCGGCCGGGGACACCGTGCGCATCGCCATGGCAAAACTGGACGCGCTGCTGTTCCAGGTCGAGGAACTGCGGGCGGCGCAAATCGCCTTCGGCCATCTGGTTGAGGAATTGCGCGCCCTCGACGGCGCGCTCTCGGTTTGGGCGAAGGCCCAGGGCCAGGGTGCCGGCGAGGCGCGCGCCGCGTTGCGCGCCCTGGACAAAAACCCCGGCACGGTTCCGGGCGAGGCGGCACGGCTGATCAAACTGCTGGAACCCCTGGCCGGCGGCGATACGGCGGTCAAGTCGCTGTCCGGTGTCGCCGGCCGGTTGCTCCGGAGCGCCGAGCAGGACCGCCGCGCGTTCGGCTCCATGGTGACTAATTTGCAGGAAGAGGCAAAGCACTTTTTGATGCTCCCGCTCGCTTCCCTGCTGGAGGGGTTCCCAAAAATGACCCGTGACCTGGCGCGGGACAAGAACAAAGCTGTGGACTTGCTGATCGAAGGCGGCGAGTTGGAGATCGATCGGCGGATTCTGGAAGAGATCAAGGATCCCTTGATCCATCTCCTGAGAAACTGCGTCGATCACGGCATCGAAACCAGCACGGAGCGGGCACGCGCGAATAAGCCGGCGCGCGGCCGTATTGTCATCAGCGCTGCGCCGAAAGGTTCCGGCAAGGTGGAAATCCTCGTTGAGGACGACGGTGCCGGCATCGACGCCGCCAAGGTGAAAACGGCGGCAGACAAGCTCGGCCTTCTGCCGCCGGGGAGCAACAACCTGGAGGAGTCGGAGATCGTGCCGCTGATTTTCCAATCGGGGCTTACCACCAGCGCCTTTATCACCGATCTGTCCGGCCGGGGGCTGGGGCTGGCCATCGTGCGGGAAAAGGCGGAAAAACTGGGCGGCACGGCCACGGTGGAAACCCGGCCGGGACAAGGCAGCACTTTCCGTCTCCTGTTGCCCTCCACGTTTGCCGGCTTCCGCGGCGTGCTGGTCAGAGTCGGCGTGTCCCTGTTCGCCTTACCTTCCAACCAGGTGGCGCGGACCCTGAGACTCAGCCCGGAGGCGGTCGGAAGCGTGGAAAACCGGGAAACCATCCGTCTCGACGACACCCCGCTCGCCCTGGTTTCCCTGGGCGAGATACTGGAACTGCCCCGCAGCAACGCCGAGGGCGCCGTCTATCTGCAAGCCGTCGTGCTCGCTTTGGGTGGGGAGCGCATCGCTTTTCGCGTGGACGAAATCGTCGACGAACGGGAAGTGCTGGCGAAAAGGCTGGAGGCACCCCTCCTCAGGCTGCGCCACGTGAGCGGCGCCACCTTGGTGGGCGGAGGGAAGATCATGCCCATCCTCAACGTCTCCGACCTGATGAAGGCGGCGGCCGGTATCGGCGCCGCTCCGTCCACCGCCGCGCCGGAAGCCCAGGAGACGGAAGCGGCGGACCGGAACCTCCTGGTGGTGGAAGACTCCATCACCGCCCGCACCCTGCTGAAAAACATCCTCGAATCGGCCGGCTACACGGTCAAGACGGCGGTGGACGGCATCGACGCGTTCACCTTGCTGCGCACGCAGGACTTCGATCTGGTGGTTTCCGACGTGGACATGCCGCGCATGAACGGCTTCGACCTGACGGCCAGAATCCGCAGCGAAAAAAAGCTGGCCGAACTGCCGGTGGTGCTGGTGACGGCCCTGGAATCCCGTGAAGACCGCGAGCGGGGTATCGACGTGGGCGCCAACGCCTACCTGGTGAAAAGCCGTTTCGACCAGAGCAATCTGCTGGAAGCGGTGCGGAGGCTCCTGTGAACCTGCCGATCCGCGTGCTGGTGGTGGACGATTCCCGCGTGGAGCGGGAGTTGATCGCCCATGTCCTCGGTTCCGATCCGGACCTCCGGGTCGTCGCCAGCGCCGCCGACGGCGAGGAAGCGCTGGAGAAAATCGCCGGCGACAAGCCGGATGTCATCACCATGGACGTGCACATGCCCAGGAGCGACGGGTTTGAAACCACGCGCAGAATCATGGAAACCCAGCCCATCCCCATTGTGATCGTAACCGGCAGTTCGGTCCGGAACGAGGTTTCCACCGCATTCCGCGCCGTGGAAGCCGGTGCGTTGGCGGTGCTGGCGAAGCCCATGGGAATCGGCCATCCGGAATACGAAGTTAGGGCGAGGGAACTCATCCGGACCGTGAAATCGATCGCGGAAGTCAAACTGGTGCGGCGCTGGCCGAAACGGGAAAACGCCGCTCCCGCTACCCCGAAAGAGGTCACGGTGCCGGGCTCGGCTGCGCCCCTGGACTTGGTGGCCGTCGGCGCTTCCACCGGCGGGCCGCTGGCGCTGCAGACGCTCCTGGCCAATCTGCCCAAGGGCTTTCCGCTGCCCATCGTGGTCGTCCAGCACATGGCGCCCGGGTTCACCGAAGGGTTCGCGGAATGGCTGGCACAATCCTCCGGATATCCGGTCCGCGTGACCCAAAATGGTGAAACATTGCGCGGGGGGCAGGCCTATGTGGCGCCGGAAGGCTGGCAAATGGCGGTGAAAAACGGCGGCTATGTCGCCTTGGCGGGGGATGCGCCCGACAACGGGCTGCGGCCGTCGGTCGCCTACCTGTTCCGCTCCGTGGCGGCGGCGTATGGACCGCGCGCCGCCGGCGTCCTGCTGACCGGCATGGGCAAGGACGGCGCGGAGGCGTTGAAGCTCATGAAAGACCGGGGCGCCGTCACCTTTGCCCAGGACGAGGCCAGTTCCGTCGTCCACGGCATGCCGGGGGAGGCGATCCATCTCGGCGCCGTGGACTACGTGCTGCCGCCGGAGAAAATCGCGGCGGCGCTGGCCGCTTTGACGAGAGCAAGACATGAATCGGCGTAATGTCTTGTTGGGTACGTTTGATGCCGCAAAAGCCGGTGGACGGGAGGAAGCGCGATGCGCCCACCGTTGCGTCTGCGGATTTTCAAGGAGGTTCAAACCATGAATACGTCTAACAACGCCGAAGCCAATCCTATCCACGTGCTGGTCGCCGAAGACAGCGCAACCCAGGCCGAGCAGTTGCGCTACATCCTCGAAGGGCAGGATTATTCGGTCACGGTGACCGGGAACGGCAAGGACGCGCTGGCGGAAACCCGCCGCCGCAAACCGGACATCCTGGTCAGCGACATCGTCATGCCCGAGATGGACGGCTACCAGCTGTGCCGGGAAATCAAGTCCGACCCGGACTTGCAGGACATTCCGGTCATCCTGGTCACCAGCCTTTCCAGCGTGCAGGACGTGATCAAAGGCCTGGAATGCGGCGCGGATAATTTCGTCCGCAAACCTTACGAAGAACAATACCTCCTTTCGCGCATCCACTATCTGTTGAGCAATCGGGAGTTGCGGCAAAGCCGGAAGGTGCAGATGGGCATGGAAATCCGCCTGTCGGGCCAACGCCACTTCATTACGGCCGAACGGCAGCAGATTCTGGACATCCTCATCTCCATCTACGAGGAAGCCATCCGCATCAACAAGGAACTGGCGGAGAGGCAGGAGGAACTGACACATTCGAACCAGACGCTCAACGGGCTTTACCGCATCGCCGAAAATCTCAACCACGCCGTCAGCGAAAAGGACGTCGCGGAGAAGGCCGTGCAATGGGCCATGGAGCAGCCCGGCATTCACGCCGCCTGGATTTTGCTCCAGGAAGAAACCGGCTTTCGCCTCGCCGCAGAGCGCAACGCGCCGTCGGTCTTGAACGAGGCCGGCGGGCAGGCCGAAGCCCACCTCTGCCTGCAGAAACTCCTGGCCGGTGAGCTCGCCGGCGCCGTCAACGCGGACGACTGCACGCAATCGGAAAATGCCGCGCCCGGTCCGGGCGGCGCTTGCCCGCACGGTTGCATTCCGTTGTGGACGGGCGACAACCGGCTGGGCGTCATGAACGTGGTCAAAGAAAACCGGGAGGCGTTCGGCGACGACGAACTGAAAACGCTGCTGGGCGTCGGCAACCAGGTCGCCGTGGCGTTGATGCGGGCGAGACTGCACGATCGCCTGGAAAGTGCGGTGGAACAACGAACCATGGCGTTGCGGGCCAGCGAGGCCCGCTTTTCCGGAATCCTGGATATCGCCCACGATGCGATCATCTCCGTCGACCAGAACCAACGGATCATTCTGTTCAACAAGGGCGCGGAGCGCATTTTCGGCTACGCTTCGGAGGAAGTCATGGGCCAGCCGCTCGATGTCTTGTTGCCGGAGGCTTTGCGCGGGCGTCACAGCCGGCAAGTGGCGGAGTTCGACGCGTCCGCCGATACCACCAGACCCATGGGCGAATACCTGGAAGTTTCCGGTTTAAGGAAGAACGGCCGCACCTTCCCTGCCGAAACCGCCATTTCCAAACTCGTGATCGGCAGCGAAAAAATATTCATCGCGGTATTGCGCGACATCACCCTGCGCAAGGAACAGGAAGCCCGGATTCTGCGCCTCAACCGGGTTTACGCCGTACTCAGCGGGATCAACATGGCCATCGTGCACATCAAGGAGCGGCAGGCGCTGATCGAGGAAGCCTGCCGCATCGCCCTGGAGCACGGCGGGTTCAAAATGGCGGGGGTGGGGCTACTGGACGAGTCGCGATCGTTGCAGCCGGCGGCTTGGGCGGGAACGGACGAAGCGTACCTCGGGATGCTTTGCGCGTCGCTGGAAAGCGGGGAGCAGAATCCGCTGCGCACGGCCGTACTTGAGGCGAAACCGGCCATTTACAACGACGTGGCGACGGATCCCCCCATGGCGGCCTGGCGGGATAAGGCGATCGAGAAAGGTTGCCGCGCCGTGGCGATTTTCCCCCTTCTGGTCGAAAAGCGCGTCGAAGGCGTCATCGTGCTGTTCGCCGGCGAAGCGAATTTTTTCGACGCGGAAGAACTCCGGCTGCTGGAGGAAATGGCCGGGGACGTCGGCTACGCGCTGGAGAACATCGAAAAGGAGAAACAGCTCAATTACCTGGCCTATTTCGACGTGGTCACCGGCTTGGCCAACCGCGCCTACCTGGTCAGCGGCCTGAACCCGCTCCTGGCCTGGGCCAAACGGCAGGGGAAGCGGGTTGCCCTGGTCGTTGTCGACATCGACCGTTTCAAGGTGATCAACGACTCCCTGGGCTACAGCGGGGGCGACAGTTTGCTGAAACAATTTGGCGGGAAACTGAAGCTCGCCTTAAAAAACCAGGAGCGTCTTGCCCGCAGCGGCAGCGACGAATTCGCCATCGTGCTGTCCCAAATCGAAGAAGAGGCGGACATCCCGAAAATGGTCGAGGAGATGCTGAGCGCCGCGCTGGCCGAACCCTTCCATATCGATGAGCGGGACCTGCGCATCACGGCTACGGGGGGTGCGGCCCTGTTCCCGGGCGATGGCGACGACGGCGAATCCTTGTTCAGGAATGCCGAGGCGGCGCTGGCAAAGGCCAAGCAGTCGAAGGAAAGATTCCTTTTCTATGCATCGGAAATGAACGCACACGTTTCCGAGATTCTCACCCTGGAGAACAAATTGCGCCGGGCGCTGGGAAACCGGGAGTTTGTTTTGCATTACCAGCCCAAACTGGATCTCGCCTCATCGAGGATGTGCGGCATGGAGGCCCTGATCCGCTGGCAGGATCCGGATAACGGTTTGATACCGCCGGCGCAGTTTATCCCCATCCTGGAGGAGACCGGGATGATCGTGGAGGTGGGTTTCTGGGCGCTGGATGCCGCCGCAGCCCAATTGCGGCAATGGCGGGAGCAAGGTTTTGCCCTGTGCCCCATTGCGGTGAACGTTTCGTCCATCCAGTTGCGCGAGGACAAATTCGTCGGCGACGTAGGCGAGATTTTTCGGCGGCACGAACTCAAAGAAGGAGGGATCGAGATCGAAATCACCGAGAGCGTCATCATGGAAGCGGCGCAACGAAACATCGACACGCTCAAGGCGCTCCGCGAACTGGGCGTGCATTCCTCCATCGACGATTTCGGCACCGGCTATTCCTCCTTGAGTTATCTCATCCGCCTGCCCCTCAACCGGCTGAAAATCGACCGGAGCTTTATCGTCAACCTGGCGGAAAGTCCCGACAGTCTCGCCGTCGTGTCGAGCATCATCTCCCTGGCCCACAGCCTGAATCTCAAGGTGATCGCCGAAGGCGTCGAAACCGACGAGCAGTTGAAGCTGCTGAAACTGCTCAAGTGCGACGAAATCCAGGGCTATATTTACAGCCGGCCGCTGCCGGTGGAGAAAATCGAGGCGATGTTTGGGCGAGCCCGGCCCTAAACAACATCCCGATTCGTCCCGTGTTTCGGGTCGAAACTCGGGACGAATCAGGAACAACATTGCGCTCTCCCTCTGGCACAAATCCGCTGGGAGCGGCCGCGCACGCTTCGCGCCCGAAGGGTGAAGGGCAGGGCGGCCCCGGTATGACCGGGCCGGGGTGCGGGCCCCTCAAGCCGACCAGTTCACCCATCCGGCATAACCGGTGCCCAGCACGATCAACCCGAAAACGATCCGGTACCAGGCGAACGCGGTGAAGTCGTGATGGACGATGTAGCGCAACAGTCCGCGCACGGCGAGAAAAGCGCTGAGGAATGCCGCCGCGAAGCCCGTGGCGAACAGCAGCAAGTCGTCGCCGTTCAGCAGGTCGCGCGCCTTGTACAGGTCGTACAGGGTGGCGACGATCAGGGTGGGGATGGCGAGGAAAAAGGAGAACTCGGTGGCGGCGCGGCGCGATAGGCCGAAGAACAGGCCGCCGATGATGGTCGCGCCGGCGCGCGAGGTGCCGGGAATCAGAGCAAAACATTGCGCCAGGCCCAGCTTCAGTGCGTCGGGCCAACGGAGTTCGTCGACCGATTCGATGCGGATTGTGTGCGTGCGGCGTTCGGCCCACAGAATGACCAACGCGCCGACGATGAAGGCGGTGGCCACTGAAGTGGCATTGAACAGGTGCGTCTTGATAGCCTTGCCGAACAGGAGTCCCAACACCCCGATGGGGACGAAGCCGATGACCAGGTTCAAGGCAAAGCGGCGCGCCGCGGGGTCGTTGGGCAGACCGGCCACGACCGCGCCGATTTTCTTCCGGTACTCCCAGCACACGGCGAGAATCGCACCGGACTGGATGACCACCTCGAACAGCTTGCCCTTTTCGGAGTTGAAGTCGAGCAAGGTGCCCACCAGAATCAGGTGGCCGGTGCTGGAGATGGGCAGGAATTCGGTCAGTCCCTCGACGATGCCGAGAATCAGGGCGTGCAGCAGGGCGGTCATGTCCATGTGTGTCGTTTTTTACGTGGGGTTGGGAATAGTCGATCAGTGGTAACGGCCCGGCAAACGGGAGACGGCGGCCAGATTCCAGGCGCCGCCGTCGGCGACGGATTCCACCTGCCGTTCCAGAGCGTCGTCCAGGTTGGGGAAGAAATCGAAGCCGGTCAGTTCCTCCACGCGGTCGACGCTGACCAGATAATGATCCAGCGGTTCGTTGCCTTTGACATCCTGCGGCATGACGAAGGCCAGCAGCAAAGGGGGCCGGTCGGTGCGCGGGACGAGGTAAATCTTGAAAAACGCATCCGGCACTTCCACGCGCCAGGCGGTTTTCAGCCGCTGGATGCGCTCGTCGAAGACGGTCCCGGTCAGCACCCACAACGCGCCGAAGCGCGCCAGGAAGCGATCCAGCTCCACTTCCTCCAGCCGTTGCCAGAGTTTGCGGTTCAGGTTGGGCCTTTGCGGCGCGATGTTGGTCATCAGGAACGTTTCCCGCTGCGCCTCTTGTCCGTACACCAGGTCGATGGCGTGGTTGGGGGCCAGGTGGCCGCGATCGTAGCCGCTGCGGCTGTAGTCGACGGGCGCGACCGGGAACAGGCCGCGTCCGTCGCTGCGGAAACCGGCCGGGCGCGCATGATGGGGCTGCGGATTCGCGCCGGTCAATCGGTAAGTGACCCACAAGGGGTTGCCGCGCACGTCGGAATAGCCCACCAGGAAGCCGTCGTTGCGCAGCACGCGCGTCCAGGTGCGCGGATTCCAGGGGTCGCTCGCTGCCGGCAGTCCGGCCCAACCCGGAGCGGGTTGGGCGAGCGGAAGCTCGCGGCCGCAGCCCGCGGCGGCCAGGAGGAGAAGGAACAACCCCCGCCAGCCTGGCGGGAAATAACGTCGCATGAATGGGGCCGCTATCCGCTAGTTGCGCACAACGCTTGCGCCGAACAAGAAAACGGCCCGGGCACCTTCCGCCGATGCCCGGGCCGTGGGGTTGGAACAGCCCGTCAGCGGCTGGGCATGGGATGCTGCATTCCGGAACTGGAATCGCTCCCGCCCGACGGCTGATCCTTGTCTGCGGGCATGGTGTGACCCGCGTGGCCGCCGCCGCGGGCGACGCCGCCGCTGCTGTTGCCCGGTCCGCCGCCCGCTCCACCCGCGCCGGCACCGCCGCCGCCGCCCTGCGACATGCGCTGGCCGATGGCGCCGCCGGAAGCGCGGGCGATGTTCTGCGGGGTCAGGCCGCCCAGTTGCAGCGCGGCGTCGACCACCAGGGTCGAGACCGTGGTGATGTCCATGTTTTCAGCTTCGGGGCCGGTAACGACCGCCTTGACGCTTTCGCCGCCGCCGGCCGGCTTTGCGGTCAACACGATGGGGTAGGCCACGCCGGTGGGGACGGTCAGCGTGTACTTATTGGACGTTCCCGTCAGGCTGGCGCTGGCGACCTGCTGGCCACGCGCGTCGGCGACCTCGATCTTGCCCTCGGTGACCGGGCCGGCCTGGTTGATGACGATGCCGGTCAGTTTTGCGGACTTGGTAGCCGTCTGTACGGAGGCAGAGGATGAACCGCCTCCCGTGCCGCTGTCGCAGCCGCCGATCAGCGCGGCGCTCAAGAGCAGTGTCCCGGCCAGGGTGGAAAATTGTTCTCGCCTGAAATGTTTCATCGTTGTATTGCTCGCCAGAAGGAGTGAAACCATGAACCGCGCGATTCGTCGGGGAATTCGCCGGAAGGGTTTTTATAGCATGGAACCGGGAGAACGGCCTAGTGCGAATGCCGGCCATGAACCATGCCGCGATTCGCGCGCCGGCGAAGTTTTCCCCGTCGCGCCGAAGCCGGGGTCACCAGGG
>DATDOO010000236.1:0-22377 GCA_035293245.1 Methylococcaceae bacterium
CTGGCGAGCGAAATCGTGCGCCGCAATGAACAAAGATAAGCCAACTCAAGGGGGCAAGGTCGTGAAGAGTCGTTTGGGACGCGGGCTGGATGCTTTGCTCGGGGGATTGGAGGAGGAAACGCCCTCCCTGCCGTACCGCAGCGTGCCCATCGGCGCATTGCAGGCGGGCAAATTCCAGCCGCGCAAGGACATGGACCCGGTGCGCCTCAAGGAACTGGCGGATTCCATCCGCGCCCAGGGCTTGCTGCAACCGGTGGTGGCGCGCTCCCTGCCGGGCCAGAAATACGAAATCATCGCCGGCGAGCGCCGCTGGCGCGCTGCGCAGCAGGCCGGGTTGACGGAAATTCCCGTCGTCCTGCGCGAGATCGGCGATCACCTCGCCCTGGCGCTGGCGCTGATCGAAAACATCCAGCGCGAGGATCTGAACCCGCTGGAAGAGGCGGAAGCCCTGCAGCGGCTGATCGACGAATTCGGCCTCACCCACCAGCAGGCGGCGGAGGCGGTGGGCCGCTCCCGCGTCGCCGTGTCCAACTTGCTGCGCCTCAACGACCTGCACCCGGACGTGAAGCGTCTCCTGGCCACCGGTGCCATCGACATGGGCCATGCCCGCGCCTTGCTGGGACTGGAAAACCGCCAGCAGGCGGAAACCGCCAAGCGCGTGGTGGAAAAGCAACTGACCGTCCGCGCCACGGAAGAACTGGTGCGCAGCCTGACCGTCCGGCAGCCGGAGAAGCCCGCCAAACCCAAGGTCGCCGACGACCCGGACGTCAAGCGCCTGCAAAACGATCTGACCGACCGCCTGTGTGCGCCGGTCACTATCCGCCATAGCAAAAACGGCAGGGGCAAGCTGATCATCGATTATTCGTCCCTGGATATCCTGGAAGGCATTCTGGCGCGAATTCGGTAAGGGGGAACTCGCCCGCAACTCCCCAGTCTTCCCGAATATATCCCGGCGCGATCGGGCACTTTTCAGGAGGACCAAGCCATGCAACCCGGAATCCAAAAGAAGCTCCTCGACATCCGGCGCAATGCGGAGCGCCACTGGGTCGGCAATGGCTTTCCCGTCCGGACGCTGTTTTCCTATTCCAATACGGGGGCGATTCTCAGCCCGTTCCTGCTGCTCGATTACGCCGGCCCGAAGGAATTCCCACCCACCAGCGAGCGTCTCGGCGTCGGCGAGCATCCGCACCGCGGCTTCGAGACGGTGACCATCGTTTACTCGGGCAGCTTCGAGCACCGCGACTCCGGTGGCGGTGGCGGCCGCATCGGTCCAGGGGATGTGCAGTGGATGACCGCGGCCTCCGGCGTGGTCCACGAAGAGTTTCACGGCCGCGATTTCGCGCAACGCGGCGGCCTGCTGGAAGCGGTGCAACTGTGGGTGAACCTTCCCGCCAAGGACAAGATGGCGCCGCCGCGTTATCAAAGCCTATCGAACAGCCAAATTCCCGCCGTCGGCCTTCCGGAAGGCCAGGGAGTCGTGCGGGTCATTGCCGGCGAATGTGCCGGAGCAAAGGGGCCGGCCCAGACCTTCACGCCCATCCACGTGTGGGATCTGCGCTTGGCGAGCGATGAGCGGATCGAACTTGCGGTGCCCGACGGCTACACGACGGCGCTGGTCGTTTTGAGAGGCGCAGCTCGGGTGAATGGCGCCGATGTTCTTGAAGCCGCTGAGGTGGGTGTGTTCGACCGCGCGGGGGAAAGCATAGGCCTCGATCTGGCGAAGGGCGCTACCGCCTTGCTCCTCAGCGGCGAACCGATCGACGAACCCATCGTGGGCAGCGGGCCGTTCGTCATGAACACCGCCGAGGAAATTCGCCAGGCGATGGCGGATTACCAAAGCGGCAAAATGGGACGCTTGCCGTAACGTGAAAGTCGCAGCAACTTTGCTCACCTTCTCCCCCTGGGACAATGCCGTTCGGTTAACGACTTTGGGTTCCCTCTCCCTCCGGGAGAGGGGCTTAACTGAACGGCATGGCCCCCTGGGAGAGGGCCGGGGTGAGGGAAACGGTCATGGCGAATTGCTGCTTTCATCATCAAGGGCGGCGAGTCGCCATGACCGTTAGTCCCGCCGCGCCAGGGTGTGCCGCGTTACGGCGGATTGTCGTGCTCGCGGCAGATATGCCGGGCATCTTCCGCCGACAGCAGTTCCCCCGTCAGGTTGCAGCGCGCATGCTGCCGATCCTCGGCCAGCAGGATATGGTGCCGGCACGTCCCGCAAACGCCGAAACTGCGCATGCGGTTGGCCTTTTGCATCGCCTGCAGAACCTCGCGCAAGGATTGACTCAGTTGCTGTAAGGACTCGGCCGACAGCAGGCGGATTCCTTGTTTCAGGCTTTCCGGCGGCAACGCCGTCGCCACCAGATCCCTGCCCGTGGCGCTCAAATGGAGATGCACCACACGGCGGTCTTTCGTGTCCTGGATTTTTTCCAGATAACCCCGCGTTTCCAGTACCCGCAAGGTCTGCGATACCGTGCCTTTGGTCAGCCCCAGATATTCCGCCACCGCGGCGGGTGTGTTGCTGTAACGGTTGCAAATCGCAAGATAGTGCAGAACTTCCAGTTGGACCGGGATCAGCCCCCCGCCCGATTCGGCGCGGCGGGCGTCGGCGCGCAGCAGATTGGTAATGCGCTCCAGATAACTGTAAACAAGTTCTGTGGTCATTTTTTCATGCTAAGGCCACGCTTTCGCCTTGGCAAGAGAATTGCCACGGATCGCCAGTGGGCGGCCGGACTCGCGCAGCCCCGGCTTGCCTTGCCCGACGGTCTGGACCGTAACATCGTGAAGCGATGCCAACAAGCGTGCCCTGATCGGTCCAGCGGCAAAAAAAGGGCTGCCTGAGGCAGCCCAAATTGAGGAAGACCACATGATCGAATAGCACTTTCAGGTGATTTGTCGCGGCCCATTCATGATTTGCTGCGCCAGAAAATGAATATCGGTAACCGTTATCCATTCATTTATAAACGGTCTGAAATGTACGATAACTTCAATCCGAATTTAAAAACTGAAATATTCCCATTCCGGTAGAGCCCGGTTTCAATCGCTTACATTCCAAGCTGATATCTTCGATCTGGCATTGAGTTTTTCCGCCTTCGCAAGGAGTGCAACTCAATTTGCCTTCGGTTTTGATCTTCTCCACATGCCAGCCGTAACCTTTGGCGTGGCAGGCTTCGCCGGTATCGATTTTCACCCGATCGAACGCGTACTTTTCGGCGGCGTCGGGAGCAACGCAATGCGATGCCTTGGTCGCAGTTTTGGCATCTTCATGGACATATTGCGTGGCACCGGCTGAGTTGCAGGTAAGAAATAACAGGACACAGGTAATCGAACTAACTCGCATCGCTGACCCCCTCTTTATTTTCGGGTATTGGATTTGCAATACGGCCTTCCGTGGCCCTGAACGGGTAAACCGCCTCGTCAATGAGATCGAGTCAGCCGAAACGGCAATACCCGGCGTTAGGCGTTATAGTTTCGGCTCGATAGTTTCGAGTCTAAATCTAAATGCCGAGGCAAGTCAAGAAAAAAAGTTGTCGTGGGCGGCGCTTACGCCAAAAACAAGACGCGCTCAGACAGGCCGCCAAAGGGCGGCTGGAGTTTTAGCGATCGGGATGGATTCCGGCGACGGGTATTGCCTATGCCGTCGAACTGTTCCGCCAGCGTGCCGGGGGCGAGCACGGCGTCGAGCATTTCCGGTCGGCCACGGCGTCGCCGTGCTGAGGATTCGCTGTTTCGAGCGAATTTGTCCCCGGCGGCACGCGTTTACTTTCGGGACCAGCGATAGATGGTGAGGTAGGCGTTTTCGGACTGGTAAACCGGCCCCAACTCCGCCAAGGGCTGGGTCAGACTCGCGGTGAACGGCAATAGGCGCGTGAGGAGAAGTCCATTGCCCTGCGCGTCGTCCACGCGCCAGGCGCGCACGTCGCCGCCGGGCAGGGGCTGGACGAGATAGTTGCCCTCGCCTTGGTCCTGTGCCCAGCGTTTCACCTGGGCGATCAGGCCGTGAAAGTTGCCTCCGCCGGGAAAGACCCGGGTTTCCAGGGGCAGGGGAACGCCGGCCAGAGCCTCCATTTCATTGAGGCGGGCCAGATCGTCCGTCGTGACCAGAAAGTAGATGTCGCGGGCCTGGGGCAGCCGCTGGCCCATTTCCCGGAGCGCTGCCTCCGCGTCCATGGCCAGCCAGTGCGCCAGCTCGGCCAACGGCTGGGGATCGGCGGCGAAATCACCGGCCGCATCCCGCCAGAACGCCCTTGGTCCGGCGTCGGGAAATGCACCGGCCACGGGTGACGCCGCCCAGGCTTCCCGGCCGGCCAGGAAGTGAATCCGTTGGCCGTTGTCCCACCAGGCGAGGAACAGCGCATTCTCCGCCGTATGCTCGCGAATGGCTTTCGCCGCTGCGGTCCAGGCAGCGTCAGGCCCTTTGCCCAGCGCCTCGGGCCTTGGAAGCAGAACGCGGCGGACTTTTCCGCCGCTGTCGCGGTATTCGGCGGCTTCCAGTGTCAACTCGCCGCCGCCGTGGCGGACGGCGTAGCGCAGCAGCTTGTCCGCTTTAAAAAAACTTTCCAGTTGGGGAAAAGCCGCGTCGCCCGGCTTTAGCTCCCCCTGTCGTTCGTACTGAAACGACGGGACAAACCAGCGGACGGGAAGGCCAAAAACAAGAATCGTGCTGCCCGCGAGGAGCAGCACGATTCCCAGCGCCCGGTACAACCGGTTTCGTTCCATGCGCTCAGGACGCAGTTTTACCGTCTGCGGCGGCGAACGAGCACGAATCCGACGCCCGCCAGTGCCGTGCCCAGCGCATAACGGGCGAAGCTCTCGCCGTTCCCGGACACTTTTTGGCCGGCCTTGTCGCGCAGTTCGGTGTCGGCGTCCATGATGTCCGCGTAATCCCGCATCAGCGGCGACCAGCCCTCCGTGTAGGTGAAGCCGCCCGGATTGCTGTGGAACAGGCCTTTGTAAAGCTTGATGAGGTCATGCTCCCACATGTCGGCATAAACGCGCTCGACGTGGCTGGGGTTGTTGCCCTTGGCCCAGAACAACTGGAAAAAGCCGCCGGCGGCGTCCTTTTCCGGCTTGGGCGGTTCGGGGCGGTTGCTCTTCTGGCCCCGCAAGAGGCCGTCCTTGTGCAGGGCCTCGACGATCTTTTTCGCTTCCTGCTCCACTTTCAGCCCTTCGATCGTGCCCTGGTCCGCCGCCGTCAGGTAAGCGTCGGCAAAACTTTGCGAATGGCAGTTGGCGCAGGTGCCGATCCAGTCCTCCTTGCGTTCCTGAAACCAGGGATGGTTCAGGTTGTCGGCGATGGCGGTGGTCGGGTTGAAGGCCCAGCGCACCTTGCGCACCAGGTTGTGGCTGTATTCGCCCTGGTATTCGAAGTGGCAGGCCTGGCAGGTGGGGGCGGTGTAATGGCCCTTGGTGAACGAGTCTTTTAGTTGCGCTTCGAAGTTCCAGTCCTGTTTATGGGTCTGGTAGACGGTGCCGTGCTTGGAGGTCTGGTAGTTTTCCCACTCGTTGTGGTCCACGCCGTTGTGGCAGGTGGCGCACGCTTCCGGCTGGCGCGCCTCGGCTACGGAGAAGCTGTGGCGCGTGTGGCAGCCGTCGCACTTGTTCTGCTGGTAGTGGCACATGTCGCAGCCCTGGGCGATTTCCCGCTCGGCCATGCCGGCCCAGATGCCGTTTTCCACATTGGCTTCCCAGTCCACGGCGTGGGATGGATGGCCTTTGCCCCACTGCTTCTGCGGCCACTCCTGGTTCTTTTCCGATTCGGCGTCGGCGAACTCCCGCGTGTGGCAGGTTCCGCAGGCGGCGCGGTCGGGCATGACCAGATTCTTGCCGTGATCGACGGACTGGGCTCCCACGCCGCCGTGGCAATCGATGCAGCCCACTTCCTTGAGCGGCTCGCCTTCTTTCAACAAGCCCTGCTTGACCAGTTGCCGTTCCACTTCCGCCAGCTTCTCTTTCTTGTAGAAACGGGCGTCGGCGCCGTTGCTCAGATTGCGAATCCGGTCCAGATGGGCGTGCACGCTGTTCGCCCAGGCGTGATAGGCGCCCGGGGTCAGCTTCTCGTGGCAGGCGACACAGTTCTCGCGCGTCTGCTCGCCCTGCACCGTCTGGGGCGGTTTGTAAAAGTCGCGCGGATTCCAGTATTTCTGGATGGGGATGGGTTCCCAGTATTGGGCGTGGGAGCCTTTGCCGGGATGGTCTTTTGCGTATTGCGCCTTGAGGTCGGCGTAATCGGGCGTCGGGCTGGCGGCCTGCGCCGGGCCGAACGGCAACAGCGCGACCAGCAGGCCGTAGAGGGCGAGACGGATGGCGTGCATGATTCCTCCTCCTGCGCGGGTGTTGGGATATTTTAGGGCCGCGCGGCAGCCGGATTCTAACACCGACAACGCATAAAGTATCGTGGCGAAACCATGCGCTTGTTGTTGTATTGAAAACGAGCAGCCCGGATAATCGGAAAACAACAACCATTGGAATGGACGGCATTTTCCTGCGATGGCCATGAGCATTCCCAAGCCTGAAAGCGCCCCCGCGTTGCGGGAAGTCACCCTCGTGGCATCCCCCTCCCGCCGCACCCATGCCCTGCGCGTCATGAGCGACGGCGTGGCCGTCGGGGTGGATGAGGGCGGCCTCAGGACGGACGGCTCCCAGCGTCAGGCCCGACTGTTTCTCGCCGACGGCGGGGCGCTGTTCGTCGAGGCGCTGGATGGCGCGTCCCTCGCGCTGAACGGTTCCGGCGTCTCCGCGCCGGTCAAGCTGAACGACGGCGACTGGCTGCTGTTCGGCAGCCATCCTTTCCAGGCGCGCGTTCTCGGCCAGGAGTCCGTGGCGGCGGAGGCGCCCGCTCCGGCTCAGGGAGCCGCGCCGGCGCGGGACGGTGCGTTCCTGATCGGCCGCCTGCCCCAGTGCGACGTGGTCATTCCGTCTCCCCTGGTGTCGAAGCAGCACGCCCGCCTCACCCGATTGCCGGACGGCTGGGTGCTGGAGGATTGCCAGAGCACCAACGGCACTTTTCTCAACGGCCGGCGCATCGCGGGCAAGGCGCAGGCGCTGCCGGGCGATCGGCTCAGCTTCGCCGCCTTCGAGTTCGTGTTCACCGGCGAGCGCCTGGAAGCCGCCACGCCGGGCGGCCGGGTGCGCATCGAGGCGCGGCATGTCACCAAGGAAGTCAAGGACACGGGCACCGGCCAGCCGCGCCGCCTGCTGGACGACATCAACCTGGTCGTCGAGCCGGGCGAGTTCGTGGTCTTGTTCGGCACCTCGGGTTCCGGCAAGTCCACCCTGCTCGACACCCTCAACGGCCGCCGGCCCGCCACCGGCGGCTCGGTGCTGTACAACGACACGGACTTGTACCTGGCGTTCGATTCGTTCCGCTCCGCCATCGGCTACGTGCCGCAACAGGACATCGTGCACCGCAAGATCACCGTGGAGCGCGCACTGAAATACACAGGACTCCTGCGCCTGCCGCCGGATACGTCGAGCCAGGAAATGGACTGCCACGTCGGCCGGGTTCTGGAAAAGGTGGGGCTGGCGGAGAAAGCCGCGCTGGCCATCGACACCCCGGCGCCCCTGAGCGGCGGGCAGCTCAAGCGGGTCAGCCTGGCGGTGGAACTGGTGGCCAATCCCAACGTGCTGTTTCTCGACGAGGTCACCAGCGGGCTGGACGCCGGCACCGACAAGCGCATGATGCAGTTGTTCGCCAATCTGGCGAAGGACGGCAAGACCGTGGTCTGCGTCACCCACACCCTGGAGAACATCGACGCCTGCCACCTGGTGGTCCTGCTGCACCAGGGCAAGCTGGTGTTCTACGGTCCGCCGCAGGCCGTGTGCGGCTATTTCGGCATCGGCCGCCTGTCGGAAGTCTACGAGTTGCTGGAAAGCCGCCCGGCGGCGGAGTGGGCGGACAAATTCCGCGTCTCCAGTTTCCACGAAACCTACATCGCCCGGCGCATGCACACGCCCATTACCCAGCCGGTGGCGCGCCAGGCGGCCGCGCCGGACGCGCCGCCGGCCTCGCGCTGGTTCGACGTGCGGCAGGCGGTGACGCTGATGCGCCGCTACCTGGACCTGATGGCGGCCGACCGCCGCAACCTGCTGATCCTGATTTTGCAGGCGCCGCTCATCGCCCTGGTCATCGGCCTGGTGTTCGACATCGAACAGGAATTGCCGCTGCGCGTCGCCAAGGAGAGCCAGATTTCCTTCATCCTGGTGCTGTCGGCCATCTGGTTCGGCTGCCTCAATTCCGCCCGCGAACTGGTCAAGGAATTGCCGGTCTATCTGCGCGAACGCTCGGTCAACCTCGGGCTGGCGCCGTACCTGGTCAGCAAGCTGATTCCCCTGGCCGCGCTGTGTCTCCTGCAATGCGCCCTGCTGCTCGGCGTGGTTTCGGCCATGATCGCCATCCCCGGCGACTTCCTCGCCCGCTTCGCCGTGCTGTTCGGCTCCGGTATGGCCGCCACGGCGATGGGGCTGGCGGTAAGCGCTTTCGTCAACTCCAACGACAAGGCCGTGGCCACGGTGCCGATATTGCTGATTCCCCAGGTCATCCTCTCCGGAGCGGTGGTCAAGCTCAAGGGCGGCGGGTTGTGGTTCGCCAAGGGCAGCATGATTTCCTACTGGGCTTTCGATGCGATGAAAGCGTCCTTGAGCCAGGAAGTGCGCAGCGCTAAGGACTTTCTGGGCAATTCCCTCTTGCCGCTGGACGGTTCCGTGGCAAACGATCTGGGCATCATCGTGGCGATGGGATGCGTCTTCCTGGCCGCCGCTGTGCTGGGTTTGAAAATGAAAGACAGGGTTCGCTGACATGAGCGCCGACGACACCGCCACCGTCCGTATCGAGATCAAGAATCGCCTCTGCCCCAAATGCGAGGCGCGGAGTCCGGAAAACGAGGTCATTGCCAATCAATACCGTTGCCTCAAGTGCGGTTACGAACTGGCGCACCTCGATCTGACCGCCACCGGCGGGGTTCGGGGCGTGTTCGGCTGGATGAAAGAGGCCGGGGAGATCATCGCCGAGCGTTACCGCATCCGTACGGTGCTGGGACGGGGCGGTTTCGGCGCCACCTACCTGGTCGAGGACCAGCGCGTCAACGGTAAACGTTGGGCGCTGAAGGAAATCCCCGAATTGCTGTTCGACGAGTTCGAGGTTTCCCTGCTCAGCAACCTCGACCATCCGGCCATCCCCATCATCGTGGATCGCTTTACCCGCGACGGCATGGTGTACCTGGTGCTCAAGTTCGGCGGCAACCGCACCCTGCAGTCCGAAAGCCGCCGCCAGCAGCGCATTCCGTACGCCAAGCTCAAGCCGTGGGCGTTGCAGTTGGGAGACGTGCTGCGCTATCTGCACAACCTGAACCCTCCCGTCATCCACCGCGACCTCAAGCCGGAAAACGTGCTGCTGGACGACGGCGACCGGGTCATGCTCATCGACTTCGGCATTGCCAAGGAATCCTCCTCCAGCATGACGCGCACCCTCGGCAGGGCCGCCTCCCACGGCTTCAGTCCGCCCGAGCAGGTGCTGGGCACCGGCACGGATCAGCGCTCGGACATCTATTCCTTCGCCGCCACGCTTTACTTTGCCCTGACCGGGCAGATTCCCGCCGCCGCCCACGAACGGGTCGCGGGCAAGGCCCTGTCTTCTCCGGCGGAATTCGCTCCCGATTTGCCCGGTACGGTCAACGCCATCCTCATGAAGGCGCTCACCCTCAACATCAACGAGCGTCCGCAGCGCATCGAGGACGTGCTGGCCGTTCTGGAAGGCGGGCAGGCGGGGCCGGTTACCGGTGGAATCGATATGAGCGGCAAGACGGTCGCCATCGGCGATCTGTCCTTCGGGCCGGGGACGCTTACGGCGGGAATCGCGTCCCGTCCATTGGAAACCGCCCGGAGTCCTGCCGCCGCAGGGCAGGGGAGAAAACTGGCCTGGCTGGGCGGCAGCGTCGCCGCGTTGCTGCTGCTCGCCGGCGGCGTGTACTGGTGGAGCCAGCGCGAGCCGGAAACGCCGCCTGTATCGACTTCTCCCGTTCCCGCAGCACAACCGGCTGCGGTGGCAGCGCCTTCTCCCCCCGCTGCGACTGCCGCGCCTGCGGCGCCCCAACCCCAGACGCCGCAGGCGCCCCCCGTGGCCACGGCGCCCCAACCCGCACCCCAGGGCGGTTCGGCACTGGAGATGCTCAACAACCGTCGCGCACCGGAGGCCGCCACTCCCGTCGATGAACATCCCGCTCCCCGGCGCGCCGAATCGTCGATCGAGACGTCCATTTCCAACCGTCCGGCCCGCTCCACGTCCAGCGCGCCGCCGCGGCGCGTCGCGCGCAGCGAGCCGCCCCCGGCCGCGCCTTCCCAGGATAATTCCGGGGGCGGTGGTTCGGGGTGGAACATCATTCCGGGGCAGACGCAGAAAATCCGCTAACACTTCACGGGGAGTTGCGGCTGCCGTATGCTTAATCCCGCGCGTGCCGTGGGTAAAATTAATAAACGCGTACCCTAATCGCCCGCTTCCCGTGGAAAGCGGGAAATTCCTTCCGGTTCCAAAGCAAGGAGGTAACCGATGTTGCGGATAAGCGAACGATTTTCTGGAAACGCAGGCCTTTTAAGTTGGCGATGCGTGCGACGGGCACTGCTGGCATTGTCGTTGGGAGCGCTCGCCTTGCCCGCCGGGGCGGAAGGGTACGGCTACGCGGCCCCCGGCGGTTACGGCCTGAAAGTCTACCAGGCCAGTTCCGCCCTCTACCCATACGTGCAACTCTACTTCCGCACGTTCGACCAGAATCAGCAGCCCCTGGTCAATCTGAACGAAATGAACATCGGCCTCATGGTCAAGGGACGCTCTTACGATCCCATGAAGCGCCAGTATTTCCTTCAAACCCTGCGCCAGCGGCAGGAGGCGGTACGCACCGTCTTCGTGCTGGACGCCAGCAAGTCCATGGCTGGTGCGCCGTTCGAGACGGCGCTGCGCGCGGCGGCACGCTACATCGACGGCAAGCGTCCGCAGGACGAAGTGGCCGTACTGGCGATCCGCGACACCAAGGAAGGTTACGAACTGGTTTCCAATTTCGAGCGCGATGGCGCGGCTCTGGGCCGGCGCATCGCCGACATCCGCGTGGACGGTATGAAAACCCGTCTGTACGACTCCATCGGCGCGGCCATCCAGATGTGCGGCATGGCCGCGCAAGGCTCGGATGTGCAAGCGGGCGCGGAAAGTCACATTGCATCCTGTTCGGCGATCGTCTTCTCCGATGGCCGTGATGAGGGAAGCGCCGTCTCGCGCGAGGAACTGAACGGCCGCATCACCCAGATGGCCATTCCCATCCCGGTGTATTCCCTGGCCTATTCAAGGACGTCGAAGGAATACTTCAAGAATCTGGAAGCCATTTCCAAGAACTCCTTCGGCGTGTATTACCAGATCGGCGAGGCGGTGAATCAAATGACCCAGGTGATCGAGCAGATCCAGAACATCCTGCTGAGCGATTACGTGGCGACTTTCCTGTCCTATGTGCCGGTGGACGGCGAGAAACACACCGTCAAGCTGGGCGTCGAATATCCTTCGGGCAGCGGCAAGTTCACTTACGATAGCGTGGCCTTCGAAGCGCTGCAGCCTCCGCCCATGCCGGGGATCCAGAACGCCGTACAGATGCTGCAACAGAAAGTGGTGCCGGTCGCCAGTCCGTATTTCGACGTTGCGCAGCCGGCTCCGGCAGGCGGGGCGATGCCGGTTCCGCCTCTCGGCGCACCCATTCCGCAAGCCCAATGATCATCCCACACACCGACAACAGGGGAGAACAACGATGAAATCCAAGTCAAGCAACGCCGTCGCCGTCGCGGTGGTCACCGTAACGCTGGCGACCGCCACCGGCTGCGCCACCACACAGGAAGGGCAACAGGCCCAAGGCGCGGCAATGGGCGCGGTCGCCGCCGGGCTCGCCACAGGGCTACTGACCGGCAACGTCGGCTACGGCCTCGCTGCCGCGGCGGGTGGCGCGCTGCTGGGGTGGGGTGCGGTCAAACTCTACCAGTCCCAGACCCAGCAAGTGCGCACGGTGGAACAGGACCGGCAGCTTTACGGCCTCTCGCCTTCCGCCAACAGCATGCTGGTCAAGCTGAACAAAGCCGTCGCGTCCCCGGATCGCATCGCTCCGGGTCAAACGGTAACCGTTGCCAGCGACTATTCGCTGGCGCTTCCCGGATCCCAGGCGAACGCCGAGGTGTCCGAATCCTACACGCTGAAGAAAGACGGCAAGGTGCTGTTCACCTCGCCGCCGCAAAAAGCCCAGCATGCCTCCGGCGGTTATGCGGTGAATGCCTCGATTCCCATTCCCAAGGACGCGGAAGCCGGCACCTACGTCGTGGAGACCAAGGTCGAGGCGGGCACCAGTTATGACGTGAGCCAGGCGGTATTCGTCGTCGCCAAATAAATGGCTGCATCCTTTTGGCTTAAGCGAGCGGAGTCAGTGCGCTCCGCTCCGCTTGGGGTTGCCATGCTTTTGTCTGTTTTCAGTCCGTCGGCGGCGGCGTTGTGCGGCGCGGAAGCCGCTTTGGCCAAGGTCAGCGCGGATAAAATGGAACAGGAGTGGCCGCTTCGTCCTTCGGCGGACCCGGTCAGTGCCTATTTGCAGCGGCTGGGTGCGCGCTTGGCGCCGCAGCAGGAGATTCTTTCCCCCGGCCGGTATTTAACCTGGGACTGGCCCACTGATTGGCGTTTTCGGGCGGTGCGCGATCTGGCTCCGAATGCGTTCTCCATTGGCGATGGGCGCACCTATGTCACCGACGGCGCCATTCTCGCCGCCGCGAGCGAAGCGGAAATCGCGGCCATCCTCGCCCACGAAATGGGCCACCAGCTTGCGGGACATTTTTGCAGCAATTCCGACGGAGATGGAGGACGCAGCCGCGCGGTGGGGTCCATCCATCAGGTTATCGATCTGGACCGGGAAATGGAGGCGGATCGTATGGCGATGGACATTCTGCGCGCCGCCAATTTTCCGCCGGGCACCATGTTGGATGTGGTGCGAAAAATGAGCGCCAAAGATTCCGTCTCGCGGAGACAACGCCAGGAACGGGAACAGGAACTGCTCAACCAGCTTCGCGGAACGCCGATTCTGCCCGTCCCGCCTTCCAGCGAGGAATTTGCCGCTATACGGCAGACCTTACGTTCCCGCTGACGAATGATCAGGTTTCACTGACTGCCGCGATAATCAGGGAAATATTGTCCTTCCCGCCCCGTTCCTTGGCCAGTTCCACCAGAGCATGACAGGCGGCGTCGGGAGAAGAGCCCAAAATCGCCGCCTGCATTTCCACATCGCTGACCAGGTCGTGCAGGCCGTCGGAACAGAGCAGGAAACGGTCACCCGGTTGCACGTCGATGGGTTGGCCGGTCAGTTGTGCGACGGGTTCCACGTCGCTGCCCAAGGCGCGCGTGATGATGTTGCGGCTGGGGTGCCTGACGGCCTGCTCGGGCGTCATCAGCCCTGCTTTCACCATTTCGGCAACCAGGCTGTGATCCTCGGACAGTTGCGTCAAGACATCCTCGCGCAAGCGGTAGAGCCGGCTATCGCCGATATGGGCGAACCAGGCATCCTGCCCGCTGAGCAGCAAGGCCGTGGCGGTGCTGCCCATGCCGAGCAGGGACGGGCTCTCGCCGGCCCGTTGCAGGATCACGCGGTTGGCGGCGACAAAAGCCCGGCCCAGGCAATCGCCGTAAGACGAGCCGCCTGATTCGGCGCAGGTTTGCCGGATGACTTCAACCGCCAGTTGCGAGGCCACTTCACCGCCTTGATGCCCTCCCATGCCGTCGGCAACGATCAGCAGGGCGCTCTCGACATGCTTTTCCTCGTCCAATGGGACGAAGACCCCGACGTGATCTTCGTTGTTTTCGCGTACACAGCCCTTGTCGGTCAGAAAAGCGAACTTCATCCGTATCACCGTCCGGTCGTCCCGTTGTCGAAAAAAGTAGAAGGTGCGTTAGCTGACCTGGAAACGCAGCAACAATTGTTCCACCTGGTCGGCGACGGCCCCGGTGAGCGGATGGCCGACGCTGATGAATCCAGCACCCTGCAAAATGGCCTCTTCGCGCCACAAGGACGTTACTCCGGCGTGGTTGCTGGCCTGGATGAAAGTGCCGTTGGTACTTTCATCGCACAAAATGAACTTGTCCCGCCGCAGCTCAATCTTTGCGTGCCGCCGGGAAACGCGGGAATCGTCGATGACGATAGTGCTCTCCGCATGCCGGCCGATGGTCGCGAGGGGGGTATCCGCATTCAGGACGACGACTTGGTTTCCATGCCATAAGGAAAGTTCGCAGGCACCTGTGCGCCGGGGTTGCAGCAAGCATGTTTCGGACGCTAACTCCCGTTTCCAGAGCAGTTCGTGAACGGTGATTTCTTCGGTCTTGCCCTTGACCGGGATGGTATTGAGACAGCGGGTTTGGCCCTGCGATTCCCCGTTGAGCGCGAGCGCGGTATTTTCGCTGAGGAAAATCTGTCCCGGCCTGGCCAGCTTGATCAAGCGGGCGGCTACATTCACGGTATCGCCGAATACGTCGCCCTCATCCTCGATGACACTGCCCAAGTTCAGGCCCGCTCGAAGTTGCAGCGTCAGTCCCGCCAGCCGCGACTGCGATTCCATGCTCTCCATCATGGCGCATGTCGCCTTGGCGCCCTGATCCGCGGAAGGAAAGACGGCCATGATTTCGTCGCCGATGGTCTTGACGACGCGTCCGCCATGAGTTTCCACGATATTGGCGGATACACTCAGAATCCCGGAAATGATGTTCAGTGCCTGTTCGTCGCCGAGTGACTCATAAAGCCGGGTACTGCCGGCCACATCGGCAAACAGCAGGCATTGTTCACTGCCCGAATCCGCAGTCGGGATGGCTGGGTTCAGGGTGGAATCCGGGGGCGAGGGGTCGGGCATGGGGTCGATTCAATCCAGGATAAGCGTAACAATCGCGCGAAAACCGCATTTCCCCCTTGGCGCAAAGGGTCGCGAAAAGGACCGGTCATGACGGCCGCGCCATGACCGGTCTGGCTGGATCAAAGCGTCAATAGTTGATCACGTTATGGCCGCGATTCTTCATGCAGCGGATGTAAGCGGTCTTGTAATCGTCCTCGGATGTCATGCCCTTATATGTTCCGCCGCCGATGCCGCCGGCTGCCGCGCCGATGGCCGCACCGGTGCCGGGAGCGCCGACTGCCGCGCCGATGGCCGCACCGGCCGCCGCGCCGACCAAACCGCCGACCGCCGTGCCCGTGGCCGCCTGGGTAGCGCCGCCGCCGCTCGCATGCTCGGCCATATATTTGCAATCCTGCATGTCACGGGAAACGTACTGGGCGTTCGGATCGTTGTATGTATCCACCGTCGGCGTCCAGCCCGTGTATTGGGCGCAGCCGCCCACGCCCATGGCGAGCGCGACGATCACCGCGCCGCCCGCTATCTTCTTGCTCATGAAATTCACCTTGATTCGGATTGAGTAAGGAACAACGGTATCAGCATTCCTTAAATTCCGGGCGCTGACAAGTGGGCTCCTTCACACATTTCGCGAGCAAGACGGTTGGGGACGGCGCGGGCCTTGGGATGCGGAAACGACACCTTCGGCACCGCCATGAACCCATGGGCTCGAGGCCGGGCCGAAAGTCTGGCTGGAACTTCAGTAATTGAGCACCCGATGGCCGCGATCTTTCAGGCAGCGGATATACGCATTCTTGTAATCCTCCTCGGATGTCGCACCTTTGTATGCGCCTGTGCCGATGCCGCCCGCCGCCGCGCCCACGGCTGCGCCGGTCCCAGGGGAGCCCGCTGCAGCACCGATGGCTGCGCCCGCGGCCGCGCCGACCAGGCCGCCGACCGCAGCGCCCTTGGCCGTTTCGGTCACGCCGCCGCCGCTTGCGTGCTCGGCTAGGGACTTGCACTCCTGCATGTCGCGGGAGAGGTATTGCGCGTTCGGATCGTTGTAAGTGTCCACCGTGGGCGTCCAGCCCGTGTATTGGGCGCAACTGCCCAAGCCCAGTAGAGCCGCCACCATTGCCGTGTTTCTCATCGCTTTCTTGTTCATGGGATTCACCCCGTTTTCGGAAGATAGAGGGAATAATCCAGACAATTGGATTCGCTTCGATTAGACCGGCGACCCGCGGGCGCGTTCACACCCGGCGCAGGACCCCGTCCAGCCAGCGAAACGGCAGGAGGCGGCGCAGCAGGGCGAACAGGTGGGTGGGGAAGGTGACGTAATAGCGGATTTTCGGGCGCGGCGACTCCAGGGCGTGGACCACGGCTTTCAATACCGCTTCCGGCCCCAGGGTGAAAGGCACCGCCGGGCCTTCCTTGGTCAAGCGCGCCTCCATCGCCTCGTACGCCGCGCGGTGCGCGCTGTGTTCCTTGCGGATGTGCTTGAGATACATGCGGTAGGCGTTTTCGCGGAATTTGCTGCGGATGGGGCCCGGCTCCACGATGGCGATGTGAATGCCCGTGCCTTGGAGTTCCAGCCGCAAGGTGTCGCTCAGTCCCTCCAGGGCGAACTTGCTGGCGTTGTAAGCCCCCCGGTATTTGAGGGCGACGAAACCGAGCACCGAACTGTTCTGCACGATGCGCCCGTGGCCCTGGCGGCGCATGACGGGCAAAACCAGGCCGGTGAGTTCGTGCCAGCCGAACAGGTTGGTCTCGAACTGCTCGCGCAAAGCTTCGCGCGACAGGTCTTCCACCGCTCCCGGCTGGCCGTAGGCGCCGTTGTTGAACAGGGCGTCCAGCGTCCCGCCGGTCTGCTCCAGCACCCAGTCCAGCCCGGCGCGGAGGGAAGCCGAATCGGCCACATCCAGCACATGGCTTTCCAGCCCTTCGCCCTGTAATCGTTCCACGTCCTCGCGTTTCCGCGCCGTGGCGAACACCCGCCAGCCGCGCGCCTTCAGCCCGTGGGCCACGCAATAGCCGATGCCCGAGGAGCAGCCGGTGATGAGGATGCTTTTGTTTTTCCGTGGTGCCGTGGAGGGGGTGCTCATGACCATGTGTTCCGTCGTGAAAGGGTTCGTCGCCGGGTGGATTGTATGCAATGGCGGATGCGGTGAGGAACGGGCCGCAATTCAGCGTATATACTACGAATGTACGTCAACGTCATCGCAGGAGGCCGCCATGCAAACCGCGCGCGTTTTTACCAACGGCAATAGCCAGGCCGTGCGTCTGCCGAAGGAGTTTCGTCTTGACGAGGACGAAGTGGTGATCAAGAAGATCGGCGACATGATTGTTCTGTTACCCACGAAATACCGGGCGGAAAGCCTGTTGGCCATGCTCGAAGAGATCGCCCCGATGGAGATCGAAAGGGGACAGCCGAAGGAGCAGCAGGAACGGAATTTTGAATGAGCCCTTATCTGCTCGATATCACTATTTGCATATTTCTCCTCAATCAGCGGCCAGGCTTCGCGAATATCGTGTGGCACATGGATGGCTTAGAGCGCGGGCAAGTAGGCATCTCCGCCATTACGGTCGCCGAACTGGAATTCGGGGCCGCGGGCAGCAAACGGCACGGGGACAACTTCAAATGACTGGAACGGTTTCTGCTGGAATTCGAAGTGTTCCCCTTCGGCAGGGCGCAGCCCGTCCTTACGGCCCTCTCCATGCCGCCTTGCAGGCCCGGGGCACGCCCATAGGTCCCCTGGATTTCCTCATTGCCGCCCACGCCCTGTCCTTGAACGCCATTCTGGTTACCAATCACACCGGCGAATTCTCGCGTGTTCCCGGCCTGGCCCTGGAAGATTGGTCCGCGCCACAGTAAGGGCACGGAACGGCCTGTCTGGTCGTTGATGAAGTTCGAAAACCCGCCACGAACCGCTGTCTAATCCTCAATTCCAAACGGAGAGAATCCATGCCGGTCGATATCATGCTTACGGTGGTCGCGACAGCGGTCGTGCAATCCATTTTCGGTGTCGGCGTTCTGTTGTTCGGGATGCCGGTATTGCTGTTGCTGGGCCATAGCTTCATCGACACCTTGGTGATCCTGCTGCCCATTTCCCTCGCCATCAACGGCTTGCAGATCGCCAAACACCGCGCCCACATCGACTTCGCTTTCTACCGCCAAATCCTCCTGTTCACCCTGCCGCCCATCGCCCTGTTTCTGTTCCTGGTGACGCACACCGGAGTCAACATCGGCGTGCTGTTGGGCGCATTTGTCCTGTTCGTCGCCCTTAAGGAGTTTTCCGACCCGGTGTCCCGTGCTATCGATGCGTTAATGAAGTACGAAAGATCCTACTTCCTGCTGATGGGGGTCATCCACGGCCTCAGCAGCCTGGGCGGCTCGCTGCTCACCGCGCTGGTGCATCACAAGGCTTACCCGAAAGACACGGCGCGGGTGACGGTCGCGTCCTCCTACGCCACGTTCGCGGCGGTGCAACTGGCGACGCTGTTTGTCTTCAGCCGCCAGCAAATCGACGTACCCTACAGCGAAAACGGCATTTACGTGGCGGTGGCGTCCCTGGTATTCCTGCTGGCCGACGAGGTGCTGTACCTGCATATCGGCCAGGACAAATACCGGCGGATATTTTCCGCATTTCTCGCCGTATCCGGCGGCCTGCTCATTCTGAAATCGTTATAGGGAGCCTTCATCATGGCAACCCGCGAAGTGACCGTAGTGCGCGTCTACCTGCGCGAAGGCGAACATCTGCTCGGTAAAATCGTCAAGTTTCTGCACGACGAGGCCAAGGTCCGCGGCGTCACCGTGTTGCGCGGTATCGAGGGCTTCAGCGAGAACGGCGCGATACGCACCGCTTTCCTGGTGGACCTGTCCCTGGACCTGCCTTTGGTGGTCGAGTTTTTCGACGACCCACCCAAAGCCGAACAGGTCATTGCCATGCTCATCGACGAACTGCACCTCACCCACATCGTAAGCTGGCCGGCGCGGGTCCATTCCCGCATCGCTTGAAATACAGCCCACGCGGGCCAAGATGCCCGCGATGGCCGTGGCCATGCCTTGTTTCAAGGCGATGCCCCGCCACATCACCATGATATCCAACCCTTCGGTGAACATCCCCCAAAAACCACGACGACGCCTGGGCTACAATCGAGATAGCGCCACACAAGGAGATTGCCATGAACGCCAAAAAATACGTGTTTTCCTTCGAGGAAGGCGACGGCAAGAACAAGCAGCTTCTGGGCGGCAAGGGCGCCAATTTGTGCGAGATGACCCAGATCGGCCTGAACGTGCCGCCCGGTTTCGTCATCAGCACCGCGGCCTGCCTGGAATACCTGGAACGGCACAGCCTGCCCGCGGGGGTCATGGACGAGGTGCGCGCCCATGTCCGCGCCCTGGAGAAAAAGACCGGCAAAGGTTTCGGCAGCGCGGGCAACCCCTTGCTGGTTTCCGTGCGTTCCGGTTCGGCCATGTCCATGCCCGGCATGATGGACACCATCCTCAACCTGGGGTTGAACCGCCAGACCCTGCAGGGCCTGATTGCCCAGACCGCCAACCCGCGCTTCGGCTACGACGCCTACCGCCGTTTCATCCAGCTTTTCGGCAAGGTGGCCCTGGGCGTGCCGGATGCCTTGTTCGACGAGGCGTTTGACGACATCAAGCGCCAGGCCGGGGTGAAGGCGGACATCGGCCTGAATGCGGAGCACCTGAAAGAAGCCAGCGAGCGCTTCCTCGAAGCGGTGCGCCAGCACACCGGCAAGCCGTTCCCGGAAGACGTGTTCGCGCAACTGGAAATCGCCATCCAGGCGGTGTTCAACTCCTGGACCGGCAAACGCGCCGTGGACTACCGGCGCGAGTTCCACATCACCCCGGCCATGGCCAACGGCACCGCCGTCAACGTGGTGACCATGGTGTTCGGCAACATGGGCAACGACTGCGCCACCGGGGTGGGTTTTACCCGCAATCCCGGCACCGGCGAGAACGCCATGTACGGCGAGTACCTGGTGAATGCCCAGGGCGAGGACGTGGTGGCCGGCATCCGCACCCCCAAGCCGGTGCACGAGATGCAGCAGGAAATGCCCGACCTGTACCGGCAACTGGTGGAACTGCGCGACAAGCTGGAAGCCCATTACCGGGAAGTGCAGGACTACGAATACACCATCGAGAAAGGCGTCCTCTACTGCCTGCAAACCCGCAACGGCAAGATGAACGCCGTGGCCATGGTGCGCAGCTCCGTGGAAATGTTCCACGAGGGGCTGATCGGCAAGGAACAAGCCCTGCTGCGGGTCGATCCGGCCCATCTGGAACAGTTCCTCCATCCCGCCCTGGACCCGAATCACAGGCAGTCTCCCCTGGCCCAGGGCCTGCCGGCCTCGCCCGGCGCGGCCAGCGGGATTTGCGTGTTCGACGCCGACCAGGCGGTCATCCTCGGCCGCGCCGGGCAGAAAGTGATCCTGGTGCGCGAGGAAACCAAGCCGGAAGACATCCACGGCTTTTTCGCCTCCCAGGGGGTGCTCACCAGCCGGGGCGGCAAGACCTCCCACGCCGCGGTGGTGGCGCGCGGCATGGGCAAGGCCTGCGTCGCCGGCGCGGAAGGCATCCAGGTGGACACGCGGGCGCGCCTGGCGGTGATCGGCGACGTGACCCTGCACGAAGGCGACATCATCACCATCGACGGCAGCAGCGGCAACGTCTACCTGGGGGCGATTCCCACCATCCAGCCGAAATTTTCCGAGGAACTGAAGACTTTGCTGAGCTGGGCTGACGAAATTTCCCAGCTTAGAGTCATGGCCAATGCCGACACGCCGGCCACCGCCCAGGTGGCGCTGGACTACGGCGCCATGGGCATCGGCCTGTGCCGCACCGAGCGCATGTTCAACGCCGTGGACCGCCTGCCCCTCGTGGTCGAAATGATTCTGGCCCACAACCTGGAAGAGCGCCGCGCCGCCCTGGAAAAGCTCTTGCCCATCCAGCGCGAGGACTTCAAGGAAATCTTCGCCATCATGGCGCCCCGTCCGGTGACCGTGCGCCTGCTCGATCCGCCCATGCACGAATTCCTGCCCAGCGAACACCAGTTGGAAGACGAACTGCGCGCCCTGGAACAGTATCTCGTCGTTGCCCGTGGCCGCGCGGCGGCATACAACGCCATGCGCTTGGAACATCCCACGGGCTACCTCAGCGAGGAGCAGGTGGCCGCCGTCATCGCCCGCAAGGAGCGCATGCTGCGCAAGGTTCGGGAGCTCTACGAGGTCAACCCCATGCTCGGCCACCGCGGCGTGCGTTTGGGGATCACCTACCCGGAAATCTACGACATGCAGATCCGCGCCATCCTGGAGGCCGCCGCCCAGTGCCTGCAGGAAGGCATCGAGGTGCACCCGGAAATCATGGTGCCGCAGGTCATCACCACGCAGGAACTGTGCTTCATGCACGCTTCCGTGAAACGCATCCAGGAAGAAATCGAAGCCAGGCTGGGCCTGCAGCTCCACTTCAAGTTC
Organism: Methylococcaceae bacterium; assembly: GCA_035293245.1. GTDB lineage: Bacteria > Pseudomonadota > Gammaproteobacteria > Methylococcales > Methylococcaceae > DATDOO01. The sequence goes on from DATDOO010000236.1 coordinate 21,370, forward strand.
GGCAGCATGATCGAAACCGTGCGCGCCTGCACCCGCGCCGGGGAACTGGCCAAGGTCGCGGAGTTCTTCTCCTTCGGCACCAACGACCTGACCCAGGCCACGTTCTCCTTCTCGCGGGAAGATGCGGAAAACAAGTTCCTGCCCCTGTATACGGATGCCGGCATCCTGCAGGACAACCCCTTCGAGGTGCTGGACGTGCACGGCGTCGGCGTGCTGATGAAAATGACCGTGGAACTGGGCCGGGCGACCAATCCCGACCTCAAGGTGGGCATCTGCGGCGAGCAGGGCGGCCACCCCGCCTCCATTCGTTTCTGCCACCAGATCGGTTTGAACTACGTGTCCTGTTCCGCGCCGCGGGTGCCGGTGGCAAGGTTGGCGACGGCGCATGCACGACTGATGGAGCGTTGAGCGCCCAACCTTCAAGAGCGAAGTACCTGGATGTACCGAGCGAGACCCCGCAGTCGAACAAACTGGCGACGGCAATTTTTACTACCGGCTATCTTGGTCTTTTCTGAGCGGGGGGATCGGGTCTTGAGCGCCTGCGGCGAACTGTTTGAATGTGGGTTCCCGGACCCACGGCCGGGCTACTTTCTTTTGCGCGGCCAAAAGAAAGTAGCCCAAGAAAAGGCCGCCCGACTGCCGCGCCGCTATCGCGGTGCCCTGCGCTCCTCGCTTCCGGAGGAAGTTGCCCGACAGGCCATCCCTGGCCTGACGGTCAACCGGCCGCATCCATGCGGCCGCCCTGCGGGTTTGATCCGCCGAAAGCTGCGGTGCTCGGCGCGGCAAACGGGGGGTAGGAAGTTCTCCCCCGCGACTTATACGCTGCCGAGCATCGCAGGAGAAAAGTGGAAAGGCCCGAAGGGGGCTCGGCAGGGATGCCGCGCGTCGGCAGAGGGCGATGGATCGCCCTTCTGCCGACCCCGCTTTTCTCCGAGAAGCGCAGGGCACCCGAAGGGCAGCGTATGGTCGCAATGGTTTTGGGTACTTTTGCCGAAACAAAAGTACCTC
>DATDOO010000237.1:0-2117 GCA_035293245.1 Methylococcaceae bacterium
AGTATGATCCTCGTCGGCTGGGCGCTCGACAGCACCGTGCTGAAGAGCATCCTGCCGGGTTGGGTTTCCGTGAAGCCGAACACGGCCCTTGCCTTCATCCTGCTGGGGATTGCACTGCTTTCCTTTTCCCTTGCGCCGGCAACATCCAATCATCGACTCCCGATCTTCCTTTCCCGCCTCGCCCGCCTGTGCGGGTGGCTGGCCGGGCTGATCGGTCTCGCGACGCTCGGCGAATATGCATTCGACTGGAATCCCGGTATCGACCAGTGGTTGTTCCCCGAACCCGCCGGCACGGTGGGCACGAAGATCCCGGGCCGGATGGCGCCGGAGACTGCGTTGTGCTTTCTCTTGCTGGCGGCGGGACTGGAACTGGCCCGCGACCGGCACCAGAGGAGCAGGGAGACGATCGCCGCGTTGATGTTCGGCTTGCTGGTGACGACCCTGGCGTTGGCGGCAATCCTGACCTATTACACGCCGGCCCTCGGCGCCTATGGATGGTTTGGCCAGACTATCATGGCCGTTCCGACCTCTGCCCTGTTTGCCGTCCTGGGCGCTACGCTGGTCCAGATCGCGTGGCAGAGCAACGTCTCGATCTGGTCCCTCGGCAAAAGAAACACGGCGGCCTTTGCCTGTGGCTTGGCGTTGCTGGTGATCATCGGGCTAACCACCAGCCGGTACCAGGTTCAGCTGCATGAAACCAATGACCAGTTGGCGCACAGCGAAAAGGCGCTGGGTGGAATCGCAACTATTCTTGCTGAGATTGCCGATGCCCGATCTCACTCCCGCAGCTATATCATTACGCGGGATGAACGATTTCTGACATCCTATTTTTCCGCCCGCACGCGCAGCTATGAAGCCCTGGATGCGCTGCGCCAACTCCTCGCCGACGACCCGCCGCTACAGCCGCTGTTCGCCCGGATCGAAACACAGACCAGGGAAGCATTGGAGTGGTTTCATGTCACGGCGACCTGCCCGGACTGCTCCGTCGCCGTCCTCCCCGACAGAATCAATCACGGGGAGGACCTGGTGGATGGTATCCGTGCGGTGATCGGACAGATGTCGGAAGAGCAACGCCGGTTGCTGGAACAGACGAGGCAGGAACGGGAAAACGTTGCCTGGGTCACGGACACGGTCATCGTTACCGGCACAGCGTTCAGCCTGATTGTTTTCCTCTCCACGATACTGGCGCTGAACCACACTGTGGCTGGCCGGATTCGCGCGGAAGCGGAAATCCGCCGGCTCAACGAGGGACTGGAAGCGCGGGTGAGGGAACGTACCGCCCAACTGGAGAGTTCCAACACCGCGCTCACCCAGTTTGCCTACATCGCCTCGCACGACCTGCAGGAGCCGCTGCGCATGGTGGTCGGCTACGTGCAATTGCTGGAGAAGCGCCTTGCCGGCAAGCTGGACGCCGAAACCCGCGAATTCATGGGCTTTGCAGTTGGCGGCGCGCTGCGCATGCAGCAACTGATCCATGACATCCTCCTCTATTCGCGCGTCAGCACACGCGGCGAGCCGCTGGCGCCGGTGGATAGCGCCGCAGCGCTTAAGGAGGCACTTGCCTCGCTGGCCGGTCGGATCGCGGAGACCGGCGCCGAGGTGGAGGCGTCGTCGCTGCCGATCGTGATGGCGGACCGGACTCAGCTCGCACAGTTATTCCAGAACCTGATCGGCAACGCGATCAAGTTCTGCCAGGTCCATGCGCCTCGCATACGAGTGGAAGCAACCCAAGAGGCAGGACGGTGGCGCTTTTCGGTCACGGACAACGGCATCGGTATTGCGCCCGAATACCGTGGGCAGCTGTTCGCCATTTTCAAGCGCCTGCACACGCAACGCGAATATCCCGGCACCGGTGTCGGGCTCGCGATCTGCAAGCGCATCGTCGAGCGCCACGGCGGGGAAATCGGGATCGACGCCGCGCTTGGCGGCGGCTCGGTGTTCTGGTTCACTCTTCCTGAGGAGGCAAGCATATGAGTCCTATGGAAAATAATGTTAAGCCGGTCGAAATCCTGCTGGTCGAGGACAATCCCGGCGACGCCCGCCTCACCATCGAGGCCATGCGCGAAGCCAAGGTGCGCAACCGCATGCACGTGGTCGAGGATGGCGTCGAGGCAATG
>DATDOO010000238.1:0-3829 GCA_035293245.1 Methylococcaceae bacterium
TTCACACCCGCGCAAAGGCGGCGCATCGGCGTACACACCTGCCCCGGCGGTGACTGCGACTCCACCCACAGCGCGGACGTGGACTATGCGGAACTGCTGCCGAGCCTTTTGGACCTGAGAGCGGGCAATTTCTACGTGCAAATGGCCAGCGAGAAAGATCCCGACCGCGCACTGGCGATCATCCGCCGCCACCTGCGGCCGGAACAACGCATTTTCGTCGGCGTGATCGACGTGCTCGACCCGCGCATCGAGGATCCGGAAACGGTGCGCGACCGCGTCGTCAAGGCGGCGGACTATATTCCGGTCGATCAACTCGGCACGACCGACGACTGTGGCTTCTCGCCGTTCGAGGACGATTCCTCGACCGGACGCGATACCGCTTTCGGGAAAATCCGCGCACGCGTAAGGGGAACCCAACTTGCCGAACAAGTCTTGACGTGAAAGTCGCAGCAACCTTGCTCGCCTTCTTGGTTCGGGGACAAACCGCGAGGACAGCCGGTTTGCGCGGCGAAGGCGCCCGGAGGACGTCGGACAAACCCTGTCCGACATGATCGGGCCGGGGTGAGGGAAACGGTTATGGCGAATCGCGGTTTTCATCATCGGGGCGGCAAATTGCAAGAGCGACTCGACGATTGGTCGCGGCCATGCGCCATCCCGTGCAGCGGACTCTCTCTTTCCTTTACGTCACAATAGGAAAATTTCCAGCTTCATGAGGAATGCCATGCCGCCGCCTTCCCCGCCGCCGGACGACCGGCAGGCCACCGATCCGCAAACCTGGCTGAACGCCTATGGCGATTACCTGTACCGCTATGCCTTGCTGCGCGTCCATGACGAATCCCTGGCCGAGGACCTGGTGCAGGAGACTCTGCTGGCAGCACTCAAGGGCCGGGAGCACTTCAACGGCCAAGCCTCGGAACGGACTTGGCTGACCGGCATCCTCAAGCACAAAATCCTCGACCAGTTTCGCCGCCAATACCGGGAAGTGCCGCTGGAAAACGAAGCCGGCGCGGACTGTGAGGGAGAAGATTTCGGCATGGAGGAATTCTTCGCCGCCGACGGCCACTGGGCCACCAAACCGGGGGCGTGGAACGACCCGGCCAAATCCACGGAAAACGCCCACTTCTGGGAGGTGCTGCTCGGCTGCCTGGAGCGGCTGTCGCCCCGTCAACGCCAGTTGTTCGTGCTGCGCGAGTTGCACGGCAGCGGCAATGCAGAAATCTGTAAGGGCATGGACATCACGCCGACCAATGCGGGAGTAATGCTCTACCGCGCGCGCATGAGCCTTAGGCAATGCCTGGAACTCAACTGGTTCGGCCAGCCACGCAAAACGGAGAAACGTTGATGCTGAATTGCCAAAAAGCCAGCCAACTTCTGTCGCAGAGCCTGGACCGGCCTTTGTCCTTCAGGGAGCGGCTGTCGCTGCGCCTGCATTTGCTGATGTGCGATGCCTGCCGGCGCTTCGCAAAACAATTGCGTTCGTTGCGCCCGATGGCGGCGGAACTGGAAAGCCGGGTGCTCACGGACGACCGGTTCAAGCTCGATGAACGGGCGCGCAAACGCATCAAACGGGTTTTGCACGACGGCGGCGAGCAAGGTCCCGTTTCTTAGAACGCCCGTTTGCTGCTTTCTGGAACGGCCACACCGGCTGCCTGCGAACCGGCATGTCCAGGACCGCCACAGCGACTCTGGCAGCGTTCGCCGGAAAGACCGACACCCAGGGGCCCGGTACAAAGTCGTATGCCGGGTGGGTCTTTCCCGGCAAACGGTCGGACGCCGATCCCCGATAAAAACGCCGCGTCAATTGCCACCCCGTCCCTCGATGAGTTCCCGATGGCCGATGACGGCATCGGCTAGGAATTCCGAGAAGACCCGCAACCGCGCCGTGGTGCGCATATCGGTATGCGTGAGCAGCCACAGGTCGTAACTGGGCCTGGCCATGCCCGGCGGAAGCCGTTGTAGCGTCGGTTCGCGGTCGCCAAGGAAACAGGGGAGCATGCCGATCCCCATTCCCCCTTTGGCTGCCTCAAGCTGGAGCAGCAGGCTGTCAAAAATGCCTTTGGCAGGCACCCAAGGGTAGTCGCTTTCTCTAACCCAGGCCGGGTAGTCGTCGGGCCGGCCATAACCGATCCAGCGCACCGACGCATCCCCGTTGAGATCATGCTGTTTCAAATACTCCTCTGAGGCATAGGCCGCGCTGTGCAGGGTGACCAGGCGTCTGCCGATCAGATGCTCGGGCGGTTTGCCGGTAAAGCGCAGGGCGATGTCCGCTTCGCGTTTCCCCAGGTCCAGCGGCTCATAAGTGATGACGACTTCGAGGGCGATATCCGGATAGGTTCGGGTGAACTCCGCCAGGTGCGGCATGAGGAGATGCGTAGCGAGGACGTCGACCATCGTGACCCGGACATCGCCGCTGAGGCGCTGGTCCTGTCCAACAATGCGTCGTTCCAATCCATGAATTTCATTTTCGATCTGTTCCGCGACCGCCAGCATATCCTCGCCGGCGGGTGTCACGGCGTAGCCGCCGGTGGAACGCTCGAACAAACGGACGCCGAGACGTTTCTCGAACACCTCGATGCGGCGCGCCACGGTCGAGTGGCTCACCCCGAGTTTGGCGGCTGCGCTGCGAACGGTGCCGGTACGCACGAGCGCCAGGTAAATCCTGATGTCATTCCAGTCCATGGATGTCTTATTTATGCGCCATAAGTTCTCATTTTTGCATATTTGTTTGCAAAAACGATACGGCTAGGATAGCGCCTGAATTTTTTACCACCCGAACAGGCGCTGGAGACCCTTATGAATTTCCTCAAATCGATGTTTATCGGCAACTACATGATGCTGGCGATGGCGATCGCCGGTTACGCCGGATGGATGCTCTACCAGGGCGGAAACCCGATCGCCTGGGGCGGTGTAATGCTGACTGCCGCTCCGCTGATGATGGTGATCGGCTGGCTCATGCTGTTCAAGAACGTGGCGCGCACCAGCGCGCACTTTCCATTCCTGAACTTTCTCGGCGCCAGCGGAACCGCGCTGGCCGCGTGGGCGTGGCATGGGCAGGGCGGCAGCGTCCTCGCTCCCGTCTTGGCGACAGCCGGTTGGATCGGCTTGGTGCTTTACGCCTACTGGTACTCCAGCTTTGGGCGCAGACCGAACGCAAAACTCAAGCTGGGCGCTACCTTGCCCGGTTTCACCGTCAAGGACGTCAACGGCGCGCCCGTCAGTTCTGCCAAGCTGACCGACAAGCCGGCAATCCTGATCTTCTATCGCGGCAACTGGTGCCCCTTGTGCATGGCGCAAATCAAGGAGCTGGCCAGCCTTTATCGGGACATTAACGCGCTCGGCGTCAGGGTTGCCCTGATTTCGCCACAGCCGCACGGAAACACGGTGGAACTGGCGACAAAACATGACGTGAAGTTCGACTTTCTGACCGACGAGGGGAATGCGGCGGCCCGCGCGCTCGGCATCGAAAACCCCCATGGCCTGCCGATGGGCATGCAAATGATGGGTTACGACAGCGAAACCGTGTTGCCCACGGTCATCGTCACCGATCGGAACGGCAAGGTGGTATGGACCCACGAAACCGACAATTACCGCATCCGCCCGGAACCGGATATCTACCTGGAAGTGTTGCGCCGCCATTGTGTCCTGCCTGCCGCAGCCTAAAGGCTTTTCGCGGTGATGGCGCTTGGTAATCGACCGGCTTTCTGGGACGGCAATCGGGTCGAGTTATCCGTCGGCACCTGGCGCGTCGTCATCCAACGGACTGTTCCGGGAACCGTGGATCTCGCCCGGATGTACGATGGCGCGTCCTGGCTTTGGCATCCGGTCATGA
>DATDOO010000239.1:0-8228 GCA_035293245.1 Methylococcaceae bacterium
CAGCGCGGGCGAGGCAAGCCGCGCGGATTTCGGCGCGCAGCTTTTTGACCGGGGTGTCCGCGACCGAAAAGTTCTGTTCCATGTAACGTTCGCAGGCGTCCCGGAGGGTGGCGATGTCCGGGTAGTCACCGCGTAGCTTGGCGCGGCCTTCGTCCATGAAGCGCTCGGTGTCGAGAAAATCGGCATCGACGACGCAAGAAAACAGCATGCGCAGCCACAAATGAATCTCCCCGGCTGCGCCGATCGGCGGCTTGGGAAGCGCAATACCCGAATCCAGAATTTCGGGCGGCGTGCCGCCGGACTTGGCTTTGGCGAGAGTGGCGGCTTCGTCCTTCAGTTCCTGCGACAAGGGAGCGCCTCTGGCTTCGCCGGGATTCCAGTCGGGGAGGCCGGCGTGGTGGCCGGCGATCAGGTAGGCGAGCAAACGGCCGTATGCGCCCAGCGAGTCCGTAACGTGGATGGCACCGGCGATGGCGTGCTTGACCCTGCCCGGCGTTTCGATGTGGGCGTCCATGCCGTTGGCCTTGCGGAGATACGCCTGAAAAGCGGGTTGATATTTGCCCAGATCGTGCCACAGCCCCGCCAGCCGTCCCCATTCCGCGGAGGCAAACGGCGCGGCAAATTCGCCGGCCCGTTTCGCCACCTCGCGCAGGTGAGTCGCCAAATCGTGGGAAATCCAGCCATCGCCGTTATTTCCACCGCCCTGCCTGACGTGCGCCCAAGTCTCCATGCCGCCTCCTTGTCATGCGTGCAGGGGGCATTCTAACGCCGGGCGTGCGGCGAAATCCCGTTTGCGCACGCTGGCGCAAACGGGTAACTTCCTAAGCTCCGAAAAAGCTTGTTGTTCCGGAATGGGCCGGTCGGGTCGATTCCGGTTTCCCAATCACACAGGAGGGTTCGAAATGAACAAATGGTTAGGATTGGCGGCGATGGCCCTGTTTGCACAAACCTGCTCGGCGGGGTGGCTTCTCGATCAGAACGAGTCGCGGGTGAATTTCATCACCACCAAGAACGTCAACTTCACTGAACTGAATTACATCCGCAATCTCGCCGGCGATATCGGCGACGATGGGCATGCGACGCTGACCATGGATTTGCGCAGCGTGGAAACGCACGCGCCGGATCGCAACGAGCGGTTGCAGACCGGTTTCTTCGAGGTGAGCAAATTCCCTGCGTCCAAGGTGACGCTAACTCTGGATGGCAAGAAGCTCCTGGCTTTGCCGGTGGGCGGGCGCCTGGAAACGGACGCCGCGGCGACGGTGAGCCTGCACGGCGTGGAAAAGAAACTGGAGGCCCGTTTGGCGGTGACCAAGCTCAAGGACGACGGCTTGCAGGTCGTTTCCCTGCTGCCGGTGATCGTCGCCGTGGAGGATTTCGGTCTGGCGGCCGGCCTGGAGGTCATGCGGTCCATGGTGGAACTGAAGAACATCGGCAACAAGGTGCCGGTGACTTTCAATCTGATTTTCACCAAGCACTGATCTTGCCGATTGTGTAGGGTGGGTTAGGCGCACATTGCGCGGGCATCGTCGGTTACCAAAGGCTTTGCGTGCGCCGTAACCCACCAAGCAGCCTCCATAGTTCCGGCAAGGCCGTTCGGTGGGTTACGACTGATTCCGCGCCAATTTGCGTCAATCATTGTGTCGGTTGGGTTAGCCCTGAGCTTAGCGAAGCGGAGTCGAAGGGCGTAACCCAACATTCCGGCGCCGAATGTTGGGTTACGCGGAGGACCGCTAACCCAACCTACATATTTCTCAGCGCTTCCGCCGCCAGGGCATGGATGCCGCCGAAGCCGCCGTTGCTCATGAAGACGAGATGATCGCCGGGCCGCGCCACACGGCCTAGTTCGGCGACGATTTCCCCAATGTCTTCCATGACCCGGATGGAAGCCGCATTTCCCAGATGGTCGCGCACGTCCCAGCCCAGATTCGGGGGCTGGTAGATCAAACTTTCGTCCGCTGCTTCCAGCGCGCCGGCCAGTTGGTCGGCGTGGACTCCTAAGCGCATGGTGTTGGAACGGGGCTCCAGCACGGCGACGATGCGCGCCGACCCCACACGGGCGCGCAGGCCGTCCAGGGTGGTGCGGATGGCGGTGGGGTGGTGGGCGAAGTCGTCGTAGAGGGTGATGCCGTTCACTTCGGCAAACACTTCCATGCGCCGCCGCACGTTGCGGAAAGTCCTCAGGGCGGTTACGGCGCGCACGGGATCGACGCCGGCATGACGGGCGGCGGCCAGGGCGGAAAGCGCGTTGGCGACGTTGTGCTTGCCGGTAAGCTCCCAGTTCACTTCGCCGATCTCTTCCCCCCGGTAGCGGACCCGGAAGCGCCCGCCGTCCGCGCGCAGCAAATCGGCGCGCCAGTCGGCTTCCGCGCCGATGGCGGTGGTTTCCTGCGCCGTCCAGCAGCCTTGCGCCAGGGTTTCCTTCAGGGCGGTGTCATCCGTGGGATGGACGATCAGGCCGTTGCCCGGCACGGTGCGCACCAGATGGTGGAACTGCTTCTGGATGGCCGCCAGGTCCGGAAAGATGTCCGCGTGGTCGTATTCCAGGTTGTTGAGGATGGCAGTGCGCGGCCGGTAGTGGACGAACTTGGAGCGCTTGTCGAAGAACGCCGTGTCGTATTCGTCCGCCTCCACCACGAAATGCCGTCCGCCCCCCAGCCGGGCCGACACGCCGAAATTCAAAGGCACGCCGCCCACCAGAAACCCCGGCACCAGTCCGGCCGCTTCCAGCAGCCAGGCGGTCATGCTGGTGGTGGTGGTCTTGCCGTGGGTGCCGGCGATGCCGATGACGTGCCGGTCCTGCAAGACATACTCGCGCAGCCACTCGGGGCCGGACAGGTAGGGCAAGCCCCGGTTCAGCACTGCCTCCACCTCGGGATTGCCGCGCGACAGGGCGTTGCCGATCACCACCAGATCGGGCGCCGGGTCGAGGTTTTCCGGGCGGTAGCCGTGCAGCAGGCGGATGCCTTGCTGTTCCAGTTGCGTGCTCATGGGCGGGTAGACGTTCTGGTCGGAACCGCTGACCTGGTGGCCCAGCTGGCGGGCAAGTACGGCCAAGCCGCCCATGAAGGTGCCGCAAACGCCGAGGATGTGAATGTGCATGGAAAGTTACGGACGTAGAGGGCTTATTTCTTTCCGGACGGGCCGTCGGTTTTGTCTGCCTTGCCGGTCTTCTTGTCCGCCGCGCCGTCCGACTTTTTGCTTCCGGTCTGGTCTAACAGCGTGATGATGGATTTGTCGCCGATTTGCTTGGCCTTGGCCGCAATCGCTTCGCTGGAGGTGGCGCCGGCGTCCAGCAACAGTTTGACGACCTCGGCGCGGCCGAACATCACCGCGTCCATGAGCGCCGTGACGCCGCGCGCGTCGGCCAGGTTTGCATCCGCGCCATAGATCAGCAGGGCGCGCACCACGCCGGCGTTGCCGTTGGCGGCGGCCAGCATCAGGGCGGTGCGGCCGGCCGGCGTCTTGCCGTTGGCGTCCGCGCCTTGCGCCAGCAGGGTTTCCAGCTTGGCAAGACGCCCTTGCGCGGCGGCGGCGAACAGTTCGGCGGAAGGCGATGTCGCCGGCGGCGGGGCGGAGTCGGTTGCAGGTGCCGGGGCGGGATCGGCGCTCCAGGCGTTAAAGGCAATACAGCAACCGGCCAGCAGAGCAGCCGCCAATCTGCCGGTGCCCCGCAATCCGCCGGCGCGGGGGTTTTGTTTACAATGTCCAGACTCCATAGTATTCGTATCTTGGCTGATTCAAATTCATACGGCAAATCTCATGTCCAGTTCACGCAACCGCATCGAAATCAAGGCCAGCCCCAGCTATCTGGCCGCGGAATCCTCGCCCGAGGATAACCGCTACGTGTTCGCCTACACCATCACCATCCGCAACGCCGGCGAGGTGCCCGCCCGCTTGCAATCCCGCCACTGGGTCATCACCGACTCCAACGGCAAGGTGCTGGAGGTGCGCGGCGATGGCGTGGTGGGCGTGCAGCCGCGTCTGGAGCCGGGCGAGTCGTTCCGCTACACCAGCGCGGCGGCCATCGAAACGCCGGTGGGGGTGATGCTGGGCGACTACCGCATGCTGACCGACGACGGCGAAGCCTTCGACGCGGACATCGCGCCTTTCACCCTGGCCGCCCCGCGCGTACTGCATTAAGCCGGGCCTTTCCCGCGCGTGGCAATCTGGGCCATCGGCGATATCCAGGGCTGCTTCGATTCCTTGCAGCGGCTGCTGGAGCGGCTGCAATTCGACCCGGTGCGCGACAAGCTTTGGTTCACCGGCGACCTGGTCAACCGCGGGCCCCATTCCCTGGAAACCCTGCGTTTCGTCAAGGGTCTCGGCGAATCCGCGCTCACCGTGCTCGGAAATCACGACCTGCACCTCCTGGCCATCGCGGCCCGGCAACGCCAGCCGCACCGGCACGATACCCTGCACGGCATTCTCGACGCGCCGGACGCGGAGGAGTTGCTGGATTGGCTCAGGTTTTGTCCCCTGCTGCACCACGAGGCGGGCTGGGTTTTGATCCACGCCGGCCTGCCGCCGCAATGGGACATTCCCACCGCAGAGCGGCTGGCGCGCGAAGTGGAAACCGTGCTGCGCGGACCGGATTGCGACGTGTTCTTTTCCCGCATGTACGGCAACGGCCCGGATATATGGTCCGAAGACCTGACCGGCTGGGAACGACTGCGTTTCATCGTCAACTGCCTGGCGCGCATGCGTTTCTGCGACGCGGACGGACGGCCCGACCTGAAGGAATCGGGCGCGCCGGGAACCCAGCCGGCCCGCCTGCTGCCCTGGTTCGAAGTCCCGGGACGCAAGAGCCGGGATGCGCGCATCGTCTTCGGCCATTGGTCCACCCTGGGGTTCTACGCCGCGGAAGGCTGCTACGGCCTGGATACCGGCTGTCTGTGGGGGGGCGAACTGACCGCACTGCGTCTGGAAGACGGCGCGGTGGAACGGCAGAGTGTCCCTTGTCCGGTGATGCGCCGGCCCGGCTGATTGCGTAGCGGTGCGCTTGTCAGCGGCAGCGCAGCCACGCTCCAATTCCTGCCAGCAGGAACGGAACGGTAGCGGCCCGCAGGGACAGGAAGCCCCGCCGGATGCGCCGCCAATGTCCTTCCACCGCCTCCGCACCGCCCTTGCGGTGCGTTTCTTCCAGGAACTCCTCGATGGCTTCCAAAGCCAGCGCCGCGTGGCCGTCGGCCAGGTTGTCGATGGACAGGTGCAGGCGGATGATCAAGGGGTCCATGCCGTGGCGCTGCATGTCGTCCACTGCGTGCATGTAGCCCGCGCCGAGGCCGCTGAGTTCGATGGCGAGATTCAGGCCGAGCAGTTCCGGAAAAAAGCGTTCCGGGAGCGAACCGATGGCGAGCAGGTAGGCGGGTAATACGAAACTGGCGGTTTTGAGGCGTGGATGGTCCGCGAATTCCCAACTGGCCAGTTCCGGCAGGTGGATGCCTTGTTCTGCCAGCAGGCGGCGGTATACGTTGCCGTGATGATGCTCCGCCTGGCCCGCGCCGGTCTCGTCGCAAAAGATCCGCGTCAGGCGATGCACCACACCGTCCTGCACCGGTTCCAGCCGGCCCAGATGCCGAAGCCAGGAACCGTCCACCCATATGGCGGGGGCGAGCTGTTCGATGCCCCAGCGGCACAACGGGGCCGGTACCGCTTGCCGTTGCTCCGGCGGCCGGTAGCGCGCCATCTCTTGCCGGTACGCCGCAAAAACGCGTTCGCGCAGCATCGGCCTGGAGTAGGGAGAAATGGCCAAAGCCCCCCGATAGACCCAATCCAGCGGCGCCGTCCAGCGTAGAATCCGGCGGATATGGCGCTCGGCCGCGTCCTGCACCGGCGGAGCGTCGTTTTCGTTGACCAGTTCGTGGAACAGCGCGCGGAGATTCGGCAGGGTCGGCGGCTGGCGGCGGGCCGCAGATGGCAGGGAAGGGCAGGAAAACGGCGCGGCGGATGGGTCCGGTGCGGGGCTCTCCAGCCAGTCGCGCAGCAGTTTTTCCTCGTCGGCGTCGAATACGCCGAACATCGGGCCACCGAAAGCCATGGCGCGGAACAGGGGGCTGGTCTCCGGCGCGTCCTGCCGGAACCAGGGCGAGGCGCGTAGCGCCTGGCGCAGTTGTTCCCAGTCGCCGGCGGCCAGCCAGTCGTCCAGGTTCTTCCCCTCCAGGAGGATCCGGCCGTGGTGCCCGGTGGCGAACGGTTGCAGGCGCTTCAGCAGCGCCGCGGCGCGTTCCGCCGTCGTCGCGGGTTCCGCAAGTGCGCGGCGCAGATTGCGCAGGAAATTCCGCTCACTCCATTCCCGCAACCGCCAGCCGGCGCGGAAGCTCTGATCGGTCGACGTGTCGCGCGGCAAGTCGCGGGCGAGCTCGAACAGCGCTGCCCGGTGTTTGCGGAGCAGTGCCCGATGTCGCTGGAGGTAAGCCGGCGCCAGGCCATAAGTGCGGCACTGCCGTTCCAGCCAGTTCAGCCGGACGCTACTGGCCCGCCAGTGGGCGAGGGTGTAACCGAGCAGTTTGGGGAAGGAGCCCGTAGCGGACCGCTCCATGGCAAGATGTACGGCGGCGGGAAGGAAGGCGGCGGGCGGCAGATCCATGTCGCGCCACGCGACGGCGGTGGCCGGCGGCAGTTCGACGCCGGTTTCCGCCGCAAAGGCCCGAAACAAGACGGAGAGGGACGGTTCCTTCCCCTCCAGCCCGGCGGCATCAAGCCATACAGTAAACAACTGTGCGTGAGCGGGTAAATGACCCCAAGCCATGGAGTTGACCACCCGCAGCCAGACGCACTCCGTCAAACTCTGCGGTGCATACCAGCGCATGGCCGAGGCCAGTTCGGCCCGGCTGGCGACCTCCGGCCAGGTTTCGGACTTTTCGCCGTGTCGGGTGGTGTCGTGGAGTTCTTCCACCACCGCTTGCGCTAGTCCCAGGGGCTCCGCCCCGCACTCCCAGTCCAGCAAGTCGGCGAACAGTTCGTTCCAGCCGGGGGCCCCATTCATGATGCTCATCCGCAGGAAAACCTAACGGGCGACCGGCTCGGGCGCGGGGCCGCCCGGTTGTTCGCTACGCCTGGCCCGCCTGCGCCTTTGCGGCTCGCCGAGTCCCTTCGAGATATGGAGCGGGGTTTTGCGGTGGTCAATGGCTCACTTATGTTCGACCAGATAAAGCTGCAGGACGGTTTTGGTGAAGATGGTGTTCTTGCGCATGTGTTCGATCAAGCGCAGAAAAATATCCCGCAGAATGAAATAACCCTGGTCCGGGTTGGCATCCATGAACGCGAGCATTTTGGGACCGTCGAACTTGGCGATCTCGCTGTCGGCGACCGCGACGACGCGGGCACTGCGGGGTTCGCCGTCGATCATGGAGAGCTCGCCGAACACGTCGTTTTCGCCCAGGGTCGCCAGGCCGGGCGTGAATTGGTCGACCTGACCGATGTGCTGCTCGACGTGGGTGCTGACTTGCACTTTACCACTCAAAATAAAAAAAACGTCCCGTCCTTCGTCATCTTCTTCCAGGATAACTTCCCCGGCCTTGTATTTCTGGACCGTGCGGGGAACTTGCCGGGCGAATTCGGCATCGTCCAGTAGCGTTCTGAAATTCAACATGATCCTTGCGCTCCTTGGTGTTACGGATTTAAGCAGGATATTCATTGGCTTGGTCGTATATCCCGCACTAATGGTGCGGTTCGCGCCTGGATAGTGTCAAGGCGTGATGGCGGGCAAAGGCAGTAAAGGCGAGCGCTTTTGGTGAACGCCATCGCAGTTTGGACGACTGAGCAACCGCGCGCATGCCGGTCCTTGACGCTTCCGGCCGCGCGGGGCAGAATCCAATCCCATGAATATCGCCGTAGCTCTCCCAAACGCTTTCCGAGTCATGCACCTGTGGCGCAAGCCGCTGCGACTGGGGGCGTTTGCCTGCGGTGATCCATAAGAGTCGTCTGAAATAACGGGCGTTTTTTGGAAAAGGCCGCGGGTTCCCAGGAATCCGCGGCCTTTTCGTTTTTATAACCGCAGCAACCTTGTACACCCTCTCCTTCCGGGAGAGGGCCGGGGTGAGGGCAACCGGCTTTGGCAAGCAAACCACTGCCGAGCAGTAAGGAATAAGCTATGCGCGTGCCTTTGGCGTACATCGGCGTCATTTTGTTGTGGGCGACCACACCCCTGGCCATCAAGTGGAGCGGAGAGGGACCGGGCTTCCTTTTCGGCGTTACCGGCCGCATGGCCATCGGCGCGGCGTGCGTCT
>DATDOO010000240.1:0-4614 GCA_035293245.1 Methylococcaceae bacterium
AGGCCCAGTTCAAGCTGGGGGTCATGTACGACTTGGGTCAGGATGTCGCCCGCGACGACGAGGAAGCCGCCCACTGGTACCGCAAGGCCGCCGAGAAAGGTCACGCAGGCGCTCAGTATTCGCTCGGCGAACTGTATCGCAAGGGCAGGGGGGTGCCGCAGGACTTGAAGCAGACCGTAGCGTGGTACCGCCGCGCGGCCGAGCAGGGGCACGTCAAGGCGCAGGTTTCCCTGGGGTTCATGTATCTCTACGCCCTGGGCGTCGCCGAGGACAAGCCCAAGGCGGCGCAATGGTTCCGCAAGGCGGCGGAGGCCGGCGACGCCGTGGGCCAGTACAACCTGGGCGCACTTTACAAAGAAGGCATGGGGGTCAAGCAGGACGACAAGGAGGCTTTGCATTGGCTGAAGGAAGCGGCGGCGCAGGGCGACGCCAGTGCCCAATTGGGATTGGGCGAGATGTACGCGTTGGGGGACGGCGTTCCCCAGGACGACGCCCAGGCCGTCGAGTGGTTCCGCAAGTCCGCCGCCCAGGGCAATGCGCACGCCCAGTTCACTTTGGGGTATTCGTACGAAGAGGGACGCGGCGTCGCCAAGGACGCAACACAGGCGTTGGACTGGTACCGCCAAGCGGCGGAGGGCGGCGACGCCGACGCCTGTTACAACCTCGGCCTGATGTACATGGAAGGCCAGTCCGTCGGGAAAGACGAGAAGACGGCGTTCCAGTGGTTCGACAAGGCGGCGGCGCACGGCCACGGGATGGCCATGTTCAACCTGGGCGTCATGTACCGGAAAGGGTTGGGCGTTCCCCAGGATATAAATCAGGCGCTCGATTGGTATCGGCGCGCTGCCGGACGGGGTGTAGCCAATGCCCAATTGGTGCTGGGGACGATGTATGCGGAAGGCATCGGCGTCGATCAGGACAACGTCCAGGCCCTGCGCTGGCTTGACCTGGCGGCGGAGCAGGGTTTGGACAAAGCGCAAGCCGGCCGCGAAAAACTGCTTATGGCGATGACGCCTTCGCAGATTGCCGAGGCAAGAAAGAGCGCCGATCGCGACACGGCGGAAAAGAAGCCCGCCGGCAAGGCCGCGCCGAAATCTCCGGAGAAAAAAGGCGAGTGATAGGCCGACGTTGTTTCCCGTACGCTAGCCTGACCCAGCCGTCGATGGGGCAGGGTGGGCGGGCAGCCCCATGGGTGCCATAACAGCATGCTGCAACCGAAAACCATCGGCATGATTTCGCTCGGCTGCCCCAAGGCGCTGGTGGACAGCGAGCGCATCCTGACCCAACTGCGCGCCGAAGGGTATGAACTGAGCGGGACTTACCGCGACGCCGACCTGGTGGTGGTCAACACCTGCGGTTTCATCGACGCGGCGGTGGAGGAATCGCTGGACGCCATCGGCGAGGCCTTGCGGGAAAACGGCAAGGTGATCGTCACCGGCTGTCTCGGCGCCAGGGAAGGGGAGATTCGCGCCCGCCATCCGCACGTGCTGAAAATCACCGGCGCCCACGCCTACGAGGAAGTTCTCGGGGCGGTGCACGAGCACCTGCCGCGCCCGCACGATCCCTTCACGGACCTGGTTCCGCCCCAGGGCATCAAACTGACCCCTCGCCATTACGCCTACCTGAAAATTTCCGAAGGGTGCAATCACCGCTGCACCTTCTGCATCATCCCGTCGCTGCGGGGCGACCTGGAAAGCCGGCCGATCGGCGAGGTGATGAGCGAAGCCGAACGTCTCGCGCAAGCGGGGGTAAAGGAACTGCTTGTCGTAGCCCAGGACACGAGTGCTTACGGCGTGGACATGCACTACCGCACCGGCTTCTGGAACGGGCGTCCGTTGAAAACGCGTTTTTTCGACCTGGCCAGGGCGCTGGGCGAGTTGGGCGTCTGGGTGAGGCTGCATTACGTCTATCCTTACCCCCACGTCGACGACGTCGTTCCCTTGATGGCCGACGGAAAAATCCTGCCGTATCTGGACGTGCCGTTCCAGCACGCCAGTCCGCGCATCCTCAAGGCCATGAAACGGCCCGGCGACATCGACAACACCCTGGGCCGCGTCCGGGCCTGGCGGGAGGTCTGCCCCGACCTGACCGTGCGCAGTACCTTCATCGTCGGCTTTCCGGGCGAGAGCGAAGCGGATTTCCGGCTGTTGCTGGATTTTCTCGGCGAAGCGCAACTGGACCGGGTCGGCGCCTTCGCCTACTCGCCGGTCAAGGGCGCAGCGGCCAACGATCTGCCCGGCACGGTGCCGGAAGAACTGAAACAGGAACGTCTCGCCCGGCTGATGGAACTCCAGGCGGGGATCAGCGCCGCCCGGCTGGAAGCGCGCCTGGGCCGGACGGAAACCGTGCTGGTGGACGAAGTGGTCGAAGAAGGTGCGGTGGCACGTAGCCGCGCCGATGCGCCGGACATCGACGGCCAGGTGTTCATCGACGGGGCGACGCACCTGGAACCCGGCCAGTTTGTCACCGTGGAGATCGAGGACGCCGACGAGCATGACCTGTGGGGACGGTTGCCGGAAACTTCCCGGAGCTGACAAAGGCTGAGGCTTTCGCTCGACGGCCGTTGGGCGTAGTGTTACGCGCGTTGTTGGTAGTGAAAAAACGAACGGTTGGCATGAATTCGATCAACGGTATCCGGCGCACGACTTGGACGATCTGCGTCTTGTGGACATTGCTGCTGGCCATTTCCCTGACGTTGAACATCCTGCAGCAGGAACGCCAGGTGCTCCACGTCGCCCGCATTCAGGCGGCCGCGTTCATCAACAAGGATCTCTCTCTCCGCGCCTGGGCCGCCTCGCACGGCGGCGTTTATGTGCGCACCACCCCCGAAACTCCGCCCAATCCGTATCTCGACATGCCGGAGCGCGACGTGCTCACCACAGGTGGCATCCAGCTCACCCTGATGAATCCGGCCTATATCACCCGCGAGATACACAAACGTTTTGCCGAGAGTTTCGGCGTTCTCGGCCACATGACCAGTTTGCAACTGAAAAATCCCGACAATGCTCCCGATGCGTGGGAACGCAAGGGACTGGAACGGTTCGCCCAGGGAAACCTCGAGGATTTTTCCGAAGTGATTTCCCATGACGGCAAGCCTTACCTCCGCTTGATGAAACCCATGTACATGGAGCACGACTGTCTGCAATGCCATGCGTGGACCGGAATACCGCTCGGCGGCGTGCGGGGCGGCATCAACGCTTCGGTGCCGCTGGAAGCGATTCAAAAAAGCGCCGCCGCGCTGATTGCCTATATCGCGGTGTCCCACGGCGGCATGTGGCTGATCGGTATTCTGGCCGTCCGGGGCTTTTCGGTCCGGGCGGTACGAATGCAGATCGAGCGGGAATCGTCCGAGGCCAGTCGCCGGGAACTGTACAAACTCGCGACCCACGACACCCTCACCGGGCTATTCAACCGCCGCTACCTGGACGAAGTGCTGCCGCGCGAAATCCACCGCGCCAGCCGCCTGGCATCGCCGCTCTCCCTGGCGATGATCGACATCGACCATTTCAAGCGCTTCAACGACGAACACGGCCACGATGCCGGCGACGAGGTTTTGCGTCAGCTCGGCCGGGAAATGCGGAATCACCTGCGGCAAAGCGACATCGCCTGCCGCTTCGGCGGCGAAGAGCTGGCGATCGTTATTCCCGATGCCGCCTTGAAAGAGGTATTGCCACGCCTGGAAGAACTGCGCGTCCGCGTCGGCTCCTTGCGCTTGCAGAACCAGCAAGAACTATCGCTCCCGGCGGTAACCGTTTCCATCGGCGTGGCGGAGCTTTTCCCGCACGGCGACGATGCGGATCGTTTGCTGAAGCGCGCGGACCAGGCCCTGTACCGGGCCAAGGCGGAAGGCCGGGACCGGGTGGTGGCGAGCGGCTCCGGAGCTCCGTGACGAGAAGGCACGGGGGAATCGCCGGCCGAATCGCATTGCCGATCTTGAGCGTCTGCTGACGGTCCAGGCGGACGAGCGGGCCCAGGAACGATCTGATTTGCGCGACCTGGTCGAAAAGCAGTTGGCTGAAAATCGCGAATTGGCTGCTGTCATTGAATGTATCAAGATGGGTCGGCGTCGGCCGACCTGGTTCAGAAAGGCTATTTTATCGGTCTGAAAAAGCGTAACGTAACGAAAAGGGTTGGGTATGAGCGAAAAAATCGAAAGCTTGGTTTTAGAACACCTGCGTCATATTCGGACGAGTGTGGATCGTGTTGCCGATGACATGGCTGATGTAAAGGTTCGACTCACGTCTCTAGAAACCCAGGTGGCCGGTTTGCACCTGGACATGGCCCATATGCACAGCCGTATTGACCGGGTAGACAACCGAATCAGCCGGATCGAAACGCGCCTTGAGATTGCCGACGCCTAAGTCGCGCCGCTAAGTTCCCGGACCGGCATGGACCGCCGGAGGGAGTCCGGGCGCGGCGGTGGCCTGCGGTCCCCAGCCGCCGCCGGTCCGCGCCATGCCGAACCCCAATGGGCATTGACGGATCAACCGGCGCACCATGCGGAGGACTCCGCGCCAGGTGTGCAGGCGGTTGAGTTCGCTTCGAAGGCGTGATGACTCGGCGCCAATCCAATTATCCATTTTCAGGGTTTCCGGCCGCCAACGGCGGCCGCGA
>DATDOO010000241.1:0-9755 GCA_035293245.1 Methylococcaceae bacterium
TCACGCGCGGCTCCAGGGTGCTGAGAGTGGCCTGGTAGAGACGGGAGAGCCGCGTCACCACATCGCTGTCCACGGTGCCGCGCATCTCGGCCAGGCGGGCGGCTTCCGCGACGCCGCTGCGCACCTCCATGACCATGTCCGGATTTGCCATGAAACGGGCTTCCAGCATCATCAGCGCCGTGGCGTAGCGGGCCTGTTCCGGATCGAAGCCCCGGCCACCGCCCAGTTGCGCCTGCAAGCGGCGCAGCCCGGTGCGCACACCGGCCAGTCCACCGTAAACGTCCGCAACGCTGTCGGCGTCGATTTTCAGCACGCTGGCGATCGAGACGCCCAGATCGTCCTCGTCGGCTTCGCCGCGTCGCGCCAGTTGCTGCACCAAATGCACCGCCTGGGCGAGGCCGGCCAGCGCGATGGTCTGATTGGGAACGGAGTGGGTGGTCATAACGGTTCAGGCAGGTAAGGAAATCAGTTGAGCAATTCCATGACCTCGTTGGCCCAGGCCACGGCATCGAGATAGGTCTTGCCGATGGCCTGGGGGCCGAAGTCCCGGTAGGCCACGGCGTCCAGTCGCCAATGCTCGTAGTGCAGCGCGCACTGCAAGGCCGCACCGCTGTCGCCTTCGTGGCCGAGGAGGGCGCTGAGCAGCACCGGAGTCAACGGCAAGTCCTGGAGCACTTCTTCGAGATGGCCGTCCAGCAATTGATCGAGAATCGACAGCATGCCGGCCAGGAAATACTGATCGGTCTTCTTCTCGCCTGCTCCGGCCGCCAGGAGTTCGCACATTTTCGCCCGTATCAGGGCGGTGCGGATCAATTCCTGGGGCTTCCCCGGCACGCTGGACAGGGCAACCAGGCTGGCCCAGCGCTTCAGTTCCAGGAGCCCGAGCAGCATCACGGCGCGCTGGATGGAATCCACCTTGCTCGGCAGGGCGAAAAACGACGAGTTGATATAGCGCAGCAGCTTGTAGCTGATGCCCACGTCCTGGGCGATGACGGCGCACAGTTCGTCCAGTTCGATGTCGGGCCGGTTGATTTCCGCGAGCAGGCGGATGCCGGCCTGGCGGGCGCTGTCGATGCGTTTGCCCTTGACGATGTGGGGCCGCTGGAAGTAGTAGCCCTGGAAATAATGGCAGCCGAGTTCCTCGTAAAAGCGGATCTGTTCTTCCGTTTCCACCTTTTCCGCCAGCAGGCGGATGCTGAACGGCTTCAAACACTCGACGCAGGCACGGGCTTCCGCTTCGCCGTCCAACTGCGCATCCAGCTTGACGATGTCGGCCAGCCGCAGCAGCGGAACCCACTCCTCGCTGAACTGGAAATCGTCCAGGGCGATCATGTAACCCTGCCGGGACAAATCGCGCACCGCGTCGATCAGCGTCTGGTCGATCGCCACCGATTCCAGGACCTCCACCACCACGCGATCCTTGGGCAGAAGGAGCGGCGTGCCTTCCAGGATGTTGTCGCGGGTGAAATTGATGAAGGCGCGGTGCGACCCGACGATGCGGTGCAGTCCATGCTCCAGCAAGGTATCGACGATGATCTGGTTGCTGGCCTGCGTGCCTTCGCTGAGGGCCGGCGCGCGATTGTTCTCGTCCCTGAACAGCAGTTCGTAGGCAAAGACGTTGTGCTGGCGGTCGTATATCGGCTGGCGCCCGATCAGGAAATTCGTCAAGGCCGGATTCTCGTCGTGTGAGCCGTCCGCCGGGGCCGATGGGGGAGCATCGAAGTCCGGGGCGGAACGGAAATCTTGTGGCTTATAATAGCAGCAGGTTCGCCCCGGACCACCGCCGGGCCTTCCTCCGCAACCTGCCGCGCAGGGAGCGATTTGAGCGTAACTTCCCTATCCATCGAATCCCCAACCGTGCAGCGATTATTCCAGTATCTCGGCAGGGTTGCGCTGAGCATGATTCCGGCGCTGGCAGGCGCCGAGGAAACGCCGTCCGATCTCACCGAACTGAGCCTGGAGCAGTTGCTCGGCACGGAAGTCACCTCCGTCGCCAAACTTCCCCACAGCCTGGCCCGCTCGCCCGCCGCCGTGTTCGTGGTGACGCAGAACGACATCCACCGCCTGGGCGCGACCAGCATTCCCGAAGCCCTGCGTTTCGTGCCCGGATTGCATGTGGAACGCATCGACCGCAACAAGTGGGCCATCAGCACGCGCGGCTTCAACGGCCAGTGGTTTGCCAACAAGATGCTGGTGCTGATCGACGGCCGCACCGTGTACAACCCCGGTTTCTCCGGCGTGTGGTGGGATGTGCAGGACACGATGATGGAGGACATCGAGCGCATCGAGGTGATTCGCGGGCCGGGTGCGACCCTGTGGGGCGCCAACGCGGTCAACGGCGTCATCAACGTCATCACCAAGTCCGCCCAGCAGACCGAGGGCAATCTGCTCTCCGCCGCCATCGGCACGGAAGACAACGGCATGGCGGCATTCCGCCACGGCGGCAAGCTCGGCGACGACGCCAGCTACCGCGTTTTCGGCAAGTATTTCGACCGCGACGACTTCGTCGATGAAGACGGCCACGGCGCGGGCGATACCTGGCGCGCCGGGCGGGGAGGTTTCCGCGTCGACGGCATCGCGGACGGAAACGATACGTACACGGTGCAAGGCGACATTTACCGCAGCGACAGCGGCAGCGCGCCGTCGACCCAGCTCGACCTGGCCACGCTGAGCCCGTTTCAGGCGCCCAGCGACTTGCGCGCTTACGGCGCCAACGCGCTGGGACGCTGGACGCATTCGCTCGGCGCGGACTCCACCTTCAGCGTGCAAACCTACTGGGACCGGGCCGAGCGCATCGTGCCCCTGAACGGTTTCCACGAAATCGCCCAGACCTTCGATATCGAATTTCAGCATTCTCTGCCCCTGGGCGATGCGCACAAGGGGCTGTGGGGCGGCGGCTACCGCCTGGTCGACCGCGACGAGGAAAACAGCCTGAAAGTGGCTTATTTCCCGGAAGACGACGCCGACCACTGGTTCAACCTGTTCGCGCAGGACGAGATCGCCGTGGTTCCGGACCGCCTGAGCCTGACGCTCGGTTCCAAGTTCGAGCATAAATCGCGGGTCGGCTTTTTGCTCGAACCCAATCTGCGCCTCCTCTGGACGCCGGATGCGCGCAACAGCGTCTGGCTGTCCGTCGCCCGCGCCATGCGCACCCCGTCCTGGGGTGAGCAAGCCGGGCGGTTTACGGGTTTTATCTTCATGCCCGGTCCTCCGTTGACGACATTCGGCACCCGGGGGAATCACTCGACCCCCGCCGAGGAACTGGTGGCGTACGAACTCGGCTGGCATGCCCAGCCTCGCACCGACCTCTTTTTCGATCTCGCCTTGTTCTACAACGTCTACGACCGGCTCGGAAACATTCCGCCGCCGGGCGCGGCCGATTGCGCGCCACGCACGTTGAACGGCAATACCTTCCTTGAATGCCTCGCTCCCCAGAAAAACCAGATCGAGGGTGAGAGCTACGGGCTGGAAGCGGTGGTCGACTGGCGGCCCGTGCGCGGCTGGCGCTGGCAAACGGGTTACACGCTGATGAAAATCGACGTTCGTGCCGCCGGTTCCGCCGACGACTCTCGCACCGTCGCGGAAACGGAGGGCAGCGACCCGCGCCACCAATTGTTCGCGCGCTCGTCCCTCGACCTGACGAATACGCTACGCTTCGATCTGATGTACCGTTATGTGGACAAACTCCCTTTCACCGCGGTTGCGGCCTACAGCACGCTGGACGCCCGCTTGGCCTGGGAGATCGACCATGATGTGGAGCTATCCTTGCAAGGACGCAATCTGATCGAGGCCCGGCACTTCGAATCCGGCGGCCAGCCGTCCCTGACCGCCACCCAAGTGGAACGCGATGTTCTCGCCGCGATTCGCTGGAAATTCTAAGGACTGAGGAAGAAACCATGTTCCGTCACGGACTGACCCTGGCCTCCCGCAACTTCCTGCTCGGTTTGCTGGCGCTGCTGGCGCCGGCTTTCGCCGCGTGGGGCGAGGCCGTGCCCGAATACGCCCTCAAGGCGGCGTTCCTGTACAACTTCGCCCGTTTCACCGAGTGGCCGGCTCAGCCCCCCGCGCAGGAGTTCAACCTGTGCATCTATGGCAAGAATCCCTTCGGCGAGCGCCTGGATACCATTGCCGGGAAGCCGCTGCACGGCAACCCGGTGCGCATCGTGCTGCCCGACACCCTGGATTCCCTCGGTGGTTGCCACATCCTGTTCATCGCCGAAAGCGCTCTGCCTTCGCTACCGCGCGTGCTGGCCGCCCTGGACGGACGGGCCGTGCTGACCGTGGCGGAAGGCGAGGGCCGGGTCGAACAGGGAATCATGGTCGGCCTGCTGCTCGAAGGCTCGCGCGTCGCCTTCGAGGTCAATCTTTCCGCCCTCCGGCACAGCGGAATTTCCGTCAGCGCCCAGCTCCTGCAACTGTCCCGGCGCGTGCAGTGATGAGTACGTCCAACCAGCGCGCCGGCGTCCCCATCGGCAGGCAGATTTCCACACTGGCCCGGCGCGGCGCGCTGATCGCCCTGGCCACGTCCTTCATCCTGTTCGCGGCGCACGAAGCACGCTCCAGCCTGGCCGGGATGGAGCAAAGAATGCAAACCCTGTGCGGCCTGCTGGCGCGCAACACCCAAGCCGCCTTGCTGTTCCGCGACACCGCCAGCGCCCAGCACACCCTGGATGCACTCTCGGCCGACCCGGACGTGCTGACGGCGGAAATATTCGACGCGGCGGGACAATCTTTCGCCAAATATCAGGCTCCTCCCCGGTCTTCCCCGAAATGGCGCCCGCGCTTTCCGGAATCCCTGGAAGAGCAGTCCATGACGCGCCCCATCGTCCTGGAGGACGAGATCCTCGGCACCCTGACGTTGCGCATGAGCCTGGCGGAAATGTGGCTGGAATTGGGGCTGACGGTATCTTTTTACCTGGCGGCGCTGCTGCTCGCCTATCTCGCCATCGGCTGGATGAACCGCCCCTTGCGCCGCGCCATCCTGGCCCCCATCACCCGCCTGGCCAAGGCCGCCCAGGACATTTCCTTCGGCGGCCATTACGGCAACCGGGTGCACAAGGAGTCGGAAGACGAACTGGGCCTCCTGGTGGACGAGTTCAATCACATGCTGGGAGAAATCGAGCGGCGCGAGCGGGATTTGCAGGCCCAGAACGTCCGCCTGGAACAAAAGGTGGAACTGCGCACCGCCGACCTCCGGCGCGCCAAGGAAGCGGCGGAAGAAGCCAA
The DNA here is from genome assembly GCA_035293245.1 of Methylococcaceae bacterium. Lineage (GTDB taxonomy): Bacteria > Pseudomonadota > Gammaproteobacteria > Methylococcales > Methylococcaceae > DATDOO01. The sequence goes on from DATDOO010000241.1 coordinate 5,227, forward strand.
CCGCGTCCGCTCCCGCTTCCTCGCCAACATGAGCCACGAGATCCGCACCCCGTTGAACGGGGTTTCGGGGATGGCGCAACTTCTGTTGCGCAGTACGCTGACGCCGGAGCAGCGCCAGCGCGTCGAGGCCATCCAGCACTCCGGGGATATCTTGCTGGGCGTCATCAACGACATTCTCGACTTCTCCCGCATCGAGGCGGGACACTTCAGCCTGAGACACGGCGACTATTCCCTGACGGGACTGCTGGACGGCACCCTGGAACTGTTCATCGAACCGGTACGGACCGAGGGGTTGGCCCTGACCTGTTTCGTGGACGAGGATGCGCCGGAATTCCTGCGCGGCGACGCGCAACGCCTGCGCCAGGTCTTGCTCAACCTCCTGTCCAACGCGCTCAAGTTCACCCGCACGGGCGAAATTCGCCTGAGCGTGGAAATCTCTCCCGAAACACCGCCGCACCTGCTGTTTCGCGTCGAAGACACCGGCATCGGCATTCCACCCGAATCCATGCCTTATCTGTTCGAGGCCTTCTACCAGGCGGACACCACCTCGACCCGCTCTTACGGCGGCACGGGGCTGGGACTGGCCATCTGCCGGGAACTGGTCACGCGCATGGAAGGCCGGATCGAGGCGGCGAGCGTTCCGGGCGAGGGTTCGTGCTTCACGGTGCGCCTGCCGTTGGCGCCCGCCTCCACCACCGCGGCCAAGGAAGTGTCCGCATTGCGCGGCGTCCGCCTCCTGGCCGCCAGCGCCAACCGGTCCGATCTGGGTCTGTTGCGGCGCTACGCGGCCTTGTGGGGCGCGCGGGCCGATTTCGTGACGCACGCGGAAGAAGCGCTCGAGTGCTTGAACGCGGGACTGGCCGAAGGCCGTCCCCACGAACTGGCGATCATCGACCTGGACTCGCCCGACCTCGACGCCCCGGCCCTGCTGCGCGCCATATCCAGTTCACCCACTCTCGCCCGCCTGCGCGGGGTCAAGCTGCTGCCCTCCTTGCTCAATCCGGCGCTGGATTACGGCGCGCCGCTGTGCTGCGAGGCGCGGTTCTTCAAACCCTTGTGCCGGCAGCCGCTCCACGACGCGCTGATCCGCTTGAGGCTCCCGGCCGATCCGAAAACCCTCGGCATGCCGGCGGTCGCGACGCCCATCGTTGCGCCACGCGTGCTGCTGGCCGAGAACGAAGCGCTCTGCAGGAGCCGGGCGACCGAATGGCTGGAAGCGAAAGGCTGCCTGGTCGTCAGCGCCGCCAACGGGGCGGAAGCGGTCCATATTTTCCTGAGCGACGCGCCGGACCTGATCCTGATCAATTGCGTCCTTCCCGAACTCGACGGTTACCTGGCTACCCGGGAAATGCGCCGCATCGAAGCCGGACAGCAGTCTCCCCGCCATACCCCCGTGATCGGGTTGAGCCCCAACGCCACGGAAAATGAACGGCAAAAAGGTTTGAAAGCCGGTATGGATGAGGTTCTCGGCAAACCCGTCACGCCCGAGACGCTGGAAACCTTGCTGGCACGCTGGCTGGCGATCGACCGGTAGGAACCCGATGGCCCTGGACCGTTGCGGCCCGTCCTCTTGCAGACGCGGGGGCGTCAAGTCTTCCGCGCTTCCCGTAGCTCGGCCAGCCACAGATCGTGGTGTTGGCGCGCCCAGGTTTCGTCGACCTCGCCGGTGGTCATGCCTTCCAGGGCGCCTTCGGTGCCGATGCTGCCGATATAAATGTGCCCCAGGGCGCCGGCCGACAGCAGCAAGGCCGTCGTGACGTGTACCAGATGCGCGCTTTGCAGCGTCTCCCTGAACGGGGCCAGGAAAGGAAAATCCAACAAAAAACCCGAGGCGCACACGGCGATCCCCGCCAGCGTCAGCAGCCAGAACCACGCTTTCTCGCCGCCGTTGATTCGCCCCGCGGAAGGGTGCCGGTCGCCGACCATCCCGCCGAACGCCTTGAACCACGCCACATCCACCCGGGTCGGCAGATTGTGCCGTGCCCAGCGGGCAATCATCAGCAGCAGTCCCGGCAGGAACACAAAAGGCCCCACGTAGTTGTGCGTCAGCTTGGCCGCCTGCGCCAGCGGCGAGAAATTCTCGTGGCCGAGGTACGGAATCAGCGCCGCCCGACCGAACAAGAGCAGCAGCCCCGTGAGCGCCAGCCAGAGAAAAGCGAGCGCCGTGACCCAGTGCAAGGTCCGATCCGACGGATTCCAGCGCCGGATACGCACCCCGCTGCGCGGTGCGTGCAGGCGCAACCGGCCGCGCCAGAGAAAAAACGCCGCCAGCGCCGCGAACGTACCGATCAGCGCCCCCGAGCCGAAGGTCGCGACGGGCCCGTTGCGCAGCCGCCGCCACAACTGCCCGCCATCTTCGATGAAGACGTTCGCTTCCGCCCCCTTGACCGCGCTATAGCCGGGCTCGCCCTCACGCACCCGCCTCCACAGATCGGCGCGCGGATTGATGCGTTTTTCCGCCTTTTCGGCGCGCGGCAGGGGCGCGTGGTCATCGCCGCCGCCGTGGGCGAACAGCGCGGGAGAAATAAGCAGCAGGACCGCCAGCATCAGAAACGCCAAGCCGCGCGGAGCGAATGAAAAGGCGGATTCCGGGGTTCGTTTCACGGCCAGCTTCTCCACTTCAGGTTCCCATGCTTCCCGCAGCCCGAGAGGCATAACGGTCAATTGAATTGCCACGTCACGCGGGCAAACACGCTGCGCGGCACCTCGGACGGCATGTTGGTGAAATCGTCCACGAACTCCAGATGCCGGTTATCGAGCAGGTTCTGCCCGATCAGGTCGAGTTGCAATCCCGGCGCCGGCGACCATCCCAGGCGGGTATCCACGCGGAAATAGCTCTGCGCATGCATGCCCGGCATATTGATGGCCTCGAAAGGACTGTCGTCCACATAGTACAGCGTGCCGTCCAGTTCGACCGCGCCCGGAAGATTGAGCTGGGAACGCAGCGAGATCATGTTTTCCGGATCCTGAATCTCCACATGGGGTTCCTTGCGCGTGTCGTTGCTTTTGGCGTCGAGATGGGCGAACTGCCTGATGTGACTGTAATTGGCGCTCAATTTCCAGCGGGGCGCTACCTGCCAGTTGGCCGTAGCCTCCACGCCCAGGGTTTCCGCGCGGCTCAGGTTGGCCCGCTGGAAAATGTTCTGAATGAACGGCTCGCCGGGACGAAGCTGAAAGCCGCGATTCTCGAAGGTGCGCAGGTCGTAATAGCGGTTGTAGAAACCCGCCAGGTCGAGGGAAAAATCGGAATATGGCGTGAAACGATAGCCCAGTTCGAAAGCATCCAGCTTTTCCGAGCCCTGGTCCGGATTGCTGGTCAGGGCAAACTGGCAACTCACGCCGGCGCCGCCGGGGCAGAACAGGTTGGGCGCAGGATTGGTGAAACGCTGGAAATTGAGATTGAAATCCTGGTCCAGCCGCACGGGAGTGCGCGTAGCGTGGCTGACCGCGCCCCACAACCGGTGAGCATTGGAAATTTTCCACAGCAGACGGCCGTTGGGCTGGGCCTGGGAGCCGGCAAAGCCGTTGTATTCGTACTTGACCCCATAGATGAAATCCAGGGTGTCCGGGATCAGGGCGAAATCGTCCTGGATGAAGATGTTGTAGGTGCTGGTCTTGCGCTTGCCGGGCGTGAAATAGAGGATGTCGCCGATATGGTCGGACAAGTCGTCGCTCACGTAGCGGTAGCCCGCGCCGGCGACGATCTCGTGCCGCTCGTTCCAGCGCCAGGTGATCTGGCTGTCCAGGTCGAGGGTTTGCACCTCCTCGCGGTACCAGGTGTGGTTGACCTTGCGGTAGTGATCCCAATAGCTCTTGGTTTCCCAGCGCAAATCCGGGGAAAACGCGTGGCTCCAGCGGCCCGCGAGGGTTTCGCCGCTGTTGTCCATGGTGATTTTTTCGTCCTCGAACCCGCTTGGAAAAACCGGCAAGGCGGTGCGCCGGTCGCTGGCGCCCTGGAAAAAATCGCCCTGGAAGGTCAGGGAATCGGCGGAAGATGCATCCCAATCCAGCCGGAACCCGCCGCGGTCGTCCTTCCAGCGGTCGTGCGCCTCCTTGCCGGTAAACCTGGGGCGGTCGCCGAGGGCGGAGGGCGGGGTGACTTCTTCGAAGTTGTCCTGGGTCGAATGCTTGGCATACACCTTGTACCAGGCGTCCTCGCCCAGCTTGCCGCCGTAGCGGGCCGCGCCGAAACCGGTCTGCACGTTGCCGCCCCCGCCGCTCGCCAACAGCCCCTGGGAATTGCGCGCCGTGCGGGTGATGATGTTGATGACGCCGTTGACCGCGTTCGACCCCCACTGGGTGGCGCCGGGACCGCGAATGACCTCGATGCGCTCGATGTCTTCCAGCATCAGGCCGTAATGATCCCAGTGCACGCCGCTGAACACGGGATTGAAGATGCTGCGGCCGTCGATCATGACCTGCAGCTTGTTGCTGTAGATTCCAGCCAGCCCGCGCACGCCGACGGCCCACTGGCTGCCGTTCATCTGCGCCACCTGCGCGCCGGGAACGAAGCGCAGCAAATCGGGGAT
>DATDOO010000242.1:0-4143 GCA_035293245.1 Methylococcaceae bacterium
GGCGTGCGTCTGGAAGAATTGCTTTTGTTGGTGGCACAGGCCCGCGCGGCCGGCGAGAAGATCGTCCTCACCAACGGCTGTTTCGACATCCTCCACGCCGGCCACGTGCATTACCTGCAACAGGCGCGGGAACTGGGCGACAGGCTGATCGTACTGGTCAACAGCGACGCCTCGGTACGGCGGCTCAAGGGCGAAAGCCGGCCGGTCAATTCCCTGGAGCAGCGCATGACGCTGCTGGCGGCGCTGGAGTGCGTGGACTGGGTGACGCCGTTCGACGCCGACACCCCGCGCGAGGCCATCTGCTGCATCCTGCCCGACATCCTGGTCAAGGGCGGCGACTACGCCCACATCGGCGACATCGCCGGCAGCGACTGCGTGCTCGCCAACGGCGGCGAAGTGCGGCTGCTGGATTTCGTCGAGGGGCATTCCACGTCCCGCCTCATCCAAGCCATCCGCCAGGGCTGATGGACAAACTCGACGCCCTGAAAACCCCGCCCCATTCGGTACAGGCCGAGCAGGCGGTGCTCGGCGGCCTGCTGTTGGACAACGAGGCGTGGAACACCATCGGCGACCGGCTCGACGAGGAAGATTTCTGGCGCAAGGAGCACCGCCTGCTGTTCCGTCACGTCAGAGCGCTGGCCGAACTCAACCAGCCCTTCGACGCCGTCACCGTGGCCGAGGCGCTGGAACGCGCCGGGGAGCTGGCCGACGCCGGCGGCGTGGCCTATCTGGGCGCGCTGCTGGAGGAAACCCCCGGCTCCGCCAACATCCTCGCCTACGCCGACATCGTGCGCGAGCGCTCGGTGCTACGGCAGTTGATCCGCGTCGGCACCGACATGGCCAACTCGGCCTACCAGCCCCAGGGCAAGGACACGGTCACCCTGCTCGAAGAAGCCGAGCAACAGGTGTTCCGCATCGCCGAACAGGGCCAGCGGCGCGGCAGCGGCTTCAAGCCCATCAAGGACGTGCTGGCGCGCACCATGGACCGCATCGATGCGCTTTACCAGCAGGATGGCAGTCTGACCGGCGCCTCTTCGGGATTTACCGATCTCGACGGCATGACCTCCGGCCTGCAGCCTTCCGACCTCATCATCGTCGCCGGCCGCCCGTCCATGGGCAAGACCACCTTCGCCATGAACGTCGCGGAAAACGTCGCCATCGGCGCAGAACTGCCGGTCGCGGTGTTCAGCATGGAAATGTCCGACGCCCAACTCGGCCTGCGCATGCTGTCGTCCCTGGGACGCATCGACCAGCACCGCCTGCGCACCGGCAACCTGGAAGACGACGAGTGGCCGCGCCTGACCTCGGCGATCAACATCCTGGCCGGAAAACGCCTGTTCATCGACGACACCCCGGCCCTGACGCCCACCGACGTGCGCGCCCGTTCGCGGCGCCTCGCCCGCGAGCACGGCCAGTTGGGGCTGATCGTGCTCGACTACCTGCAGCTCATGCGCTCGCCGGGCAGCGACAACCGCGTGGGGGAAATCTCGGAAATCTCCCGCTCCCTCAAGGCACTGGCCAAGGAGCTCAACGTCCCGGTCGTCGCCCTCTCCCAGCTCAACCGCAACCTGGAGCAGCGCCCCAACAAACGTCCGGTGATGTCCGACCTGCGCGAATCCGGCTCCATCGAGCAGGACGCCGACCTGATCATCTTCATCTACCGCGACGAGGTCTACAACGAGGACAGCCCGGACAAGGGCGTGGCGGAAATCATCATCGGCAAGCAGCGCAACGGACCCATCGGCACCGTGCGCCTGACTTTCATGGGGCAGTACACCAAGTTCGAAAATCACATTTCCGACGCTTACGCCGGGGAAGGCTATTTGTGAAGGCAACGCCCGCGCCATGCACAACCACGCCAATCCGCTGATCCCTCGCGCAGAATCCTGCTCCCGTTTCCTGAGTTTCCTGACGACGCTGATTGGCTGCGCGGCGCTCGCCGGCTGGCTGTTCCACATTCCCTGGCTGACCGGCGCCGGTCATGGCGCGCCAACGGTCGTGCCCATTACGGCGGCCTGCTTGGTATTCGCGGGTCTTGCGCTGTGGGCGCTTCGGGCCGGACACGCGCGCTTTGTATATGTCGCCGCGGGCGTGGTAGGCCTGACGGGGCTCCTGACCCTGGCCGAATATGGCTTCGGACTCGATCCGGGCATCGACCGCCTGCTGATGGAAGCGCCGCCGGAACCGGCCCAAAGCGAATTCCCCGGACGCATGTCGCGCGCCACCGCACTGAACTTCCTGCTGGCGGGGATCGGCCTGCTGCTCATGGGATTACGGCGCACGGGAAGCGTGGCCGCCGCTCAATGGCCGGCCCTGCTTCTGCTGCTGTCGGCGCTGTTTTCCCTGATCGGCCATCTCTACGGCGTGCAGGCCCTGCGTACCTTCGCGCCGTATCAGTCCATGGGTCTGTATACGGCGGTCGCGTTTCTCGCCCTATCGGTGGGATTGCTGCTTGTTTTCCCGCGACTCGGTTTTATGGGTGTGCTGGCCAGCAATCGAGAGGGGGGGACGATGGCCCGCAGGTCCTTGCCTCTCATTACCGGAGTGGCCGTCTTTCTGGGCTGGCTCCGGCTTGAAGGCCAGCAGGCCGGATTCTACGGAACGGAAATCGGCTTGACCCTGTTCGCGCTCGCCAATATTGCCGTCCTGAGCGTGCTGGTGTTTCGACACGCACGGCGGCTCAACCGGCTGGACCGGGAGCAGGCGGCGACGTATGCCGCCCTGGAGACAAAACAGGCGCAGTTGATCGACGCCCAGCGAATCGCCCATCTGGGACACTGGGAGTGGGACATCCATGCCGGAATTTTGGCTTGGTCCGAGGAAATGTACCGGATATTCGGTTTCACAGCCGAGGAATTCGTTCCACGCATCGAAACGGTTCTCGCCCGCACCCACCCGGAGGATCGGGAGGGGCTTGAAAGGGATATCCAAAGGGCCTTGCTGTCGGGAAATTCCTATCGCAACGACCACCGTATTCTCCGTCCGGATGGGACGGAACGCACCGTGCACTGTCAAGGGTACGCCGTCCTCGACCGGACCGGGGCAACGATGCGCCTGTTCGGTACGATGCAGGACATTACCGAGCGGGTGCGCAGCGAAGAGGCGCTAAGGCAAAGCGAAGCCCGCTTCCGCTGGCTGTTCGACTGCGACATGATCGGCATCGGCTTCTGGAGGGCGGAGGGCGGCGTCGCGGACGCCAACGATGCGCTGCTGCAGCTGCTGGGCTACACGCGGGAGGATCTCGCCGCCGGCCGCCTGGATTGGCGCAAGCTCACGCCGCCGGAATACCTCCACCTGGATGAGCACGCCCTGCAAGAAATCGCGGAACGCGGGGCCATCACGCCTTTCGAGAAGGAATACTTCCATAAAAACGGACGGAGGATTCCGGTGCTGATCGGCGCCGCCACGGACATCGACGCGCCGGATCGGGGCGCGTTCTTCGTGCTGGACTTGAGTCAACGCAAGGAAGCCGAAGCGCACGCGCGCCGAATGGCGGTGATGGCGACCCTGGCGGACGAACGGGAGCGCAAGATTCTGGCGCGCGATCTGCACGACGGACTGGGACAACTGCTGCATGTGGCGAAGGTCAAACTGGATGCATTGGCAAACTGTGAGCCGCAAGCGGATTGCAGCTCCCATCTGCGCGTTCTGCAGGAAGTGATCGCGAGCGCGAGCCGCCGTGTCCGTTCCCTGACCGCCCAGTTGGTTCCTCCCGTGCTGGAAACCTTCGGATTGATGCCCGCGCTGGCCTGGCTGGCCGAAGAAATGGAGCGCGCTTATGGTTTGGCTGTCGAGATTGACAACGACGGGGCGCTCAAACCCGTCAACTCGGTGCAGGCCGCCATCCTGTTTCGCGCGGTGCGCGAACTCCTCGTCAACGTCGCCAAGCACGCCGGCGTCCAGGATGTCCAAGTCCTGGTTCGTTCCGATGACGGTTGTTTGAACCTGACGGTGGAAGACCACGGCGTCGGCATGGCCGGCCTCGCCGAAACCTTGCGGTCGAAGGAGGGCTATGGGCTGGCCAGCGTACTGGATCGTATCCGTTACCTCGGCGGCACCCTGGAAATTTGCCGACCTCCCGCAGGAGGGACCGCCGTAACCCTGAGGGTGCCGTTTGTGCCCTCGCTCGCCCCCCCCCCCCCC
>DATDOO010000243.1:0-31486 GCA_035293245.1 Methylococcaceae bacterium
CGGGCGTAGCGCGCTGATCGCGCCGCTGGCCCTGACCATTTTCTGCTGGGTGTTCCTGATGAACACCATGGATTTGCTGCCGGTGGACCTGCTGCCGGGCATCGGCGAGTTGATCGGCCTTAAGTATCTGCGCGTGGTGCCGAGTGCCGATTTGAATGCGACTTTCGCCATGTCAATCTCGGTGTTTTTCCTGATCCTGTTTTACAACGTCAAGATCAAGGGTGTGACTGGTTTCGGAAAGGAGTTGCTGTTCCATCCGTTTAATCACTGGGCACTGATCCCGTTTAATCTGCTGCTCAATGTGGTGGAGTATCTGGCCAAGCCGATTTCGCTGGGGCTGCGACTTTTCGGCAACATGTACGCTGGCGAAATGATTTTCCTGCTAATAGCCTTGCTGCCCTGGTACGTGCAGCCCTTGCTCAGCTTCCCCTGGGCGGTGTTCCACATCCTGATCATCACGCTGCAGGCGTTCATTTTCATGGTTTTGACCGTCGTGTACCTGAGTCTGGCGCACGAGGATCATTGATTCGTCTCGTTAACTAAATAGAGTAATTCTGGAGGAAAGATGGAAATCGTATACGGTTTGACCGCGGTGGCTGTGGGCCTGATTCTGGGTATGGGCGCGCTGGGCACCGCCATCGGCTTCGGCCTGTTGGGCGGCAAATTTCTCGAAGGGGCTGCGCGCCAGCCGGAGATGGTGCCGATGCTGCAGGTGAAGATGTTCATCGTCGCCGGCCTGCTGGACGCCGTCACCATGATCGGCGTCGGTATGGTGATGTGGTTCGTTATAGCCAATCCGTTCGTCAAGTAAACCGGCGTAGAGACCGCTAACGTAACGAGGTAAGGCGCCGTGAATATCAATGCGACCCTCCTGGGGCAAATGGTGACCTTCGCGCTTCTGGTGCTGTTCACCATGAAGTACGTCTGGCCGCCCATCATGCAGGCGCTGGAAGAACGCAGGAAGAAGATCGCCGAGGGTCTGGCCGCCGCCGAGCGCGGGCACCACGAGATGGAACTGGCGGAAAAGCGGGCGAAGGCGGTTCTGAAGGAAGCGAAGGATCAGGCTGCCGAGATCGTCAACCTGGCGCAAAAGCGTGCCAACGAGATCATCGACGAATCGAAAGTCTCGGCCAGGGCGGAAGGCGAGCGTCTGGTGGCATCGGCCAAGTCCGAGATCGATCAGCAGATCCAGCAGGCGAAGGACTCCCTGAAGCAGCAGGTGGCGACGCTCGCCTTGGCCGCCGCCGAACAGATTCTGCGCCAGGAAGTGGATCAGGCCCGCCACAGCAAAATCCTCGCCGACGTCGGTAAGCAGTTGAGTTAAACGCATGACTGAATTAGCCACGATGGCGCGGCCGTACGCGCTGGCCGTCTTCAAGCGGGCGAAGGAAACCGGTTCTCTTCAGGAGTGGTCGGATGCCCTGGCCTTTCTTGCCGCTACGCTGGAAGACCCGGCGATGAAGGCGGTCATCGTCAGCCCCAAATTGGGCAAAAGCCGCCTGGCCGATTTGCTGGCCGGCCTTTGCGACGGCAACGTCGGGCCCGAGTGCGTCAATCTGCTCAAGACGTTGGCGGCCAACTCCCGCCTGTCCCTGGCGAAGCAGATCAAGATATTGTTCGAAGCCTACCGCGCCGAAGACGAGGGCAGCGTGGAAGCCGACGTGGTGACGGCGTATCCCATGAGCGGGGAGGAAGAGCAGTCGCTGGCCGAGACCCTGCAAACGACCCTCAAGCGCAAGGTGCGCCTGAACATCAGCGCGGATCGCAATTTAATCGGAGGATTGCTCGTGCGTGCGGGCGATCGCGTCATCGACGCCTCCGTTCGCGGACAACTGCAACGCCTGGCCAATCGACTTTAAGCTGGAACGAGAAAGAACATGCAACTGAACCCATCCGAAATCAGCGACCTGATCAAGCAGAAGATCCAGGGCCTCGACCTGGGGGTCGAATCCCGCACCGAGGGGACCATCGTCAGCATCACCGACGGCATCGTGCGCATTCACGGCCTGGCCGACGTCATGCAGGGCGAAATGCTCGAGTTTCCCGGCAACACTTTCGGCATGGCCCTGAACCTGGAAAGGGACTCCGTGGGCGCCGTGGTGCTGGGTTCATACCAGCATCTGACGGAAGGCGACAGCGTCAAGTGCACCAGCAGGATTCTCGAAGTGCCGGTGGGCGAGGCTCTCCTTGGCCGCGTGGTGGATTCCCTGGGCATTCCGATCGACGGCAAGGGGCCGATCCAGTCCGCCCAGTCCTCGCCCATCGAGAAAATCGCGCCGGGCGTCATCAACCGCCAGTCCGTCAGCCAGCCGCTGCAGACCGGCCTGAAGGCCATCGACTCCATGATCCCCATCGGTCGCGGCCAGCGCGAGCTGATCATCGGCGACCGCCAGACCGGCAAGACCGCCATCGCCGTGGACACGATCATCAATCAGAAGGGCACCGGCGTTAAGTGCATTTACGTCGCCATCGGCCAGAAGCAGTCCTCCATCGCCAACGTGGTGCGCAAGCTGGAAGAGCACGGCGCGATGGAGCACACCATCATCGTGGCCGCCTCGGCTTCCGAGTCCGCCGCGTTGCAGTTCATCGCTCCCTACGCCGGCTGCGCCATGGGCGAATTCTTCCGCGACCGCGGCGAAGACGCGCTGATCATTTATGACGACCTGACCAAGCAGGCCTGGGCTTACCGCCAGGTTTCCCTGTTGCTGCGCCGTCCGCCGGGACGCGAAGCCTATCCGGGCGACGTGTTCTATCTGCACTCACGCTTGCTGGAGCGCGCCTCGCGCATCAATGCCGACGAGGTGGAAAAGCTCACCGGCGGCAAGGTGAAGGGCAAGACCGGCTCGCTGACCGCGCTGCCGATCATCGAAACCCAGGCGGGCGACGTGTCGGCCTTCGTGCCCACCAACGTGATTTCCATTACCGACGGCCAGATCTATCTGGAAACCAGCCTGTTCAATTCCGGCGTGCGCCCGGCGGTGAACGCCGGCCTGTCCGTGTCCCGCGTCGGCGGCGCGGCGCAGACCAAGATCATCAAGAAGCTCGGCGGCGGCATTCGCCTCGATTTGGCCCAGTTCCGCGAACTGGCGGCCTTCGCCCAGTTCGCCTCCGACCTGGACGAGGCGACCCGCAAGCAGATCGAGCGCGGCCGGCGCGTGACGGAAGTGATGAAGCAGAACCAGTACGCCACGCTGAGCATTGCCCTGATGGCCGTGTCCCTGTTCGCCGCCAACGAGGGCTTCCTCGACGACGTGGAGGTGGGCAAGGTGCGCGATTTCGAGCAGGCGCTGCACAGCTTCATGAAATCCGAGTGCGCCGACTGCCTGAAGCAGATCGACGAGAAGGGCGATTACAACGACGAAATCGCCAAGGCCCTCAAGGACTCGATCACCCGCTTCAAGCAAACCCATAGCTGGTAACAGCCCTCACCCCAACCCTCTCCCCAATCTCACCCCCCTCTCCCCCTGGGTGAGGGTTCGGGAGGGGGGTTTAATAGGAAAAGTCATGGCCGGCGGCAAAGAAATCCGAACCAAGATCGCCAGCGTGAAGAACACGCAGAAGATCACGCGGGCGATGGAAATGGTGGCGGCCAGCAAGATGCGCAAGACGCAGGACCGCATGCTGGCCACCCGTCCCTACGCGCGCAAGATCGCCCAGATCATCCGCCACATCGCCCACGCCCATTCCGAGTACCAGCATCCGTTTTTCCAGGAGCGGGCCATCAAGCGCATCGGCGTGATTCTGGTGACGTCCGACCGCGGCTTGTGCGGCGGCCTGAATTCCAATCTGTTCCGCCAGGCGCTCACCCGCATGAGGGCGTGGGAAGCGGAAGGCGTGCAGGTCGACCTGTGCACCATCGGGCAGAAGGGCGCGGGCTTTTTCGGCAATATCGGCGCGCGCATCGTCGGCCAAGTGACGCACCTCGGCGATTCCCCGCATATCGGGGACGTGATCGGCGTGATCAAGATCATGCTGGACGCCTACCACAGCGGCGACATCGACGCGCTATACATCCTGTCCAACCAGTTCGTCAACACCATGACCCAGCGCCCGACCGTGGAACGCCTCTTGCCGATCCGCGCCGAGGAAATCTCCGAGGAGCTGAAAGGGCACTGGGATTACATTTACGAGCCGGACGCCAAGGACGTGCTGGATGTGGTCCTGGCGCGCTACATCGAGGCCGTCGTCTATCAGGGCCTGGTCGAGAACATCGCCTGTGAGCAGGCGGCGCGCATGGTGGCCATGAAGAGCGCCTCCGACAACGCCGGCAAACTGATCAACGAACTGCAACTGATTTACAACAAGACCCGCCAGGCCGCGATTACCCAGGAAATTTCCGAAATCGTCGGCGGCGCGGCGGCCGTCTGAGGTAGGGTGGGTAAGACGCGCCTAACCATCCCGGCCGAATTTTTACGTGGGCCTTACCGCGCGTCGTAACCCACCGATCAGCCTTTACACGTTTAGTATCATTTAGAGGACCCAAGCATGAGTTCCGGCAAAATTGTGCAGATCATCGGCGCCGTGGTGGACGTGGAGTTTTCCCGCGACGCGCTGCCCAAAGTCTACGACGCCCTGGAAGTGCCGAGCTGCGCTCTGGTGCTGGAAGTCCAGCAGCAGTTGGGCGACGGCATCGTGCGCACCATCGCCATGGGCAGCACGGACGGCGTCAAGCGCGGCCTGGAAGTGACGAATACCGGTGCAGCCATCTCCGTGCCGGTCGGCAAGGAAACCCTGGGCCGCATCATGAACGTGTTGGGCCAGCCCATCGACGAGAAAGGGCCGATCGGCGAGAAAGAGCGCTGGGGTATCCACCGCAAGGCCCCCAAATTCCAGGATCAGTCTCCGGCCACCGAACTGCTGGAAACCGGCATCAAGGTGATCGACCTGATCTGCCCCTTCGCCAAAGGCGGCAAGGTGGGCCTGTTCGGCGGCGCCGGCGTGGGCAAGACCGTCAACATGATGGAGCTGATCCGCAACATCGCCATCGAGCACAGCGGTTACTCGGTATTCGCCGGCGTGGGCGAGCGTACCCGCGAGGGCAACGACTTCTACCACGAAATGAAGGACTCCAACGTATTGGACAAGGTGTCCCTGGTTTACGGGCAGATGAACGAGCCGCCCGGCAACCGCCTGCGCGTGGCCCTGACCGGCCTGACCATGGCCGAGTTCTTCCGCGAGGAAGGCCGCGACGTGCTTTTGTTCATCGACAACATCTACCGCTACACCCTGGCCGGCACCGAAGTCTCGGCGCTGTTGGGCCGCATGCCCTCCGCCGTGGGCTACCAGCCCAACCTGGCCGAGGAAATGGGCGTGCTGCAGGAACGCATCACCTCCACCAAGACCGGCTCCATCACCTCCATCCAGGCCGTGTACGTGCCCGCCGACGACTTGACCGACCCGTCCCCGGCCACGACGTTCGCCCACCTGGACGCCACCGTGGTGCTGTCGCGCCAGATCGCCGAACTGGGCATCTACCCCGCCGTGGACCCGCTGGACTCCACCAGCCGCCAGCTCGACCCGCTGGTCATCGGCCACGAGCATTACAACGTGGCGCGCCAGGTGCAGGGCACCCTGCAACGCTACAAGGAGCTGCGCGACATCATCGCCATCCTCGGCATGGACGAACTCTCCGAAGCCGACCGGCTCATCGTCTCCCGTGCGCGCAAGATTCAACGCTTCCTGTCCCAGCCGTTCTTCGTGGCGGAAGTCTTCACCGGTTCGCCGGGCAAGTACGTGTCGCTCAAGGACACCATCGCAGGCTTCAAGGGCATCGTCGCCGGTGAGTTTGACGACATTCCGGAGCAGGCGTTCTACATGGTGGGCAGCATCGACGAGGCGCTGGAAAAGGCCCGCAAGCTGGCGGCCTGATTCACCACGAGTTAATTTTTCATGTCCATGACTATCCATGTAGACATCGTCAGCGCGGAACGGCAGATCTACTCCGGTCTGGCGCAAATGGTGTTCGCGCCCGCCGAGCACGGCGAGGTCGGCATCGCGCCGCGTCACGCCCCGTTCATCTCGCGCATGACGCCCGGCGAAGTGCGCGTCAAGCTGAGCGAGCAGGAGACCCTCCCGTTCTTCATTTCCGGCGGCATACTGGAAGTGCAGCCCCACGTCGTCTCCGTGCTGGCGGACACAGCGATCCGCGCCAGGGACATCGACGAGGCCGCCGCGCTGGAAGCCAAGCGCCGCGCCGAGGAAGCGCTGACGGACAAGTCCGGGAAAATCGATTACGCAAGGGCTCAGGCGGAACTGGCGCTGGCCATGCAGCAACTCAGGACGCTGGAAAAATACCGCAAGTCCTGAGCATGGGTCGGCTCCGCTGACAGTAAACAGCAAACCCGGCAATATTCCGATGTTGCCGGGTTTTTTTCGTTAACGTGAAAGTCGCAGCAACCTTGCTCACCCTCTCCCTCAGGGAGAGGGCCGGGGTGAGGGGAACCGGCTCAATCGAGCAGAGGCGTCAAATGGCGGTACAAAGCATCATTCTCGCGGCCGGGCAGGGAAAGCGCATGTTTTCCGACCTGCCCAAAGTGCTGCACCGGATCGGTCCTTGCAGTCTGCTGGAGCACGCCTGGCGCGTGGCGGCAGCGGTATCGGAAGCGAAGCCGATCATTGTGATTGGTCACGGGGCGGAGCAGGTCCAAAAAACGTTGGGGCATTTGCCAACCGGATGGGTGATGCAGGAGAGGCAACTCGGCACCGGCCACGCCGTCCAGCAGGCCATGCCCGGGGTCGATCCGCAGGATATCGCACTGATTCTCTACGGCGACGTGCCCTTGCTGCGCGCGGAAACCCTGCGCGAATTGACCGCTATCGCCGCGGCGGGGCGTTTCGCCCTACTGACCGTGGAACTGGACGACCCGGCGGGTTATGGCCGCATTGTCCGCGGCACCGACGGACGGGTGGTGCGCATCGTCGAGGAAAAGGACGCCGCGCCGGAAGAACAGCGTATCCGCGAGATCAACACCGGCATCATGGCCGTGGGGGCGGAGAGCCTGAACGGCTGGCTGGCGCAACTGGATAACCGCAACTCCCAGGGCGAATATTATCTGACCGATGTCATCGAACTCGCGGTGCGCGACGGCCTGACTGTCCAGACCGTGTTCGCGCCGTACGAACTGGATGTGGCCGGGGTGAACGACCGGGCGCAACTGGCGCGGCTCGAACGCGCCTATCAGGCGCGGATGGCCGCCGACCTGATGGCGCGCGGCGTGACCCTGCGCGACCCGGCGCGCCTGGACGTGCGCGGCGAGGTGGAGCTTCTGGGCAGGGATATCGAAGTGGATGTGGATGTGATTTTCGAAGGCTGGGTGCGCCTCGGCGGAGGTGTGAAAATCGGCGCCCACAGCATTATTCGCGACGCCGAGATCGGCGAGGGCGCGGAAATTCTCTCCCATTGCGTGATCGAGAACGCCGTCATCGGCGCCGGAAGCCGCGTCGGACCCTTCGCGCGCCTGCGTCCGGACACGAATCTCGCGGAGGGGGTGCACATCGGCAATTTCGTCGAGATCAAGAAATCCCAGGTGGGGCCGGGATCGAAAATCAACCACCTCAGCTACGTGGGCGACTGCACGGTGGGCAGCGGCGTCAACGTGGGTGCGGGCACCATCACCTGCAATTACGACGGCGTCAACAAGCACCGCACCGTCATCGAGGATGGCGCGTTCATCGGTTCCAACACGCAACTGGTAGCGCCGGTCCGGGTGGGGAAGAACGCCACCATCGGCGCGGGTTCCACCGTGACCAAGGACGCGCCGCCCGATACCCTCACCCTGAGCCGCGCCCGTCAGGTGAGCGTGGACGGCTGGAAGCGCCCCCAGAAGCCCTCACCCCAACCCTCTCCAGAACCCTCACCCCGCCCTCTCCCAGAGGGAGAGGGAGTTTCGAGATTCGGGAGAGGGGGTACAGAAGGAGAATAGCCATGTGCGGCATCGTCGGTTCCATTTCCCATCGCAACATCGTGCCGCTCCTGATCGAAGGATTGCTGCGCCTGGAATACCGCGGTTACGACTCGGCCGGCATCGCCGTGCTGGACGGCGAGATCCGCCGCGTGCGCGCGGTCGGGCGGGTGGCCGAACTGCAGCAGAAAGCCGACGGGGAGGATTTCCGTGGCCGGGTCGGCATCGGCCATACCCGCTGGGCGACCCACGGCGGCGTCACCGAATCCAACGCCCACCCCCACGTTTCCTGCGACGAAATCGCCGTGGTGCACAACGGCATCATCGAAAACCACGAGGAACAGCGCAGCCGCCTGAAAGCGCTGGGCTACGGGTTCGAGTCGCAGACCGACACCGAGGTCATCGCCCACCTGATCCACCACCACTTCAAGGAAGGCAACGACCTGTTCGCGGCCACCCGCAAGGCGGTGGCCGAACTGGTCGGCGCTTACGCCATCGCCGTCGTGTCCCTAAAGGAACCGGAGCGGCTGGTCGCCGCGCGCCAGGGTTGCCCGCTGCTGGTGGGACTGGGCGAGGGCGAAAATTTCGTCGCCTCGGACGTCTCGGCCGTCCTGTCGGCGACGCGCCGGGTAATGTACCTGGAGGACGGCGACGTCGCCGACCTGGGGTTGCAGGGCGTCCACATCCTCGACAGCGCGGGCGACCCCGCCGAGCGCAAGGTGCACCTGAGCGGCGTCTCGCTGGCTTCCCTGGAACTGGGCCCGTACACCCATTTCATGCAGAAGGAAATCCACGAGCAGCCGCGCGCGCTGACCGACACCATGGAAGCGGTGATCGACGACGGCCGCTTCGGCGCCGCGCTGTTCGGCGAGGGAGCGGAGCAGGTATTCGCGGAAGTCGACAGCATCCTGATTCTCGCGGCCGGCACCAGCTATTACGCGGGCCTCACCGCGAAATACTGGCTGGAAAGCATCGCCCGCCTGCCGACGGCGGTCGAGATCGCCAGCGAATACCGCTACCGTCAGTCAGTCGCCAACCCGCGCCAACTCATCGTCACCATCTCCCAGTCGGGCGAGACCCTGGACACCATGGAAGCGCTCAAGCACGCCAAGGTCCTGGGGCAACCGCTCAGCCTGTCCATCTGCAATGTGCAGGAAAGCGCCATTCCGCGCGCCTCCCGGCTGGTGTTTTATACCCGCGCCGGGGCCGAAATCGGCGTGGCGTCCACCAAGGCGTTTACCACCCAGCTGATGGCGCTGTTCGTCCTCGCCTCAACCCTCGCCAGGCAGCGCGGCCTGCTGTCCGCCGGGCAGGAACAGGGCTTCCTGGACGCCCTGCGCCATATCCCCGGCAGCGTGCAGCACGCGCTCAATTTGGAGCCACAGATCCGCGAGTGGGCCAAGTCCTTCGCCGACAAGCAGCACGCGCTGTTTCTCGGCCGCGGCGTGCACTACCCGATCGCCCTGGAAGGCGCCTTGAAGCTCAAGGAGATTTCCTACATCCACGCGGAAGCCTATCCCGCCGGCGAACTCAAGCACGGTCCGCTGGCCTTGGTGGACCGCGACATGCCGGTGGTGGTGATCGCCCCCAACGACGCGTTGCTGGAAAAGGTGAAATCCAACATGCAGGAAGTCCGCGCCCGCGGCGGCGAGCTGTTCGTGTTCGCCGACCTGGACAGCCATTTCACCGCCAGCGAAGGCGTGCACGTGATCCGCACGCCGCGCCATGTGGGCGTGCTGTCGCCCATCCTGCACACCATCCCGGTACAGTTGCTGGCCTATCACGCCGCCCTGCTCAAGGGAACGGACGTGGACAAGCCGCGCAATCTGGCTAAGTCGGTGACGGTGGAGTAATCCCCCAGCTGTGTGAAATGCCGCAGTACACTGCGGCATTTCACACAGTTTCAGGGCTTTCGTTTCATAAGCCCATGAATTATAGGAATGTATTTGTGGCATCCAATTTGTTTGTCTATCCTGTTCCGTCGCGTGCCGGCACGCGGCTATTCCAATAAGTTCAAAGGAGTTCCCATGATGCAGCGACCACCTCGATTCGTGACCGGAGCGTTTCTCGGCGCGGCATTGCTATACAGTCCCCAGAACTGGGCCACCCACACCGGCGCCATGACCCTGGGCGGGGGTAATCTGTCCTCGGCGATCAATACCGAGAGCGCGGTGCCGATTCCCGAGGGACACTTCGCCGGCGGCTTGCGTTCGGAGTACGTCCGGATCGACCGGATGTCGGAAGGGCAGGTACTTCGCCTGCATGAGGCGGCCGAGGAAGCCGGGGAAGAAGCGGACCTGCACCGCGTCGAGTCGGTGCTGAGTACCTCCTTGGGCATCGCCTACGGCGTCACCGACGACCTGACCGTCGGACTGCGCCTGCCTTACGTGTGGCGGGAGAATGTCTCCGAACCGTCCCATCATGAGGAAGGCGAGATCGAGCGGCTGGGCGATTCCAACGGGCTGGGCGATACGGTCGTCTTCGGCCAGTACCGCTTTCTCCACCTTCAGGAGCAGGACATCCACGCCGCCGTGCTGCTCGGCGTCAAAACGCCCACCGGCCGCACCCGGCGCAAGACCGACGGCGAGGAAGGCCATCTCTTCGAGGCCGAACAGCAGCCGGGCAGCGGGTCCTGGGACGGCATCGCCGGCCTGTCCTACACGCAGGTGTTCGGGCCGGTCACCTTCAACGCCAGCACCATTTACACCATCGTCACCAAAGGAACCCAGAGCACCGACCTGGGCGATGTTTTTTCCTACAACGCAGCCGTGTCCTACCGCCTGAAGCCGGGCGCGGATCATGGTGGCGGGGACTATTTCTTCCTCTCTCCCGGCCAGTACGCCGTCGATCTGGTCATGGAACTGAACGGCCAGTGGCGCGACCGGCAGAGCGTGAGCGGCGAAGACGTGGAAAACTCCGGCGCCCATCAGCTTTACGTTTCGCCCGGCGTGCGCCTGACCGCCGGCCAGCACGTGAATCTGGGCCTGTCGTTCGGCGTTCCCATCGTCGAGCACTTCAACGGCCACCAAGACCAACTGGATTACCGCGCGGTGGGGACGCTGAGTTTTTATTACTGATTTCCAGCGGCGTGAGGCGGGAGGAACGGTTCCCGCCGCAGGTCTTTGCGCAGCAGAATTTCGTTGGCGCCGGGACGGATCAGGTTTGGAAGGGTGCCCGCCATTTCGAAGCCGCAACGGGCGTAAAATTTCCGGGCGGGCGCGTTGCTTTCCGTCGCCGTAGTCCACAGGTTGGCCATGCCCCGCTCCGCGGTGCCGAGGCTCAGCCACTCCAGCCACGCTCGCCCCAGGCCCCGTTTTTGCCAAGGGGGCAGGATGCACAGGAGCTCCACGAAAGGCCCGCGCAGCCAGGGCTCGCGCAGGCACAGCACCCCGGCCACCGCGTCCTCCTCGTGGAGGAGCGTCCAGCGGGTCAGGGCGGGATCGGTCCGGGACAGGTAGCGCGTCAGTCCATCCGCCGTATATCCCAGTTCCCGCCAGGGTTGCAGGCCGGCCAGATCAGGGCCGAGCCGGGCGGCGTGGTCCGCATTCAGCGTTACCGCATGGCAGGCGAGATGGGCGAAGCGGCTCATGATGGGACTCACAGCAATTCGTTCAGCCGAACGAAGCGGTAGCCCCGTTTGCGCAAGGTGTCCACAATTCGGGGTAGAGCCTCGCCGGTGCGGTAGCCACGCCCGTTGATGTGGAAAATCAGGATGGCGCCGGGTTTGACCATCTCGATGACATGGCGGTACAGCCGCCCGGCGCTGAGCGCCGGGTCCGGATCGCCGCTGGCGAAACTCCAGTGCACGACCCGGTAACCCAGTTTTTCCACGGTGCCGAGGGTTGCCGCGTCGTGATAACCGCCGGGGAAGCGAAAAAAGCGCGCCGGATGGCCGGTAATCCCGTTCAGCACGGGTTCGACGGCGCGCACTTCCCGCTCGACGTCGCCGGCATTCAGCCGTTCCATGTGCAGACGGTGATGGAATGAGTGATTCTCCAGTTCCACCTCGGGGAAAGCAGCCAGCTGCGTCAGCCGTTCCCGGTTGCGGACCGCGAACTGCCCGCTGACGAAGATCGTGAAGGGGATTTTCTCGCGCAACAAAAAGCCGGCGATGGATTCGTCCACATGGGAAGGCGTGATGGTTTCGCAGGCGTCGAAGGTGAGCGCCACGGTCTTGTCCTCGGTCGGCAGGCGGTCGATCACCCCGGCTCCTGCATTCGCGTTCCACGCGGCACCGGCCAGCAGGCACGGCCACAATCCCCAAGAAGGCAGGGCCTGTCCGACACGCAAGAACAGCCGGGCGAGGAAACGCCTAGGGCGTCGGCGGAGGTTCGCGGGATCGTTCACAGGCATTGCCCCTCTCCCGGCAGGTTTCCGGTGGGGCAGCAAAATACGCCGATTTTCTTCGGGGAGGAAGCCGACGATCCGTTGCGCGTGGGCAGCGGGGTCCCCGTTTCGGGAGATCGCCTGCGCGGGTAGAATGTCGGGAAAATAACGGCAATCGCGCAAGCTTCTCCCCCGTTCGTCTACGCTCTCGTGGACACACCCGCAAACGGTTACTCCGGTCAACTTAGTTTCTGTTTCTACTACCCGATGGAATGAAATCCGATGAATAAAATCGTCAAGAAAGCCGTGTTTCCCGTCGCCGGCCTGGGCAGCCGCTTCCTGCCGGCCACCAAGGCCAGTCCCAAGGAAATGCTGCCGATCGTGGACAAGCCGCTGATCCAGTATGCGGTCGAGGAAGCCGTCATGGCCGGCATCGAGGTCATGGTGTTCGTCACCGGCCGCACCAAGGGCGCGATCACCGACCACTTCGACAAGGCCTACGAACTGGAAACCGAGCTGGCGAACCGCAACAAGACGGAAATCCTCAAGATCGTCCAGGGCGTGATCCCGCCGCACGTTTCCTGCGTGTACATCCGCCAGGCCGAGGCGCTGGGCCTGGGACACGCCGTGCTGTGCGCCAAGCCCGTGGTCGGCAACGAGCCGTTCGCCGTCATCCTGGCGGACGACCTCATCGGCGGCGAGCGCGGCTGCGTGGAGCAGATGGTGGAGCTGTACGACGAGCGCGGCTGTTCCATCCTCGGCGTCGAACGCGTCGCCCCGGAGGAAACCCAGAGCTACGGCATCGTCAAGACGGGCGAGCGCTATCCGGACAACGCCCGCGTTGCGCGGGTGGAGCAAATCGTGGAAAAGCCCAAGCCGGAGCAGGCACCGTCCAATCTGGCCGTGGTGGGGCGCTACATCCTGACGCCGCGCATCTTCGACAAACTGGAACACACCGGGCGCGGCGCGGGTGGGGAGATCCAGCTGACCGACGCCATCGCCGAGCTATTGCGCGACGAGATCGTGCTGGCCTATGAATTCCACGGCAAACGCTACGATTGCGGCTCCAAGCTGGGTTATCTGGCCGCCACCGTCGAATACGGCCTGAAGCACCCGGAGTTGCGCGACGAGTTTAGAAAGTATCTGAAGAATCTGCCGCTGGGCGGCGCGGACTGAAGGGACTAGGAAAGCATCTGGCCCGCGCGGGGCGGGCCAGACGGAGGGGGCGAATTACTTCTTTTCGTCCAGTTCGCCCGCCGGGATCGTGCCGTCGGAGCGGCCCTTGAGGTAGGCGTACAGGCCGTCGATGTTTTCCACGACGGCCTTGTTGGCCTTGTGCGGGGGCATGCCCTTGGGGGTTCCTTCCATAACGGTCTTCTTGAAATCGTCCTGGGACAGTTTCTTCAGGCTTTCCAGAAGGTTGGGGAAAGCAGCGCTGCCTTCGCCGGTCGCACCGTGGCAGGTTTCGCAACGCTGGCGCTTGTAGGTTTTCCAGCCGTTGTAGGTAGCCGTATCGACCGCGCCGCCTGCCAGGGAAGCCGGGGCGTATGCGCTGACCATGGCGCCGGCCAGCAGAAAGCCCAGTCCATTAGCGATTTTCTTCTTGGAAAGTTTCATTGATCGACCTTGTCTCGATTGAGTTGGGAATTAGGTAAATGCGTCCGTGATTCGAACGCATCCAGAGCCAATTATACAACCATCCTCTACGGCAAACACGAGGGCGGATGGGCCCGTAACAGCGGGTGCGCAGTCCCCATGCTAAGCTTGAAACGAGCTATCCACCGGCTTTTGCCGCCATTCCCCATGTCCATGCGCGATCTTCTCGACCCATTGCGCTTCCGGCTTCCCGGCATCGGGTTATTTCGCCGCGCGGCCAGGGTTGTGGCATGGGGCATGGCTTTTTCCCTTCTGCTGCTCGTAATCCTGGCGGCGTTGATTTTGCAACGCACACCTTGGGTCGATATCGATCGGCCCCTCACTCCCGAGGAAATCGCCCAGGCGCGCGCCATTTTGCAAACCGGATTGCGCACGTCCGCGGCAGGTGCGGAGGTAAACCGCCTGGCATTGACCGAAGAGGAAATCAACGCCACGACGAACTATCTGTTCGGTCAGGCCGGAGATCGGCGCGCACGCTTCCGGCTCGAGGAAAATACCGTGTATTTGTCCGCCAGCCGGCGCTTGCCTCTGGCTCGCCTGGAAACATTCCTGAATTTTCAGGTACGTGCCGAGCGCGACGGCAATGGGTTGGCGGCGCGGCAAGTCCGCATCGGCGATCTGCCCTTGCCGGCCGGTCTTGTGGATAGCGCGCTCCGCTATGGAAGCCGTTACTGGACGCCGGCCCGTTTGTACGCGTTGGCCGAGCAGTCGGTGGAGGGCCTGGTCATCCACCACGGACAGATGGCGCTGGACTACCGCTGGGATGTGGAGTCGCAGGCGAAAATGCGGCGCACGATGGCGGAAATCACCAGCAAGCGGCGTCTAAAACGCTACCAGGCCGAACTTAACGCCGTTCTCCACCAGGCGGAATTGGCGGCGCGCCCAACGCTGGGACAATTGCTGCAACCCCTGGCCGCATTGGCGCGCAAACGTTCCCGAGAGCACGATCCGGTGGAGGAAAACCGCGCGTTGTTTCTGGTGCTCAGCGCCTATCTGAGCGGCAAGAGCAACGCTAACGCCCTCGCCTTCGGGGTTAAGGATCTGCCCAGGCGAACGGTTGTGCTGCGCAACCGGCTCGATTTGGCCAAACATTTCAGCATTTCCGCAGCCCTGGGGGTGGCGGGGGACGACACCCTGGCCGACGCGGCGGGTCTGGTGAAGGAAGTCAGCGATTCGCACGGCCGTAGCGGCTTCAACTTCCAGGATTTGGCCGCGGACATTGCCGGCGCGCGTCTGGGCGAATTGGCCGTCGCCACCCACAAGAGCGCCAAGAGATTGCAGAAGCGGCTCGCGCAGAATGCCGGCGACGAGGTGCTGTTGCCGGATATCCGCGATCTTCCCGAAAACCTGGGAGCGGATGAATTCCGGCGCCGCTTCGGAACCGTGGGCAGCCCCCCGTTCGCCGCTCTGATGCGCGACATCGAACGGCGGGTGAACGATCTGCCGCTGTACCGGGAGTTGGGTGAAATCGCCGCCGGCGATTGATGCCCCGACCTATTTCACTACGCGCAGGACGGGCCGCGCCGGTTTGGCGGGTTTATCGTCCGCCGGGGATCCGGCTTCCGGCGGCGGTGTGTCGTCCTCTTCCTCGGCCTGGAATACCATCCCCCGACCGTTTTCCTTCGCATAGAGGGCATGCACCGCCTTGACCGGAATTTCCACGGCGGTCGGCACGCCGCCGAAACGGGCGCGGAAAGAAATGTAGCTATCGCCCAGCGACAGGCCCTGGACGGCTTCGGGGCGGAGATTGAGAACGATCTGTCCGTCGTGGACATGATGCGGGGGGACCATGACGCCCTCCTGTTCGGCGTCGACCAACAGATAAGGCGTCAAGCCGTTTTCGACGATCCACTCGTGGACGGCGCGGATCAGGTAAGGTCTCAGCGGTTTCACGCCTTAGCCCGCCAAGGCGTGCGGTACGCCGGCCAGATCGCGTTCGTCCTCGTCGAGGCTGGCTTGGAACGACTCGCGTTCGAAAATCATGCGCGCATAGGCGCGCACCGGCTCCGCCTGACGCGGCAGATCGACGCCCAGACTGGGTAGGCGCCACAACAGCGGCGCCACCGCGCAATCCACCAGGCTGAATTCGTCACTGAGGAAAAACGACTTGGCCGCGAAGGCGGGAATGGCCTGGATCAGGCTTTCCCGGAGCATCTTTTTTGCCTTCGCGAGGGATTTCTCATCGTCGGCGGCGCGCAACTGACCGTACAGCGAATACCAGTCGGTCTGGATGCGGTGCAGCAGCAACCGGGCGCGGGCTCGCGAAACCGGATCCATAGGGTACAAGGGCGGGTGGGGAAAACGCTCGTCCAGATATTCCATGATGATCCCCGCCTCGTACAGCACCAGGTCGCGGTCCACCAGGGTGGGAGTCGTGCCGTAAGGATTCAGGTCGAGCAGGTCCTCCGGCGGCTCCTTGCAGCAAACGAAATCGACTTCGCCGGCGATCCCCTTTTCGTGCAGTACCATGCGGACGCGATGGCTCTGAATGCACAGCGGGTAGGAGAACAGCGTGATTCCGGCTTTGCGGCCGATGGCGTTGCCCACGGTCTCAGAACCTCAAGGCTTGCAAGCGAATGGATGACCCGCTGTCCCGATCACTCCGACGGTCCCTCGACATCCCGCCAGTACTCCTTCTTGAGATGGTAGAACAGCACCGCCAGAATCAGGAGATACAGCAGGACATATTTGCCGTAATGGGAGCGTTCCAGTTGCGCCGGTTCGGCGACATAGGCCATGAAGTTCACCAGGTCGGCGACGGCGCTATCGAACTCTTTCGCAGTCAACCGGCCTTTCTGCACCGTGTCCAGGCGCGCCACGGTTTCGCCGTCCGCCGCGTAAACCGCCCTGCGGATGCCTTGCAACTCCCACAGGGCGTTCGGCATGGCCACATCCTTGAAAACCTGGTTGTTGTCGCCATTGGATCGCTTGGGGTCCTGGTAAAAGCTGCGCAGGTAGGTGTACACCCAGTCCGCGCCCCGGGCCCGCACGATCAGCGACAAGTCCGGAGGGGTCACGCCGAACCATTTTTCACCCAAGCTCTTCTTCAGGGAAACCTTCATGACGTCGGTGATTTTGCCGTCGCCGTGAAGAAAATCCTTCTTCACCTCGTTTTCGCTCATGCCCAAGTCGTGGGCCATGCGCGAATAACGCTGGTATTTCATCGAGTGACAGCCGAGGCAATAGTCCGCGTACAGGCGCGCGCCGCGCCTGAGCGAAGTCTGGTCGTAAACGTCGAGGGACACGCTGTCCAGCTTGGGTCCTTCCACGGCTCCCGCCCACAGGGGGAGCATCCAGAAAAACAAGGGCAACAATACTTTTTTCATGGCGACGAAATGTATTTCTTCAACCGGTACAGGATCTGCTCCCCGAAGGCGCGGGCACGCTGGGTGGCCTCACTGGCCAGTGCGGCGTCCACGCCGCGAATCAGTAATCGCCAGTACCATTCCTGCCGTTGCCTGAGGGGGGGGGAGAGCGTAAGCCGCTCTGGTTCAGGCAAGGTTTTGTCCCAGCGCGTGTATAGCGGCATCAGCAGGAAGAAGGCGAAATAGAGCAGCGAAAACAGCCGGGCGAATAGTGTCGCCTCGGGCGTGACGGGTTGCGTGCCCAGATAGCCCAATCCCAGGAAACTGACCACGAACAAGGTCAGCGCGGACTTGAACAGGATGCCGCGGTAGCGCACGGAGCGCACTTGGCAGCGGTCCAGCCACGGCAGGAGGAACAGCAGGAAAATCGCCGCGCCCATGGCGATCACCCCGCCCAGCTTGTCGGGCACGGCGCGCAGGACGGAGTAAAACGGCGTGAAATACCAGACCGGGGCGATGTGCTCCGGGGTCTTGAAGGCGTCCGCCGGCATGAAATTGGGGTGCTCCAGGAACATCCCGCCCATTTCCGGCGCATAGAACACCGCCCAGCAGAAAATCAGCAGGAACACCACCACGCCGAACAGGTCCTTGACCGTGTAGTAGGGGTGGAACGGAATGCCGTCCAGAGGGACGCCGGCGCGGTTTTTCTTCTTCTTGATCTCGATGCCGTCCGGGTTGTTGGAGCCGACCTGGTGCAGCGCCATGATGTGCAGGACGACCAGCAATACCAGCACCAGCGGCACCGCGACGACGTGCAGGGCGAAGAAGCGGTTGAGCGTGGCATCCGAGACCAGATAGTCGCCGCGGATCCACTGCATCAGGTCGTCGCCGATGACGGGAATCGCCCCGAACAGGGAGGTGATCACCTGGGCGCCCCAATAGGACATCTGTCCCCAGGGCAACAGATAGCCCATGAAGGCTTCCGCCATCAGCGCGAGGTACATGGCCATGCCGATCAGCCACACCAGTTCGCGCGGCTTCTTGAAGGAGCCGTACAGCAGGCCGCGGAACATGTGCAGGTAGACTACGATGAAGAACGCCGACGCGCCCGTCGAGTGCAGGTAGCGGATCAGCCAGCCCCAGTCCACGTCGCGCATGATGTATTCGACGGAGTCGAACGCCAGCGCGGCGGACGGCTTGTAGTGCATGGTCAGCCAGATGCCGGTCAGCAATTGGCTGACCAGCACCACCAGCGCCAGCGAGCCGAAGAAATACCAGAAATTGAAGTTCTTGGGGGCGTAATACTTGGCGAGATGTTCGTTCCACAGCTTGGTCAGCGGGAAACGATCGTCGATCCAGGCCAGAAGAGAAGCGGCAATTCTTTTTTGCATCAGGTGCTCTCGATTTCTTCGCCGATCAAAAGACGGGTGTCGCTCAGGTACCGATGAGCAGGGATTTCCAGATTGGTGGGAGCCGGCACGCCTTTATAGACCCGGCCGGCCAGGTCGAAGCGCGAGCCGTGGCACGGGCAGAAAAAGCCGCCTTTCCAGTCCGGGCCGAGATCCGCCGGGGCGACTTCCGGACGGTAGGAGGGAACGCAGCCCAGATGGGTGCAAAGGCCCACCGCCACCCAGATTTCCGGCTTGAGGGAGCGGACTTCGTTGTGCGCCGATTCCGGCTGGAGGGATTCGTCCGACATGGGGTCGCGCAATTCCGGGTTCAGGCTGCCGAGCGCCGCCAGGCTCTCGGGGGTGCGGCGCAGCACCCAGACCGGTTTCCCGCGCCACTTGACGCGGATCAACTGGCCCGGCTCCAACTGGCTGATGTCCACTTCCACGGGACCGCCCGCCGCCTGCGCCTTGGCGCTGGGCTGCATGGCGGAGACGAAGGGAATCGTCGCGAGGCCCACCCCCACGGCGCTGGCGGCCGTGGCGGCGAGGGTCAGGAACTGGCGCTTGCTGACGTCCACGCCATCGTTACTCATTCATGCACTCCGGTTTCACTCGAATTAGGAAACAAATACGAAACGAATAGGAAACTATAACAGGCGGGGGATTTTGGGCGATTCACCCCGAACCGGTCAATACGGCGGCCCGTTTCCGATGAAATTACAAAGCGTTACGCAGCGCGGCCAAAAACGCCGCGTTTTCTTCTGCCGTTCCGACCGTGACCCGCAGGCATCCGGCCAGCGGTCCGGTTTCCGCGGCAAAATACTTGACCAGGACCCCCGCTTCCCTGATCGCGGAGAAAACCTGGAAAGCCGGTTTGCCGTGCAGACGGAACAGCAGGAAATTGGCCCGGCTGGGATACACGCGAACATCGGGCAAGGCATGCAGCGCCCGGAACAAATTCTCGCGGGCGCCGCGGATTCGGGCCGTCTGGCCGGCAAAGACTTCCGGATGTTCCAGCGCGAACAAGGCGGACAACTGGGTCAGAATGTTGATGTTGTACGGCAGGCGCAGCTTCTCGAACTGTTCCACCCAGCGCGGCGCGCCGGCGAGGAAGCCGAGCCTGAGCCCGGCCAGGCCCAGCTTGGAAAGGGTGCGCATCACCAGCAGGTGCTCGTAGTCCGGCAGCGCGTCCATGAAGCTCGCCTCGGCGAAGGGCGCGTAGGCTTCGTCCAGCACCACCAGGCCGGGGGCTTCGTCGAGCAGGCGGCGAATGTCGTCCGCGTCGAACAAATTGCCGGTCGGGTTGTTGGGATAGGCCAGGAAGACGATGGCGGGGCGGTGCAGACGCAACGCGGCGCGCAGGGCGTCCGGGTCGAGCGAGAAATCGTCTTGCCGCAGCGGTACGCCGACGAAGTTGAGCCCGAGGCTGACGGCGATCTGCCGGTACATGACGAAGGTAGGTTCCGGAGCCAGCACCGTGACGCCGGGCCCGGCCACCGCCATGAGCAGAATCTGGATGATCTCGTCGGAGCCGTTGCCCAGCAAGATTTCCGCGCCTTCGGGCACAGCGGCGGCACGGCGCAGCGCGGTTTTGAGCGCGGCCGCGGCGGGGTCGGGGTAACGGTTGATCTCCGCGCCACGCAGTCTCTCCAGCCAGGCATCGACCAGGTCCTCCGGCCAGCGGTAGGGGTTCTCCATCGCGTCCAGCTTGATCAGGCCGGAGGCGTCCTGGACGTGGTAGGCGCTCAAGGCGCGCACCTCGGGACGGATGAGCGCGTCCACTTCCCGCGTCAAGTTCATTGCTCAGCGCACCCGGCAGCGGGCGGAAAGGGCGTGTGCGCCGAGCCCTTCGCCCTGGGCGAGCAGGTCGGCCACCCGGCCCAGTTCGCTCGCGCCGCGCGCCGAGCAGTGGATGAGGCTGGAACGCTTCTGGAAGTCGTACACCCCCAGCGGCGAGGAAAAGCGCGCCGTGCCGGAAGTGGGCAGGACGTGGTTGGGACCGGCGCAATAGTCACCCAGGGCTTCCGCCGTGTAGCGGCCCAGGAAGATAGCCCCGGCGTTGCGGATGCTTTGCAGCAACTCTTCCGGATTTTCCACCGACAGTTCCAGGTGTTCCGGCGCGATGAAATTCACCACCTCGGCCGCCTGTTCCAGGCTGGCGACACGGATCAATGCGCCGCGCGCCGTCAGCGACTTGGCGATGACGTCGCTGCGCGCCATCTGCGGCAGCAGGCGGCGGATGCTGGCCTCCATCGCATCCAGGTGCGCTGCGTCCGGACTGAGCAGGATGGCCTGGGCGTCTTCGTCGTGCTCCGCCTGGGAGAACAGGTCGGCGGCGAGCCAGTCGGGGTCGGTGCCGCCGTCGCTGACCACCAGGATTTCCGACGGCCCGGCGATCATGTCGATGCCCACCTGGCCGAACACCAGCTTCTTGGCCGTGGCGACGTAGATGTTGCCGGGGCCGACGATCTTGTCCACCCGCGGCACGCTTGCGGTGCCGTAAGCCAACGCCGCCACCGCCTGGGCGCCGCCGAGGCGGAAAACCCGGTCGACGCCCGCCAAATGCGCCGCGGCCAGCACCAGGTCGTTGAGTTCGCCGTCCGGCGCCGGCACCACCATGACGATTTCCGGCACGCCGGCCACCTTGGCCGGAATGGCGTTCATCAGCACCGAGGACGGGTAAGCCGCCTTGCCGCCGGGCACGTACAGGCCCACCTTATCCAGCGGCGTCACCCGCTGGCCGAGGCGGTTGTCCAGTGCGTCCGTGAAATTCCACGACTGCAATTTCTGCTGTTCGGCGTAAGTGCGGATCCGCTGCGCCGCCGTGTCCAGCGCCGCGGCGGAAGCCGCCGGCAGGTTGTCCCAGGCAGCTTTCAGCCTGGCGGGATGCAGTTCCAGTTCGGCGACGCTGGCCGCCTGGAAACGGTCGAAGCGCGCGGTCAGCTCCAGCAGCGCCGCGTCGCCCTCCTGGCGCACCCGGCGGATGATGTCGAGGACGCGCTGCTGGACGGTTTCGTCTTCGCCGGCTTCGAAGCGCAGCAGCTTGTCCAGGCGGGAGCGGAAATCCGCGGCCGTGGCATCCAGGCGGTTGAGCACGAGAGCGTTCATGTTCCCGCTTTCCGGCGTGGGTTGGCCTCCACCGCGCGGGAGAGGAGGTCGAGCAGTTCCTTGACCCGGCCGTGCTTCATTTTCATGGCCGCCTTGTTGACCACCAGCCAGGAACTGATGGGCATGACGAGTTCGCGCGCTTCCAGGCCGTTGGCCTTGAGGGTGCTGCCGGTGTCGACCAGGTCGACGATGCAGTCGGCCAGCCCCACCAGCGGGGCCAGTTCCATGGAGCCGTACAGTTTGATGATCTCCGCCTGGATGCCCTGGGAAGCGAAATAGCGCTGGGCGGTTTTCACGTATTTGGTAGCCACCCGCAACCGGCCGGCGGGGAAGTCGATCCCCACCCGCCCGGCGGTCATCAGCCGGCAGGGAGCGATCTTGAGGTCGAGCGGTTCGTACAGGCCTTCCGCGCCGTATTCCACCAGCACGTCCTTGCCGGCGATGCCCATATCGGCCGCGCCATACTCCACATAGGTGGGCACGTCGGTGGCGCGCACGATCAACAGGCGCACTTCGGCGTGGCTGGTCGGCAGAATGAGCTTGCGGCTCTTGTCCGGGTCCTCGCTGGGATGAATCCCGGCCTGGGCCAGCAAGGGCAGGGCTTCCTCGTAAATGCGCCCTTTGGAAACGGCGATGGTCAGCATGATGGAACGCTCAGTGCGGCACGCGGCGGATTTCCGCGCCGAGTTGGGCGAGTTTTTCCTCGATGCACTCGTAGCCGCGGTCGATGTGGTAGATGCGGTCCACCACCGTCTGGCCTTCCGCGACCAGGCCGCCCAGCACCAGGCTGGCGGAGGCGCGCAGGTCGGTGGCCATGACCGGCGCGCCGGTCAGTTGCTTGACGCCGGTGACGATGGCGGTGTTGGATTCCAGGCGGATGTCCGCGCCCATGCGCTGCATTTCCTGGATGTGCATGAAGCGGTTTTCGAACACCGTCTCGGTGATGACGCCGACCCCGTCCGCCACGCAATTGAGCGCGGTCAACTGCGCCTGCATGTCGGTGGGGAAAGCCGGATAAGGCGCAGTGCGCACCGACACCGAGTGGGGGCGCTTGCCGTGCATGTCCAGTTCGATCCAGTTCTCGCCGATCGTGATGTCCGCGCCGGCTTCCCGCAGCTTGCCCAGTACGGAGTCCAGAAGGTCCGGCTGGGTGTTCTTGAGCTTGACCTTGCCGCCGGTGATGGTGGCCGCCACCAGGTAAGTGCCGGTCTCGATGCGGTCAGGCAGGATGGAATAGTGCAGGCCGCCGGCGGAAAGCGAATGCACGCCCTCGATTTCCAGCACGTCGGTGCCCGCGCCGTGGATTTTCGCGCCCATGCGGATGAGGAAATTCGCCAGGTCGACGACTTCCGGCTCGCGGGCGGCGTTTTCGATCAGGGTAACCCCGTCCGCCAGTACCGCCGCCATCAGCAGGTTCTCGGTGCCGGTGACCGTCACCTGATCCAGCACCAAGCGTGCGCCCTTGAGCCGCTCGGCGCGGGCGTGGATGTAGCCGTTGCGCACCGAGATGTCCGCGCCCATGGCCGTCAATCCTTGCAGATGCAAGTTCACCGGCCGCGTGCCGATGGCGCAGCCGCCGGGCAGCGACACTTCCGCCTGGCCGAAGCGCGCCAGGAGCGGTCCGAGCACCAGAATGGAGGCGCGCATGGTCTTCACCAGCTCGTAGGGGGCGAAGAAATTGCGGATGGTGCTGGAATCCACCTGGATGTTCAGTTTTTCGTCGACGACGAGATCCACCCCCATGCGTCCCAGCAACTCCATGGTGGTGGTGATGTCGTGCAGGTGGGGGACGTTGCCGACCGTGACCGGCGTCTCCGAGAGCAGCGTCGCCGCCAGGATCGGCAGCGCGGCGTTTTTCGCGCCCGAGATGCGCAGTTCGCCGACCAGCGGCTTGCCGCCCTTGATGATGAGTTTATCCATTGGCGGAATATCAGATTTGGTTATTGGTGGCGCTCGGCGCCAGCATGGACTCCACCCCGTTGACCCGCGCCATGGCGAGAATCTGTTCGGGAATGGCGTAAAAATCCAGTGCGCGTTTTTCGCGCCCGGCCTGGGCGCGCCAGCCGATCAGCAGCGCCAGGCCGGCGCTGTCGGCGCGGCCCACGCCGGAGAGGTCCAGGTGAATGCTGGATTGCCCCTGGAACAATCGCGCGGAGATCTTGAGCATTTCCGGCACGCTGGCGAAGGTCAGTTCCCCCTCTACCTTGAAGCGGCCATTCTCCATCGCCAGCAGTTCCACGGCAACCGCGTTCCGGGTGCGCTTTCCCGCGTCACTTGCCATCGGAAGCTTTTTCATCCGATGCGTCGTCCTTTTTTTCCGATCCTTCCGCCTTGCTGTAAAGGAACTTGCTGATCACTTCCTCCAGCACCAGCGAGGATTGGGTCAGTTCAATCTCGCTGCCGTCCTTGAGCACTTCGTCCGTGCCGCCCGCTTCCAGGGCGATGTATTGTTCGCCCAGAAGTCCCGCCGTGAGGATCTTGGCGGAGGTGTCTTCCGGCAGGGAGTCGAACTGCGGTTCGATGTGCATTTCCACCACGGCCTGGAAGCGCTGCTTGTCGAAACCGATGGCGCTGACGCGGCCGATGCGCACCCCGGCCATGGATACCGGCGCGCGCACTTTCAGGCTACCGATGTTGTCGAAGCGCGCCTTGAGCAGGTAACCGCCATCACCCTGATAATCGCTCAGATTGGATACTTTCATGGCCAGAAAGAACAAGGCGACCACGCCCAGCGCGACGAACGCGCCCACCCACATTTCCAGTGTTTTCGACTGCTGCATCAATCTTCTCCAAACATCAAGGCCGTAAGGACGAAGTCCCAGCCCAAAACCGCGAACGCTGAGTAAACCACCGAGCGGGTCGTGGCGCGGCTCACGCCCTCGGAAGTCGGAATCGCGTCGTGCCCCTCGAATACCGCGATCCAGGTCACCACCACGCCGAACACCAGACTCTTGATGACGCCGTTGATAATGTCGTCCTCGAAATCCAGATGGGAGCGCATCTGCGTCCAGAACGCGCCTTCGTCCACCCCGAGCAGTCCGACACCGACGAAAAAGCCGCCCATCACGCCCACCATGCTGAACAGCGACGCCAACAGCGGCATGGACAGGACGCCGGCGAGAAAGCGCGGGGTGATGACCCGCTTCACCGGATCGACCGCCATCATTTCCATGCCCGAAAGCTGTTCCGTCGCCTTCATCAGGCCGATCTCGGCGGTCAGGGCAGAGCCCGCGCGGCCGGCGAACAGCAGCGCGGTCACCACCGGACCCAATTCGCGCACCAGGGATGCCGCCACCATCACCCCCAGCGACTCTTCGGCGCCGAAGTCGGATAGCACGTTGAAGCCCTGCAAGCCCAGCACCATGCCGACGAAGAGGCCGGAAACGGCAATGAGCAGAATGCTCAGCACCCCCACCGAATACATTTGTGCCGTCAAAAGACGGAAGCGCAACAGGATGGCCAGCGTGCCGCTCAGCACGTGCAGCAGAAAGAGGTTGGCCCGTCCGAGCTTTTTCACGGTATCCAGCGTGACGCGGCCCAGGTTTTCGAGCGTCTTCCTCACGCGCCGTTCCCCAGCAGATCGCGCCCATAGTCCGCCGCCGGGAAGTGGAAGTGCACCGGCCCGTCCGGCTGGCCTTCCATGAACTGGCGCACCCACGGCGAGGAGGACTTCATCAGCTCGTCCGGCACGCCCTGGCCGACGACCTTGCCGTTGGAGATCAGGTAGATGTAATCGGCGATAGCCGCAGTTTCGTGCACGTCGTGGGAAACCACGATGCTGGTCAGCCCCAAGGCGTCGTTGAGTTCGCGGATCAGCTTCACCAGCACGCCCATGGAGATCGGGTCCTGGCCGGTGAAGGGCTCGTCGTACATGACCATCATCGGATCGAGCACGATGGCCCGCGCCAGCGCCGCGCGCCGCGCCATGCCGCCGGAAAGCTCGCTGGGCATCAGGTCGCGCGCGCCGCGCAAGCCCACTGCCTCCAGCTTCATGAGCACCAGGATGCGGATCATGGACTCCGGCAGACGGGTGTGCTCGCGCAGGGGAAACGCCACGTTCTCGTAAACGTCCAGATCGGTGAGCAGCGCGCCGCTCTGGAACAGCATCCCCATGCGTTTGCGCAGTTCGTAAAGTTCGCTTAAGGAAAGGGCATGCACGTTCACCCCGTCCACGTGCGCCGTGCCCCGCGTCGGGCGCAACTGGCCGCCGATCAGCCTGAGCAACGTGGTTTTCCCAGTGCCGCTGGGCCCCATGATGGCCGTCACCTTGCCGCGGCGAAAATCCATGTCCACGCCGTCGAAAATCACGCGATTGCCGCGGGAAAAGCTCAGATTGCGGACGGAAACCAGGATGTCGCGGTCCGATGGCATGGATGCAGTGGGCAAGGATTGGATATTTGCGCGCGAAAAGACCGCGCATTTTCCCCCGAGGCGGCGGAGTTGCGCAAGGACTGCTGCGCTGCCCGAAGCTTTCCATCGCCTGTTCGCAGCCTGTTGTCAGCGCTCACCCCGGCCCGCCGGAAGCTGCTCGCAGCGCTCAAAGCACCCAGCCCGCTGTTTGTGTACGCCTTGGCCAAGCGCGCCGGGCGGCATTACACAACGTCCATGCCGATTTCACATTGCGCAACGCGGCTTGAAGGACGCTCCGAGCAAACAGCGCACAAAAATAACCGCCAATCCGTGCAAGGGTTGGGCGGTTATACGTTGGCGGTTGTCCCGTTATTTGTCGGTATCGCTTGATACGTATGTGTCCCAGCCGGCGGTGTGGCAAGAACAGCGCAGCAAAAACCCCGCCAGGAAAGTTTCCTGGCGGGGTGCGTGTCTTGCTTGGGTAACGGCAGATTGCCGGATAGAATCCGCCTTAGGCGCGTAAAAGCGGCTGCCATCAGTCGTGTAAATCGGGTTGATGTCGAATTTGTTCGACATGTCAAATTCTGACAATGCCGGCTATGTGCCGGACGTGGCGCGCAACGAAAAAACCGCCCAATCCTTGCAAGGGGTTGAGCGGTTATTCCGGCAGCCTGCGTAGGGTGCAATAGGCGAAAGCTGTATTGCACCGAATAGAGTGCAGCCATACGGCGGAATAGGCGAGGACGCTATTCCGCCCTACGCGGGCTATTCAATATTTAAGCAGTTGAGATACATCCAATAAGTATCAACAACGACGGAACCCATTTCCCAAACATTTGGGTTGGCAGTGTTTGCATGGAAATGATGTGGTACATGATACGAATAAGACCACCATCCAGCCCCCGTGAGCACCGTCCCCGCAGGGCACTCGGCGCCCGTTAAATACCCCCATTTGGCGCTTCCAAGTGTTTTGCCATGAGCTACAATAGTAGTGTGTAATCCTTTGCATGTATAAGTGGTTCTATCAATTTGAGATAGTACTGTGCCAGGGGCGCATGAATAGTTCATGGCATTTTGAAGCTGTTGCAAGGAGTTTTGCATTTGGCTCAACTGCGTTTGCAAAGCACCAATCAAGTTCTTCGTGTTAGTCAAATCCGTCCGCAAGGTGGTAATACCGGCCGCGTTGGTCTCGATTTGGCTCTTCAGGCTGGTTGCCTGCAATTGCAAGTCAGATATCTCGGCGGTGTGATCGCCTGTCGTGGTTTGCAGAACCATAATTTGCTGATTCACGCCGGCCAATTGCGCTTCCAGCGCCAGGATGTCCACCCCTTGTTGCAAGGCGCTGGCGATCAAATCGTCGATCTGGTTCTGCTGGTTTCCGGATTTGATTTGCAATAAGCCGATATTCGTTTCCGTGGTTCCAATACGGCTTTTCAGGTCATCCAGGGTAATATTCATGGCTTCGATTTCATCTTCCACGCCGCTTAGCCTGGATTCCAGGCTCGATACCTGCGTTTCCAACGCACTGACGCGTCCTTCCAGTGCCGTGTCCGAGGTCATGACAACCTGCGTGAGATTCGTCACTTGTTCCTCGAAGGTCTGCGTGACGACGTTTTGGACTTCGATGATCTCGTTTTGCAACTGAACAAATGGCTTGCCTGCTGCACCACCGCCGCCACCTGCTGCGGCCTGTGCAGGCGAGGATAACGCGGCGAGAATGGCGACCGACAATGCAATGGGGCGTGCTGCTCCAAGTAAATGTGTTCTATTCGGGAATTTCATGGTTTGTACTGTAT
Organism: Methylococcaceae bacterium; assembly: GCA_035293245.1. Taxonomy (GTDB): domain Bacteria; phylum Pseudomonadota; class Gammaproteobacteria; order Methylococcales; family Methylococcaceae; genus DATDOO01. The sequence goes on from DATDOO010000243.1 coordinate 27,834, forward strand.
TTGGGCTGTTGGGTGGTTTGAAAACGCAGGTATTTCGATAGTGGATCGATTGTCATCCGTCAGGAACACCGCGTTGGAAAACAGGATATTCAGGGCAATTCGCTGGAACATGAGTCATTTGTCCTTTTTTCTGCGGGGCACATGTCCCGGAGCGGAAGGGTAGGTAATTGGGTTTTTACTGGGACATCCGCCCCGGTAAACCGGCCCGGAACGGTTTCAGACCGCTGTGCTCGCCAACATCCGCGCGCGGCTGAAGCGCACCGCCACGCCGCACAGTCCCAGCGGTTTGGCATCGGTGCGCAGCACGCGGCAGCGGGCGGCGACGGAGGCGCCGCCGGGCAGGCGGCAGAGGGTGAACAGGCGCGTGCCGGCGGTGAACTGCGCCGGCAACTGCAGGTACAGGCCGCCTTCGCTGAGGTTGTCGGCCAGCGTATGAGTGTCGAAGACCCGCCCGGCGTTCGTCACGCGTACCCGTACAGGGAAAGGGCCGGGTAGGCGAGGTTGGATGCGGCGTTCGGAAGCGGGGTTGGTTTGGCTGCTCATGGGGCCGTAAGCATCTTGCGCGAAGGGAGTCCGGATTGTTGGGCATTGTGCGGCAGGGTTCCGGCTTGCGCATGAGGCAGTTGTCCCGGATGGCGCGGGACAGTTGTCCCGAATCGTGCGGGTTGAATATCCGCGGGTTGCGACAAACCGAATCGCGGTTGCGAGATGTCGTATCATCGGTTCAGCCATCAAGCCGGAGGCCATGACATGACAACCCTTTCCATCGATTTGGACGAAAAAACGGTTGCGCGCCTGGAGAACCTCGCACACGCGGCGCACAAGGACACCATCAGCCTCATCGCCCAGGTGCTGACCGCCTTTGCCGACACGGATGAAGCGCGATGGGCGGAATACGAGCAAACGGGGCGTGGTGTTGCCCAGGATGATGCCATAGCCTGGCTTGAATCGCTGGCACGAGGAGAACGCCAGCCTTGCCCTCGGTAAGGTGGCGTGAGCTATTCGCCTCTTTCGGGCATGGCGCGTATGTCTTGCGTTATCGGATGGACCGCTCGGGAAACGTCGTCATTACCCGTGTTTGGCACAGCCGCGAAAATCGTTAAGAAGTCGCTCCTGGATTGCTTGGAAGACGGTTTGTCGATGTGGTCTCCGCCATTGGTGGCGGGGCCGGAGCCTATGTTGTGTACCCGCATCTGGAATGGGCCGGGGAGCTCTCCGGATTACAGGAGCCCCAACTCCTGTGCCTTCACCGCCAGTTCGAGCTGGCCGGCCACATTGAGCTTGCTGTAAACGATGACCAACTGGTTGCGCACGGTCTTGTCGCTGAGGTGGATTCTTCCGGCGATCTTCTTGGCCGGTAGTCCCTGCGCGGCGAGGGTGGCGATCTGGTGCTCGCGGTGGGTAAGCATTTCCTTGCTCGCCGGCTGAGGGTTGATGGCGCGGTGGAAGTCCTGGAACAGGGCTGCGGTGGTGCCGCGGTCGGCCCACAGTTCGCCGGCGTGAACGCGGCGGATGGCTTTGGGCAGGATTTCCGCGGGTCCGTCCTTGGTGAAAACGCCCATCGCCCCCATGCGCAGGGCCAGGCGGTGGACTTCCTTGTCCCGGTCCCCGGTGAGCACGAGCACTTTCCGTTTGCCGGTGCCGCCGAGCAATTGCGGGATGCGTTCCATGACCGGTCCGTCGCTCAGCGTCAGATTGAGCAAAATCACATCCGGCGCGAGGCGCTGGGCGAGAGCCAGGGTTTCGGCAAAGCTTGCCGCTTCCCCGGCCAGGACCAGCCCGTTTTCCGCCTGAATCAAGGTGCGCAGCCCCAGCCGCACCAGGTCGTGGTCCTCGGCAAGCAGTACGCGGATCATGTCTCCCCCTTTCGGTGCCGCCGCCGATACACCCCATGCGGTGTGCCCCGGTACAACCGCGCACGACTCGCCAGGATGAAATTTCATGAATCTTCCTCCGCGAGCGGCATGGCCAGGGTCCGACGGGTTCATGCCTCGCACGCTCAGTTCTTCGGCTCGCCATCCCCCGCCTTGAGCAGCCCCAGCGCGCCCTTGCCGACGAAGTTGAAGGCGTGGGTGACGATGGGATAGAGGCCGTCCTCGGCTGTGGTGAATTCCACGATGGCGCCCTGGGACGGACCCAGGTCCACGGCTTGGGAGCCCCAGTTGCCGGTGTTGCCCGGCTTCAGTTCCATGCCTTCCTTGATGACGCGGTTGAAGATGGTGCCGACGATGTGGAAGGCGCTGTCCTCGTTGGGGCCGGCGTTCATGACGAACACCCGCACCTTCTTGCCCGTCTCCACCGGGATGGGATGCTCCTTGTACTGGTTGGCGACGCCGTTGAAGACCACATAGTCGGGCTTGTCGTTGCCGGCCTTGTGCAGGTCGGTGATGTCGCCGTGGGAGCCGGTGTAGAACTCGCTCTGCACCAGGGCGAATTCATGGTCCACCGGCGCGAGCCCCTCGCGCGGCTCGACGATGACCATGCCGTACATGCCGCTGGCGATGTGGTGCAGGGCCGGGTTGGTGCCGCAGTGGTACATCCACACCCCGGCATAATCGGCGCGCCATTCGTAAAGCTTTTCCTCGCCCGGCTTGATGCTGGTCATCTCGTCGTTCCAGGCCACCTGGCTGGCGTGGAAATCCACCGAGTGGGGCAGCGTGTTGCTGGCCGGGTTCTTGAAATGCACGCGGATCGTGTCCCCGACCTTGACGCGGATCACCGGGCCCGGCACGGCGCCGTTGTAGGTCCACAGTTGTTGCGCCACACCCTTGGCGATGGCGACCGGCGCTTCGATGGCCACCAGGTCGATGTCGTGCGTCTGACCCAGCATGAGGGGCGGCGCCTTGGGATCGTAAACCGCATAATCGGCCGCCGCGGGAGCGGCTGTGGCCGGAGCGGCTTGCGGTTTCGCCTCGGCCACCGCCTGGCCGGCCACGGCGATGGAGCCTCTCATGCCCATGTCGCGGTGTCCTGGCAGCGAGCAATGGAAGCTCAAGCCGGAAGAAGGAACATCCAGTTCCGTCTGCAAGGGTCGACCGCCCTGCACTTTCAGCCGCCTGCCGTTGGAAAACACGACTTCATGATCGACAGGGCAGTGGTTGGCCAGCGTGACCCGATAGCGTCCTGCCTGGGGAACGTTCAGGGTGGACGGTTGAGAATTCGCATCCATCATGTGGATGTCCAGTTCGCCCAGCGTTTCCGGCTTGGCTTGGTCGGGCAGGGATTGGCAGGCGGAAAGGCCGAAAGCGAGCAGCAGGGTAAGTCCTTGGGTAGCGTGTTTCATGATGTTTTTCTCTGACGACATGCGGTCTTGTGTGGCTGGTTGAAAGATAGGGGTAGCATTTTTGGGCTTCCGGCCAGCCAAACTGCCTGGAAAGCCAAGCCAGCCGGCTCATGCGCGAGTCCGCAACCGGCATCCGGATTCGCGGCCCGCCCCGTTTCCGTGGCGTTGCCCGGTTCTTCGTCGAACGGATCGGCGGGCAGGCGCAGGACCAGCGTCGCGCCGTGTCCCTCCTCGCCGTCTTCGACGCAGAGATCCCCCCGGTGCAGGCGGGTGAACACGCGGGCGCTATACAGCCCCATGCCGATGTGTTCGCCGTTTCCGTCTCTCCAGCCGCTGTGATAACGCTCGAAAATCCTGGCGCGCTGCTCGA
>DATDOO010000244.1:0-4137 GCA_035293245.1 Methylococcaceae bacterium
CGCCTGCCGGTCGACGCCGTGTCCCGCCGCGACAAAGCGCTCTTCCGCGTCCGGATCGTGCGCCAGCACCACGTCCACGTCGCCGTTCTCCCCCAGCTTCAAGGCCTTGCCGCTGCCGACGGCGATGACGTCGATGCGCGCCCCTTGCTGTTTCTCGAACGGGGCGTTCAGTACCGGCAGCAGGCCGCTGTCGGCGGTGCTGGTGGTGGTGGCCAGGCGCAGCACGTTTTCGGCCTGGGCCAGGCCGGTCAGAGACAGGAGCAGAAGCAGGCCAAAGGCGATTCGTCGCAGCATGATGGTTACCTCGCGGGAAAAAGTCAGAAACGCAGCAGCGACTGCACGTAGAAGTAATCCACATCCTGCTGGTCGAGCGGCGCCCTGGGCGCGGTCTTGGCGAATTCGCCCTTGACCAGGTGCGCCCAGCCGGTTTCCAGCATGAGGTTGGAACTCACGTCCCAACGGGCCGAGGCTTCGACGAGATGGCCGAGGAAGTCGCCGGAGTTCCCTGCTCGGTCCTGCAGGCTTCTGCCGGTGCGGTCGTTGCGCGAACCGACCCATTGATCCTTGTCCTCCGCCAGCCAAAGCAGGCGGTGGCCGGCGAAAAAGGCCACGTCCTGGCGCGGATTGAGAATCAGCCGGTAGCCCGGCGTGTGGATGTTGGAACGGGCGAAAGCGCCGAACATGCCGGTAGGCCCGAACTCGGCGCGCCGTGTGCCGAACAGCGTATCGAAACGGCCGTTCTTGCCGTCTGTGGGGTTGCTGTCGCCGCTGGCGTAGTCGTATTGCGCCAGGAAGCGCGGGCTCCAGGGCCCATCGAAGGTGTAGCCGGCCTGCACGTGCTGGAACCAGGCCTGGTGGTCGAGCCGTCTCGCCGCCGTGGCGCTGGAATAGGAACGGCCCACCTGGGCCACGGTTTCCACTTCGAAATCGAATTGGCCCTTGGCCGGCTTGGAAAAGAAGCGCACCCCCGGTGTGAACAGCTTGCGATCGGCGGTGGCGGCTTCCGGGCGGTCCTGTTCGTCCAGGTGGAGCAGGTACAGCTCGCCGCCAATGCCGTACGCGATGTCGAACCACTCGAAAAAGGCGGCGGAGAAAAAAGTGCGGTAGGCCTCTTCGTCGTAAGCGTGCGGTTGTCCCCGGTCCAGCTCCGCGGCGGCTCCGGGCAGCCGCTCCACCGGTTGGGCGCCGAACAGCCGCAGCTGCCAGCGGTCGCCGTGGTCGCGGAAGCGGAACAACGCGCCGGTGAAGGCGTTGATGGTGTTGCGGAATACGTTGCGCCCCACCAGGCGGCGGCTGCCCAGGTCCAGGGTCTGCCGGCCCAGCTTGGCTTCCAGGTCCACGCCGGAGCCGAGCACATTTTCGCCCGACCAGGCGCCGTAAATCTGCAAGAAATCCGCTTCGTCGACGTGGGTGTTGTTCAGCGAGGTGGAGCCGGCGTCGGCCAGGGACTGGCGCGCGTCGAGGAATTCCGTGCCGATGCGGAAGCCTTCGTAACGGGCTTCCAGCCAGACGCAGGTCTGGACCGGCAACTGCTGGTCGCCGCCTTCGGCGCCGGCGCGGAACTGCCCGTCCAGGCTTTCGTAGCGGACGCGGTTTTCCACGGACAGGGACAGCCAGGCGGGCAAATTCAGCGCGTCGTGGACGTTATAGGTCGGCCGGTAAGGATTCTCCTTGCCGATCCAGTCGTCCTGAACGGCGGCGGAGCAGGCGAACGGCGGCTTGAAGGAAGGCTTGGGCGCTTCGGCGGCCGGGGAAGCGCCGACGGCGAACAGCAAGGTGTAGAACAGGGCGGTTCGCCGGGAAGCGAGGCGCAAAGGCATGGGAATAGCTCGGCTTGATGCGGTTACAGAAGGCGTGTTAGTAAATTTTGCATAATTATGCGAATTTACCGCACGTCATGCAAAAAACTTTCGCGTCAAACCGCGCGGGGAAAGCGGATGGGAAGAAGATTACGGCGCGTTGTAGCGCACCCGGCCGAGCTGGGCGATGTCGTACCCGCCCAGCTCCCCGGCCCTTTCCTGGAAGGCGGCGGTGCGGGTGAAGGCCAGGAGGCTCTGGAAAGGCGCTTCGAAGTAATCGCGGCGGCGCAGCAAAAGGTCGAAGCGCTCGCGGGCCAGGGGAACGAAATGCAGGTTCAGGAGACGGGCGACGGCCGCCAGCCCCAGGCCCGCGTCGGCCTTGCCGCCGAGGATGGCCAAGCCCACGTCGGTTTCGCTGCGCGCCTGTTGCGGAATCCGCTGGAGTTCCTCCGCCGCCAGGCCGTCACGGCCCAGGAGATGCTGAAATAGGGTGTAGCCACCGGAACCGGGCTGGCGTTCGATCACCCGCGCCGCCCGGCTTTTCAGGTCGGTGAGCGATTCTACGGCGAGCGGATTGCCCGCCGCCACGATCAGGCCCTGCTCGCGCCAGGCCCATTCGATGAGCACGATGTCCTGTCCGGGCACGGCGCCTTGCACCGCCGCAAGGTTGTATTCGCCGCTGCCGGCCTGAAGAAGATGCAGGCCGCAGACGCTGGCCTCGCCGGCGGCGAAACGCTGCAGGCCGTCCGCGCTGCCGGTGGTGCGCACCGCCAAGGGAAAGCCCAGTTCCTGCAGGGCCCATTCCAGCAGGGGATCGTGGCTGCCGCTCAACACCGGCGGGGCGCTACCGCTGGCCGTCGTGGCCGGAGCGGCTTCCGCCGCTTTCGGTTCGCCGTATAGCCACTGGTCGATCTTGTCCTTGGGGAAAAGCCACTTGCCGCTCGCGCGGACGCAAGGAATGCGCTTTTGCGCAACAAGATAGTAAATTTTGCGCTCCTTGAGGCGCAGATAGTCCGCCACTTCCTGAACGGTCAGCATCCCCGAAGAAGGCATGTCAGAACCAGGCGCGGATCAAAAGCAGCGCGCCGAAGCCGCCGGCCGCTCCGAGGACGGCGGGAATACCCTTGCCCAAGCCCCACAGCAGCGAAGCACACACCAGCAGCGCCGAACCGGTCTGCGCCGCCACGGCGCGGCGCCGGTCGCGGCGGGTTTCCTCACGTAGGGCCTCCAGTTCGCGGGCACTTTTCTTCGCCGCCTGCTGGCCTTCCGCCGTCTCGCGCAGGGCGCGATAAACCAGGCCCGGCAGATCCGGCGTCTGCGCCACCCAATCCGGCGCTCGGTTGCGCAGCTTGCGCAGCATGGCCTTCGGCCCCACGCGCTGCTTGAACCAGTTTTCCAGGAACGGCTTGGCGGTCTGCCACAAATCCAGCTCGGGATAGAGTTCGCGCCCCAGGCCCTCGATGTTCAGCAAGGTCTTTTGCAGCAGCACCAGTTGCGGCTGCACCTCCATGTTGAAGCGGCGCGCGGTCTGGAAAAGCCTGAGCAGCAAATGGCCGTAGGAAATTTCCCCGAGGGGCTTCTCGAAGATCGGCTCGCACACGGCGCGGATGGACGATTCGAACTCCTCGACGCGCGTGTCCGCCGGCACCCAGCCGGATTCCACGTGCATCTCGGCCACCCGGCGGTAGTCGCGCTTGAAGAAGGCGAGAAAATTTTCCGCGAGGTAGTGCTGGTCGGCGGGAGTGATCGAGCCGACGATGCCGAAATCCACGGCGATGTATTGGTTGTCCGGACCGACGAAAATGTTGCCCGGGTGCATGTCGGCGTGGAAGAAGTTGTCGCGGAACACCTGGGTGAAGAAGATTTCCACCCCCCGGTCGGCAAGCAATTTGAGGTCGGCGCCCTCGCGCCTCAGGCGCGCCACGTCCCCGACGGGGATGCCGTAAATCCGTTCCATGACCAGCACGCGGCGGCGGGTCAGCGGCCAGTGGATTTTCGGGATGTAGAGCTGCGGCGAACGGTCGAAATTGCGCCGCAGTTCCGAGGCGTTGGCGCCTTCGCGCACCAGATCCAGTTCGTCGATGATGGTCTTCTCGAACTCCGCCACCACCTCCACCGGCTTGAGCCGCCGCGCCTCCAGCCACAGGCCCTGAACCAGGCGGGCGAATTCGTACATCAGGGCCAGATCCTGGCGGATGCGCAGTTCCACGTCCGGGCGCAGCACCTTGACCACCACCTCGCCGCCTTCCGGCAAACGGGCGACGTGCACCTGGGCGATGGAGGCCGAAGCCAGCGGCGTGTCGTCAAATTCGCGGAACGCCGCGGCCACCGGCTGGCC
>DATDOO010000245.1:0-10799 GCA_035293245.1 Methylococcaceae bacterium
GACTTCCCTCTGTCCCACCGGACAGAACGGCGCCCGCCCACGCCTTGAGCCGCCGCCACATACTCACGCCCTCACTTTCTGCACCGCCTGAAGGGCGGGCTGCCGGAGCTTTGCCATCACTTCGTCGCGGGTGCCGAACTGTTCCACGACCCCATTGCGCAAGATCATGATCTTGTCCACCCTCGCCAGCAAACCGGGCCGGTGAGAAATAACGACGACCGTTGCGCCCTTTTCCTTCAAGGCTTGCAATGCACGGGCCAGAGCGGCCTCCCCCTCTGCATCGAGATTGGCGTTGGGCTCGTCCAAAACCACAAGCCGTGGATCGCCGAAAATCGCGCGGGCCAGTGCGATGCGCTGTTTCTGACCCCCCGACAGGACCGAGCCGCCTTCCCCGATTTCCGTGTCGTAACCGTTCGGCAAGCCCAGAACCATGTCGTGGATCCCGGCCAACTGCGCGGCCCGGACGATCTCCTCATGGCATTGCGACGTATCCGCGAGCCGCGCGATGTTCTCCGCCACGGTGCCGGAAAAGAGTTCCACGTCCTGCGGCAGGTAGCCGATGTAGCGCCCGACCTGCTCGCGCTTCCAGATGGCGATATCCGCGCCGTCGAAGCGCACCGCCCCCGAGGTGGGCCGCCACACGCCCGTGATGAGGCGCGACAAGGTCGACTTGCCCGCCGCGCTGGGGCCGATCATTCCCAGGACTTCCCCGGGCAACAGTTCGAAAGAAACACCTTTGATGATCGGCGGCTGGCCGCTGCGCGCGCTGAAAACCACGCGTTCGGCCGTGATGCGGCCGGACGGCGACGGCAAATCCATCTGCGGTGGCGGCTCGGGGTTCCGTTCCAGCAAATCGGCCAGGTTCCGGTAAGACTGGCGGGCCTCGGCAAATTGCCGCCAGGTGCCCACCGCCATTTCCACCGGAGCCAGCGCGCGACCCAGCAGCAAGGTCGCGGCCATCATGATGCCCGGCGTGAGATTCTGGTCGACCACCAGCCAGGCGCCCGTCGCCATGGTCACAACCTGGATGGCGATGCGCGTTTCCTTGGTCAGGGTGGTGAAAATGCCGGCGCTTAGGTTGGCCCGGCGTTGCAGTTGCAGTACCTGGCGATTCTGCGTCTGCCACCTCCTGCGCACCTCGGGCAGCATACCCATGGCACTGATGACCTCGGCGTTGCGCAACGCCGCGTCGATGCTGCGCCCGCTGACGCGCGCGGCGCGCCCGGCTGCGTCGAGAGGAGCGCGGGTGGCCCTTTCATTGCTGAGGGCCAACCCAATCAGGACCACCGCCGAAACGAGCGCCACGCCACCCAGCATGGGATGCATCAGGAAGATGATCAGGAGATAGAAAGGAAACCAGGGCGAATCGTACAGCGCGAAAATCCCTTGCCCGGTCAGAAAACCGCGAATGACCGCCACGTCCCGCAGGCCGGAAACATAGTCGCGATTCTCCAGACGCGACGCGTTGAGCAACAGGCCTCCCAACACCCGCTCCCCCAGCGTCAGGTCCATCCCCTCGCTGACGCAAATCAACAGCCGGGAGCGAACCATCTCCAGCACCCAGGCAAACAGCAGCATGGCGAGCGCAGCGATGGTCAGCATCGCGAGCGTGGTTTCGCTTCGGCTGGTGAATACCCGATCGAACACCTGCAACATATAAATGGGCATGGTGAGCTGCAGGATATTCAGAAAAAAACTGAACAGCGCCGTATAGAGAAAATAGGGCTTGAAGGCAAGAATAAAATCTTTCATGGCGGATACGCGGCGCTGTCCAGGTTGGTTGCTCAAAGGCTGCCCGTCGGCAATAAGTGCGGATGTTTCACTCGAACAGTTCCGGGACTCTTTGCCTGAGTTCCCTGTTCAGTTCCGGGAGACGCTCCACCAGGGATAGGTACCACCGGTAACGCTCATGGAGATGGTAAGCGTGCATGCGCCGTTCCGCCACGTAGCGGTAGGCGGCAGCCGCCAGCCGGCGTCTTCTGGAAGGATCGTCGATGAGTCCGCGCAACTTCGCGCTGAAATCCGTCGGCGAGTCGAAAAGTAGCCCGGTGCCGTCGTCTTCGACGACTCCTCCGTAGACCGTCGGACTGGCGAGCACGGCCACCCCTTCCGCGGCGCATTCAAGAAATTTCAGGTCCGACTTGCAACGATTGAACGGCGTGTCGTTGAGCGGAAGCAGGGCGATGTCCGAACTGCGCAGGTGTTGAAGATAGGCGTCGTGGCTGCAAAGCGGAATCAAGGTTTTGTGGGGTGTATCCAGGGCGGCGAAGAAGGCTTCGTCGTACACCACATCCACCTGGACGCTCCCGCCGTACTCCCTCAATAAAATGTTGAGCGCATCGATGATCTCCCCCCAGTCCGCCTGACGGTTCAGTGCACCGAAGAAAATCCGGACCGGGCCCTCTTCCGCGTATTGCCGTGGCGGCGGCAGCCGGGCCAACTGGTTGGGAAACACCCCGACATGAGGGTTGTGCCGTTTCAATTCCTGGGCCAAGGGTTCCGTCGAGGTCTGGACCGCATGGACGGCGCGAAACGTGTATTCGTCGTCGCGGACCAGGAAGTCGTCGCATTCCACGACCACCACATAGCCCTTTTCCACCAGCCGGCGCACACCGGCCAGGTCATCACGGGTGCGCATGACGGGTCGCTGCCAGATAAAAACCTGTGCTTCATCCGGTTTTGCGATCGACAAGTCCGCCTTACCCGCGGAGACGACGACGCGTACGCCCGGAATGGTCGCCAACAATCGGCTGGGCGCCAACACACGCACCTCGTGCATGGCCTGGACACGGGTGGTCATCATCAGGGTTTGCACCGTCAGGCGGCGATTGGGCGGTGGCCGCCGAAAGGCGCGCACGACGTATTGAAACGCGGCGCTGTCCTCCGCGAAGCGTTGCGGGGGTATTTCCAGGCGCTGCAGGGCGGATCGCAAGGCCTCGCAAAACTCCTTATGCCCCCCATTGGCAATCAAACGCGGACTGGCGTCGTAAACATGCAGACCGGCACCGGCAAAAAGAGCGCACATGGAATCCCGGGTAAAGAAGCGAAGATGGGTGCGGTCCAGCAGTCCTTCGTCGCTGTAATTCCAGCCCCCTCGCATCAGTCCGGCCACTACCGACCAATGGCTCACATTGGGAATGCAGGCCAGCACCATACCCTCCGGCCCGAGCCACTCCGCTTGCCGCCGGAGCAGGAGCCAGGGATCGGCCAGATGCTCCAGCACGTCGCCATAAACGATGCAGTCCACGCTCCCGGCAACGACCTGCCCCACCGACGCCAGTTCGACGGAAGTCACCTGTTCCACGTCGCCCCGAATGACCGCATCCAGACGGCGGGCCGCCTGCTCCGCGGCCTGCGGGTCTTTTTCGATCCCGATATAGCGCACGGCCGGGTTGATCCGCTTGAACGCGGCGCCGAGCGCACCCGCCCCACAGCCGACCTCCACCACCACACGGGCCTGAGGAGGCAAACGGCTCAATAAGTCCGGATTGACCCGATTGAAATAGTCGTGAACGCCGGGCCGGCTCACTGTGTTTTCGGCACCTAAAAGAATGTTACGCGCGGAACGAGAGCAACTTGGGAATATCGCGCCGGTCGAAACCCGCCGTGTCCGCCTGGCGCACGCCCGGCAGCACGGACACTTCGTACAGCTCGCGGATGGCGCCGTCGATGCGGACGCCGTGCACGATATCGCCGCTTTTCAGATCGATCACCTGAATGCCGCAGCGCGCCTGCACGTTGCGTTTCGCCAGTTCCTCGTCCAGGGCCAGACCCGAGAAATTGACGTTATGCCGCGACAGCGAAATCGCCACCACGGCGTATCCACCCATGAAGGCCAAGCCGCGCGGATAACCCGCGCAGAACGTCACCCGCTCGAAACGCCCGGCGGCGGTATCCACATAACCCAGATAGCCATTGCCGGAATCCAGCACCCACAATTTTCCCTGATGGATGCGCGGCGAATGGGGCATGGACAGGCCCCGCACCACCGGCTCGCCGCTCGCCACGTCCAGCACGACACCACCGGAACGACGATGATCGCGCCAGCCGTCGTTCGCGTCGGTCTGCGCCACGCAGGTCACGTATTTCGGCGCGCCGTTCTCCATGGCAAGGCCATTCAAATGGCAACGGTCCTCCGCTGCAAGACGGGAAATAAACGGCGGCTTCCAGAGCGGGACAAAGCTTTGCGTCTCGCTGACCGTCGCCAGGCAGCTATGCAGGGAATTGACGAATACCGGCCGCCCCCCGGAGTCGCAACTCACGTCGTGGATGTCCAGGTCGCCGGTCGTGTAGCAAACCCGCGGGACATAGAAACGGTCCGGCGCACCCGGCTCCGGAGAGGCATCCGCGTTGTTCGCCAGGCGCACCAGTTGCGCCAGCGTGCTCAAGTAAAGAGTTTGCGTATCGGGGCTTACCCACAGGCCCATGGCGCGGGGAAAACTGGCGGCGTGGAATGCGACGCGCCCGCGCCCGTCCAGCCCGACGAAGAACAGGCGGCTGGTGTGGTAGGTGGTGAAAGCCAGGCTGAGGCGCTGTTCCGCCAGCCATTGCGGCAGGTTGCGCGAATGCATGATGCGCAGATTCGGCCCGCGGTTCTGCGCAACTTCCGCGCCGGCCGCAAGCGAATCGGGCGGTAACGACATATTTTCACTCATTCCAAACCATCCTTATATATATTCTCGCTGCACGCCGCTGTACGCGAATTGCGGACATAACGAAAGGGGCGGCACGGGCCGCCCCTGACCTTTCCGCAATTCAGCGGCGTCGCGTCAGACGAACACGAAGTCCTGGTCGACGTCGAACTGCACCCCGCCGATGTTGGCGAACAGCGTCTGACTGGTACCGTCGTCCCAGTACAGGTTGCCGGTGGCGTTGTCCCAGACCACGTTGTTGGGATCGTTGAGGTCGGCGACGTCCAGGGTAAAGAGGTCCGTGCCCGACTCGAAGTCGACGACAAAATCGACGCCGTGGGAAGCATCGGTCAGGTCGAACACGAAGGTATCGAAACCGCCGGCACCGCCCATGAGCATGTCGTCTCCCGAGCCGCCACCGAGGGTATCGTCCCCTTCGCCGCCCAAAAGCAAATCGCTGCCCAAGCCGCCTGCGACACTGACCGCGTCGGTGGGACCGCGCGTCGAGGCATCGACTACCAGGCCGCCCGTAAAGGCGGCGGCGTCAATGTTGAGCAGGCCGCCGCTGGTATCCGCGCCGCGCACGTCGAAATCGAGGTTCTGGTTGCCCAGCACGGTGACGGTGACGTCGTTGCCGTTGTTGTCCATCGCGCCCAGCGCCAGCATGCTGGCGCCTCCCGTTCCCGTGGTATCGACAATGAGTTCGTCCACGAAGCCTTCGTCGCCGTTGTAGCTGCCGTCCGCGTTCAATTCCAGCGTAAATTCGCTGTTATCGAGCGAAAGCGAAAAGGCCGTGGCGTCGGTGGACACGCCGTCGCGCAAGTCCAACGCGCCGGTAAAGCCGTTCAGCGCGACCTGCGTGTTTGCCGCGTCCAGCCCCAGGAGTTCCACGCTGGACTCGCCGGAGAGCTGGACGATGGCGGTATTTTGCATGCCCGTCGCATCCACCCGGTTCGCGGCCCCCGAGACGCCGAACGCCACGGTATCGATCTGGGACGTAGTGAGGGCGAAATCCGCATCGGCCAGTTGCAGATCCAGCCGATCCAAGGTGTTGCTTGCGCCGAGGGTGACCGCCAGTTCGTCCACGTTGCCATCGACGCCGATGACGATGCCGGTACCCGCATTTTCGCCCAGGTTGTTCAGGGTGTAGGACACGCCGTATCCGTAAGCATCCGTCTCCCCGGAGAGATTGACTCTCGACGCACCGGTCACGTTGTCCAGATCCAGGACGAAACCGTAACCGTATTCATCGGTGGCGAAGAAATTGAGGGTTTCGACCGTGCCGGAATTCAGCGCCGCCTCGAAAGCGGCGGCATTTCCGCCTTCCAGCCTCGCGTTCAAGGCATCGTTTCCGGCGCCGCCGATGACGCTGTCGGTACTGTCCAGATGAGCAAAGAAGAAGGAATCGTCGCCATTCCCGCCGTCCAGGACATCGGCACCGCCCCCCACGCCGGCGAGCAGATTAAACCAGGTGCCGTCCAGGTCGATGGGGGACAAGTCGCCGCCCACGATGCCCACCACCGCGTTGTACACCGCGTCGAAATCGGGCAGGTCCGCATGGTCGTATAGCTGGTCGTTGCCCTGCCCGCCCTGCAGGGTATCGTTACCCGTCGAGGCGGAACGAATGACGTCGGCCCCGTTGGAACCGGTGCCCATCAGGTCGCCCGTGCCCATCAAGACCACATTCTCCACGTTCAGCGCGCCGGTCAGGGTCGCCGTGCTGGCTGCCGTGGTCATGTTGACCGACACGGCGGAAAACAGTGTGTCGTTGCCGCCGCCAGCAATTTCCACAACTTTGGCCCCGCTTTCGGCCCAATAGACATCGTCGCCGGCGCCGCCGTTGAGGCTGTCGATGTCGCTGGCATTCACGGAAACCAGGATGTCGTTGCCGAGTCCGCCGATCAGGATGTTGTCGCCCAACCCGCCGCCGAGGCCGATATCCGCCCCGTAGAGGAAGTCGTCGCCGGCGCCGCCGTCGATGCTCGCCGCGCCATACAGGTCGATCAGAGCGTCATTGCCCGCCTGACCGGTGATGCGGTTGAAAGAAACGGCGGACCCGACGATGGTGTTGTCGGCCGCGTTGCCGTTCAGGACCAGATTGCCGTAAGAGGACGTCACTGTATTGTAGACAGAGCTACCGTACGCAACCACGTGTTCCAGATTGGCGCCCAGGGTATAGGTCGCACTCGCGCCGGTCACCTCGATATCCAGAACCACCCAATCCACGCCCTCTCCGGCATTTTCGGTGGTCACGTCGGTCAGGACATCGACCTGGTAAACGTCGTCGCCCTTGCCGCCTTTCATGAGATCACTATCTTCACCGCCGTCCAGGAAATCGTCGCCACTCGCGCCGAGCAGAGTATCGTTGCCATACCCCCCGAACAGGGAGTTGGACACGAACGCACTGTATGTCTGCCCGCCGACGACGACGCTGTATTCGCTCGAACTGCCGGTGACGACGTTGGCCAACTCGTTGCCGTATCCCGCGATGGAAGCGTAGGCTTCGCCATAGCTGTAGCCCGCGTCCTCCCACTCCCGGAGTTCGAGATTTTCCTGATTGGCGCCTAGCGAATAGGTGCCGTAGGAAATGACCTTGTCGATGCCGCCCGCCGCGCCAGCTATGGATTCGGTAACGACGTCGTCACCGTCCACGATGTATGTGTCGTTGCCGCCCAACCCGTCCAAAATGTCGCCGGTCACGCCGTTATGCGAGTCCAGAATGTTGGCCAGGCCATTGCCGGTGCCGTCGGAGGCAAAGTCATTCCGCAGCGTGAGATTTTCCAGGTTGGCCGTCAATGTGTAGCTCGCAGCTCCCCCGGACGTGACCACCGTATCGGTACCCGCAGCGGCGGCCTCCACCACTTCCGCGATGGAATCGGCGTAGTAAACGTCGTTGCCCAGGCCGCCGGCCAGGGTATCGTCGCCGTCGCCGCCGTCGAGCAGATCGTTGCCGTTGCCACCGACCAGGCTATCGGCACCGCCACCGCCATACAGGCTGTCGTGCCCGTCGAGGCCGGAGAGAACGTTTTCCTCCTCGCTGCCGCGGATGGTGTTGTTGAGAGCGTTGCCCGTTCCGTTGACCGGGCCGGTGGAGATCAAGATCAGGTTCTCCACATTGACGCCCAACGTGTAATCGCCGGTCTTGGCCGCAATGACGGTATCCGTGCCGGCGTTCAGCGCTTCCGTCACCACATCCTTCGTGGCGTTGCCGAACACGTAATAAGTGTCGTCGCCAAGACCGCCCACGAGCGTATCGATCTTGCCATCGGCGCCGCCGCCGTTGAGGACGTTGTTGCCGGCGTTGCCGGTGATGGTATTAAGCCCCGCGTTGCCCGTCCCGCTCAGGTCGTCGGTCCCGGTCAGTTCCAGGTTCTCGACGTTGCTGCCCAGCCGGTAGCTGACGCTGCTGACGACCTTGTCGGTGCCGGCACCGGAAAGTTCGGCCACCACGTCGCCCGCATCGTCCACCATGAAGGTATCGTTGCCCACGCCACCGGAGAGAAAATCGGCGCCGGCGCCGCCGTTCAGGGTGTCGTTGCCCGCGCCCCCGCTGAGGAAATTGTTTTCTGCGTTACCCTGGATCAGGTTATTGCCGGCATTGCCGGTGCCGTTCAGCGCAAAACTGGCTTCCAGCAGGAAAAGGTTTTCCACGCCACTGGACAGGGCATAGCTGACGGTGGAGAACACACTGTCCACACCACCGCTTACCGTATCGGCTTCCACCACCACGTCGCCGATGTCGTCCACGACGAAGGTATCGTTGCCCGTACCGCCGATCAGGTTGTCGGGACCGGCCTTGCCGTCCAAGGTATCGTTGCCCGCGCCGCCATCCAGGGTGTCGCTGCTGTAACTGCTGCCTTCCAGATAATTGTCGGACGCGTTGCCGACGATCCTCATGTCCGAGCCGTAGAAGTTGATGGCGGACTCGACGTTCGCCGCCAGGGTATAGGTGCTACCCGGCGCGTAATACTCCAGCAACACCGTATCGTCGCCGCCCAAGGCGAGCTCGCTGATCGCGGCGCCGGCATTCTGAACATGGAACAGGTCGTCTCCCGCGCCGCCGATCAGGGTGTCGACGCCGCTGCTGCCGAACAGCACGTCGTTCCCGGCGCCGCCGTCCAGCTTGTTGCCACCTGCCGTGTCGGTATCCGGGAATCCGTTCCCCGCCCACAGCACGTCGTTGCCGTCGCCGCCCAGCAGGGTGTCCTTGCCACCAAAACCCCAAAGTCCATCGTCGCCTGCGCCGCCACTGAGAACGTTGATGTAATCGTTGCCCAGAATTCCGTTATCCAGCGCGTTGCCGGTGATGTTGATCTGCACCGCAGTAGAAGAAGGAAGCAGCACTGCGCCGCCGGCGTTGACGACCACCGAGTCTTCGGCATCCGCATCCTCGACGTTGGCAGCCAGAATGTAGGTGACGTTCGCGAGAGCCCGCAGTTCCAACTCAACGCTGTCAAAACCTTCGTTGGCGTTTTCCACGACCACGTCGGTCACGCTATCGACCACATATTCGTCGTCGCCCTTGCCGCCTTTCATGCTGTCGTTGCCGGTTCCGCCGTCGAGAACGTCGGCACCGCTGCCGCCGATCAGCGTATCGTTGCCGCCGAGGCCGAACAGGTCGTTCAGGGCACCCGACGCCGTACTGCCGGTGATGACATTGGCGAGATCGTTGCCCGTGCCGACGACCAAATCGCCGACTCCGGAGTCGAGAGTCAAATTCTCAAGATTCGCACCCAGCCCATAACTCCCCATACTGACGACGGTGTCCACGCCCCCCGACGCGGAAGTTTCCACGACCACATCGCTCCCATCGATGAAGTACACATCGTTGCCGAAGCCGCCATACAGGAAATCGAGTGAAAAGTTGCGGGCATAAAAAGTGTCGCTACCCGCAGTACCCATGCTAATGCCGCCGAATGTGCTGATCTTGGCCATGATGTTCTTGTCTCCTTGCTGAAAAACGCCAAATCGCTGGGGTTGAACCTGGCACCAATGCAACTGCCGGGACTGGAACCGGTTTGGTCGGGAATGTAACATGGATCAAATTGTTTTGGGTAGCCGGTTCCCATGGTGGTGCGACTGGCGGCGGCGGCATTCGGGCAGGCATTGCCTGAGATGCCCGGGGCTGGCATTACCTGACTCAGTTGGTAGGATTAGTTGCACCCAAACCCGTGGATAGCCCGCGCTTCCACTTTTGCGGATTCGTTTTACAACAGGACTGAAGGAGAACGACCATGGCCATCGACAAACAAAGCGTCGGCACTTCCGGCAACGACACCCTCGGCGGGGGCGTCAGCATCAACGGCAGCGCGTTTTCCGCCGAATGGCGGGAACTGTTCGGCGGCCTGGGCAACGACGTTTACCTGATCGACTGGTCCTCGGGCGCCACCGACAAGGTCGTGGAACTGCCCGGCGGCGGCATCGACAAGGTGGTGCTGGTCAGCGGCGTCAGCGGCGCCGCCACCTGGACGGGCACGTCCTATGTCATGCAGGACCAGGTGGAAAACCTGGCCGTCATGGGCACGCCCATTCTCAACACCGCCGGCGTGCAGGTGGACAACACTTTCGGCGACATCCGCATCATCGGCAACAACCTCAACAACCACATCACCACCGGCAGCGGCAACGACACCCTTATCGGCGGCCTGGGTGCCGACACCCTGCTGGGGGGCGGCGGGGACGACTGGTACCTGGTCGATGCGGTCGGCGACATTGCGGTGGAGGGCACCGACCCCTATTTCCTGGACCTGGGCACCGGCGGCAACGACGAAGTGTTGAGCAGCGTGTCCTACACCCTGGGCAGTGGCCTGGAAAACCTTTCCCTGATGTCCGCGGCCAACGGCATCAACGGCACCGGCAACGCGTTAAACAACGAAATCCTCGGCAACGCCGGCAACAACGTGTTGTCTGGCCTGGGCGGCGACGACTTCCTCTATGGCGGCAGCGGCCGTGACACCCTGCTCGGCGGGGATGGCAACGACACCCTGTACGGCTACTCCCATTACTACGTCACGGGCGATCCCAACTATCCCTACCTCATCAGTCTCAATCCGAATATCTCGGGCCTTGATGGCGGCGATCTGCTGGACGGCGGGGCCGGCAACGACATCCTGTTCGGCTATCTGGACGAGACCCTGCTGGGCGGCGCCGGCAACGACATCCTCTATG
>DATDOO010000246.1:0-3303 GCA_035293245.1 Methylococcaceae bacterium
CGCCGGCCGTGCCGCCGTCCTTGTGGCCGAAGGCGCCGCCGCCGGAGGTCTGGATCACGTTGGAGTGGCCCAGGTTGTCGAAGAACCCCGGCAGGCGCAGGGCGTTCATGCCGCCGGAAATGATGGGCGTGGTGGCCTTCATGCCCAGCCATTCCTGATGGTAGAACGGGCCGTCGGCGCTGTCGCGTTCCAGCATGTAGGCGATGTTCTTGTCCTCCGCGCCGCCTTCCATCTTGCCGTAGCCCATGGTGCCGGTGTGGATGCCGGAAGCGCCGGACAGGCGCGACATCTTGCAGTGCACAAACGCCGTGTAGCCGCGCTTGGACTGCGGACTGGTCACGGCGCCGTGGCCGGCGCGGTGGTAGTGCAGGAATTGGTTGGGGAAATAGCGCCGGCAGGTGGTGACCGCCGTTGGTCCGGCCACATAGCCGTCAACCAAGAAGGCGACGTGGGAGGCGTTCTCGGCAAAGGTTTCCAGGATGAATTCGCCGCGGGCGATCATTTCGAAGGGGTCGTCGGCGGTGATGTTGGCGGAGAACAGCTTGGCCTCGCCGGTTGCGTCCTGGGCGCGTTTCATGGCGTCGGCCACCAGGCGGATGGTTTCCTTCAGCGGCGCGAACACCTGGTTGCCTTGCGGCTCGTCGTTCTTGATGAAGTCGCCGCCCAGCCAGAACTGGTGGCAGGCATCGGCGAAGGGCTGCGGGCGCAGGCCGAGCTTGGGCTTGATGATGGTGCCGACCACCATGCCGCCGTCAACGATGGGACGGCCCAACACCCGCCACATGTCGACGATGTTCATGGCCGGGCCGTCGAAGAGCTGCAGGTAGGCCGGCGGCACATAGAAGTCGTGCATCTTGGCGTATTCCACATCGCCCATGCCCTGGTTGTTGCCGATGGTGAGCGTAAGGAACGAGGCCAGCATGGCCCGGCCGTCGGTGATGTTGCGGTCGAACAGTTCGACGGGATAGGCGATCTTGGTAATTTCGCGGGCTTCGTCGATCTCATACACCAGCGCATCCACGCCGCGGGTGAAGTCGTCGGTGGTGGAAACCTCCACGTTGGTGCCGGTCGAGGATTCGGCGGCGAAGTGTGCGGCCGTGGACAGGTAGTCGCCGTGGCCGGACTTAGGCTTCATGATGTAGGCGCACAACACGTGGCGGCCACCTTTGATGAGGTCGGCTTCGTTCAGGTCGAGTCTGGCGTAACGGTTGGACTGGTCCATTAAGTTCTCCTGGTGTCGGGTTGAGATGGACGTATGCGGATTGGGGTGGTCTTCGGCGTCTTCTCGGCAAGTGCGGGGGCACTATAGCCCGCCATATTCATAAGATAAATTCAAGATTATTGATTTTGTAAATAAATATAAATTTATGACGGCCGCGCGGCGAAGCCTTATCATGCCGATACAAGGATAGGGCGAAGACGATCGCTCATGGTAATTTGTCCTTCTCTTCAAAATCGAAACTCCTTCCATCCATTTCAAAATTACAGACGAAAAACGCCGTCATGCAATGGGAAACCGTCATCGGGCTGGAAATCCACGCCCAGCTCGCCACCAAGTCCAAGATTTTCTCCGGCGCGGCTTGCTGCTACGGCGCCGAACCCAACACCCAGGCCTGCGCCGTGGACTTGGGGCTGCCCGGCGTCTTGCCGGTACTCAATGAAGAAGCCGTGCGCATGGCCGTCAAGTTCGGCCTGGCCATCGGCGCCGGCATCACGCCGCGCTCGGTGTTCGCGCGCAAGAACTACTTTTACCCGGACCTGCCCAAGGGTTACCAGATCAGCCAGTACGATCTGCCGGTGGTGGCCAAAGGCCATCTGGACATCGAACTGGAAGGCGAAACCAAAACCATCGGCGTCACCCGCGCCCACCTGGAAGAAGACGCCGGCAAGTCCCTGCACGAAGACTTCCACGGCTCCTCCGGCATCGACCTGAACCGCGCCGGCACGCCTTTGCTGGAAATCGTCTCCGAGCCGGACATGCGCTCCGCCAAGGAAGCCGTCGCTTACATGAAAAAGCTCCATGCCTTGGTGCGCTATCTGGAAATCTGCGACGGCAACATGCAGGAAGGCTCGTTCCGCTGCGACGCCAACGTCTCGGTGCGCCCAAAAGGCGAAAGCAAGTTCGGCACCCGCTGCGAAATCAAGAACCTCAACTCCTTCCGCTTCGTGGAGCGCGCCATCAACTACGAGGTGGAGCGGCAAATCGAGATCATCGAAGCCGGCGGCAGCATCGTCCAGGAGACCCGCCTGTACGATTCGGTGAAGGACGAAACCCGCTCCATGCGCAGCAAGGAAGAAGCCAACGACTACCGCTACTTCCCCGATCCGGACCTGTTGCCCCTGGAGATCACCGCGGAATTCAAGGAGCAGGTGCGCGCCACCCTGCCCGAACTGCCGGACGCCAAGAAGGCCCGCTTCCAGCAGCAGTATGCCCTCAACGCATACGACGCCGGCGTGCTCACCGGCACCCGCGAACTGGCCGATTACTATGAAGCCGTGGTCAAAGCCGCATCTTGCGATCCCAAGCAGTGCGCCAACTGGGTGATGGGCGAACTGTCCGCCAAGCTCAACGAGGAAAACCGCGAAATCGGCCAGAGCAAAGTGTCGGCCGCGCAACTGGCCGGCATGCTGCAAAGAATCGGCGACGACACCATCTCCGGCAAAATCGCCAAGGAAGTCTTCGATGGCCTGTGGAGCGAAGGCGGTACCGCGGACGAAATCATCGCCAAGCGCGGCCTCAAGCAGATCACCGACACCGGTGCCATCGAAGCCATCATCGACGGCATCATCGCCGCCAACCCGGACCAGTTGGCCCAGTACCGGGCCGGCAAGGACAAGCTGTTCGGCTTCTTTGTGGGTCAGGCCATGAAAGCCACGCAGGGCAAGGCCAATCCGGCGCAGTTGAACGAGTTGCTGAAAAAGAAACTACAGTAAGGGCGGGAGCACGTGTATTCCGCGCCCGGAGGTGAAACGACATGTCAGCGGTACTGCAAGACACTTATCACGCGGAAGATTTATTGCGCCTCCCGGATGACGGCATGCGCCATGAACTGGTTTTGGGAGAATTGAGAACAATGGCCCCGGCTGGCGCGAATCACGGGAATCTGGCCATGGCGGTGGCATTGTCCCTGGGGAACTTTGTGCGTGAACGCCACCTGGGCCGCGTTTTCGCCGCCGAGACCGGCTTCATCCTGGCCCGCGATCCCGACACCGTACGCGCCCCGGACGTGGCTTTCATCCGCCAGGACCGGCTGGAACAAACCGGCATTCCTACCGGCTACTGGCCCGGCGCGCCGGATTTGG
>DATDOO010000247.1:0-4259 GCA_035293245.1 Methylococcaceae bacterium
TTTCTCGTTGGCTTTGTAGAGCTGGCGGGTTTCGAAAAAGCGGAAGCCGTAATTCAGCAACGCCTGGTTGGCGCTGGCGCGGCCCGCGTCGCTCTTGGCGCCCATGACCACGGAAATCAGCCGCATCCCGTCGCGCTTGGCGGAGGCAACGAGGCAGAAGCCCGCTTCCTCGGTATGGCCGGTCTTCACCCCGTCCACCGTATCGTCGCGCCACAAGAGCTTGTTGCGGTTCAGTTGCTTGATGCCGTTGAAGTAGAACTCCTTCATGGCGTGCCATTTGTAGTACTCGGGGAACTCGCGGATGATGGCCTCGGTGACGATGGCCAGGTCGCGCGCGGTGGTGTAGTGCTCCGGATCGGGCAGGCCCATGCTGTTGGTGAAGTGGGTGTTCTTCATCCCCAGCCGCTCGGCGTGGCTGTTCATCAACTGGGCAAAGGTGCTCTCGTCCCCGGCGATGTGCTCGGCCAGCGCCACGCTGGCGTCGTTGCCGGACTGGATGATCATGCCCTTGAGCAGGTCTTCCACCGGCACCTGTTTGTTGACCTCGACGAACATGCGCGAACCTTCCGTGTGCCAGGCTTTTTCGCTGATGGTGACGGGATCGGTAAGCTTGAGATTGCCGCTGCCCAATTCGCGGAACACCACATAGGCGGCCATGATCTTGGTCAGGCTGGCCGGCGGCAGGCGCTCGTCGGCGTTCTGTTCGCCCAGCACCCGCCCGCTGTGGAAATCTTCCAGATAGTAGGCTTTGGAGGCCACGTCCGGCGGCGCGGGGATCAGAATCTGCGCCTCAATGCTCCACGCCCGCCCCGACAAGAGCGCGCCCAGCAAAAAAAAGGCGACAAAACCGGTGGGTGTCTTAAAATATCTTTCGATCACAGTCCGCTTCCCGATGCCGGCGGCTCTCGCCTCGGCATCCGTCCAGAAAAAAGCCCATTTTAGCCTTCCGTCCTGTTTATCGGCCAGCGGCGCGCGCCAAGTCCTTGAATACCTTTAAATGAATCGCTTGTTCCACTGGACGCTTTCCCTTGCGCTGCTGCTGTTCGCCGGCGCGTCGCTGGCGGCGGACAACCGCTTCACCGTCATTTCATACCACGACGTCGTCGACGCGCCGCCCGGCGACTCCAACCCATTGAGCACCGAGGTTTCGACCCGGAATCTGGAGGCTCAGTTCGCCTGGTTGAAAAATAGCGCTTACCGCGTCGTCGCCATCCAGGACGTGGTGGACGCCGCGCAAGGGAAAAAATCCCTGCCTGAGAAAAGCATCGTGCTGATTTTCGACGACGGCTATCTCAGCTTTTACACCAAGGTGCTGCCGCTGCTGAAAAAGTATCGCTACCCGGCGGTCACGGCGGTGGTGGGCCGCTGGCTGGAGAAGGACGGCGCCCAGGACATGCCGCCGCGGGAAAACTTGATGACCTGGGAGCAAATCCGCGCAGCGCAGCGCTCCGGGCTGGTGGAAGTGGCCTCCCACAGCTATGACCTGCATCACGGCATTCCCGGCAATCCCCAGGGCAACCAGCAAGCCGCTGCCGTCACCCGCCTGTACGACGCCGCTGCCGGCCGCTACGAAAGCGACGACGAATACCGCCGGCGCCTCGGCGAAGAAATGCAAAAAAGCGCCGACTTCATCTTCCAGAACACCGGCCGGCGGCCGCGGCTGATGGTGTGGCCCTACGGCGAATACAACGCCATCGCCCTGGAAGCTTCGCGCGAGGCCGGAATGCCGCTCACCGTCACCCTGCGCGACGGCGTCAACACCCTGGCCGACCTGTCCGCGATGCGCCGCCTGCTGATCACCCGCAATCCGCCCATCGAACAATTCACAGAAATCGTCACCACGCAGCGCGCCCACCGGCCGCTGCACGTGGCGCACCTGGACCTGGACTACATCTACGATCCCGACCCGGCACAGACCGAGCGCAACTTGAGCGCGCTGCTGGACCGGGTCCGTTCCATGAAGATCAACACCGTCTATCTGCAAGCCTATGCCGACCCGGACGGCGACGGCAACGCCGAGGCGCTGTACTTCCCCAACCGCCATCTGCCCCTGCGCTCCGACTTGTTCAACCGCGTCGCCTGGCAGCTCAAGACCCGCACCGGGGTCAAGGTGTACGCCTGGATGCCGGTCATGGCCTACAAGGACGCCAAAATCCCCGCGGACTGGTACGTGCAGGAATGGCGCGACGGCCAGGTGCAGCACGCCCGCCACATCTACCAGCGCCTCTCGCCTTATCGCCCCGAGGCGCGGCGCTTCGTCGGCGAGATCTACGAAGACCTGGCCAAGCACGCCAGTTTCGACGGCATTCTGTTCCACGACGACGGTATCCTCTCCGACTACGAAGATGCCTCGCCCGCAGCGCTCGATTATGCGCAAGGCGTCTGGGGACTACCCGGCGACGTCGCGCAACTGCACGGCTCGCCCGCCCTGCGCCTGGCTTGGGCGCAAGGCAAGACGGAATTGCTGGCCCAGTTTACCGACGAGCTGGCCGAACGGGTGCGGGTGTACCGTCCCGACATCAAGACGGCGCGCAACCTGTATGCCCTGCCGCTGCTGTTCCCCGACAGCGAGGAGTGGTACGCCCAATCCTTCCCGGCCTTCCTCAAGCATTACGATTACGTGGCCATCGAAGCCATGCCGTTCATGGAAAAGGCGGCCAAGCCCGACGAATGGCTGACCGACCTGGCTAAAAAAGCCGCGGCGCAACCGGGCGGCCTGGACAAGACCGTGTTCGAGCTGCAAAGCGTGGACTGGAACACGGGGCAGAAAATCCCCTCCCCGGTGTTTTTCGGCCAGATGGAACTCCTGGCCAAGCTGGGCGCGCGCCACATCGGCTATTACCCGGATAACGTCTTCGAAAACCAGCCGCCCATCGAAGACCTGGAAGAGCACTTCAAATTGCCGGGGATGCCCTGAGGCCATGGCCGACGCACACCTGCTGCAAACGGTCACCCTCCTGTGGCACGACACGCTCCAGGCGCTGCATCCCCTGTGGCGGGAAACCCATCAGGCGGCCATGCACGTGGCGGGGTGGCCGGGCTGGGAGTTTCTTTACGACGGCGCAGCGCGCTTTATTTTCTATTACCCCTTGTTCATGGCCTACGTGTGGATGATCGGGGCCATGCTGTACTACGTCCGCTGGGAGCGGCGCGACGGCGATCCGGTGGACGACCTGCCCGAACTGGCCGAATACCCCCCCGTGTCCATCCTCATTCCCTGCCACAACGAGGCGGACAATATCCGCGAGACCATCGCCTACGCGTTGCGGCAGAAGTACCCGGACTTCGAGATTATCGCCATCAATGACGGCAGTACCGACAACACCCTGGAAATTCTTCAGGAACTGGCGGCACGCCACCAGCGCCTCAGGGTAGTCAATCTGGCCAGCAACCAGGGCAAGGCCATGGGCCTCAAGACCGCCGCCCTGCTGGCCAACAGCGAATACCTGATCTGCATCGACGGCGACGCCCTGCTGGCTCCGGAGGCCGCCACGTGGATGGTGCGCCACTTCCTGCACAACCCGCGCGTCGGCGCGGTGACCGGCAACCCGCGCATCCGCAACCGCTCCACCCTGCTGGGACGCATCCAGGTAGGCGAATTTTCCGCCATCGTCGGCGTCATCAAGCGCGCCCAGCGGGTGTACGGCCGGGTGTTCACCGTCTCCGGCGTCATCGCCGCCTTCCGCAAGAGCGCGCTGCACCGGGTCGGCTACTGGAGCAACGACATGGTGACCGAAGACATCGACATCACCTGGAAGCTGCAACTGGACCACTGGGAAGTGCGTTTCGAACAGAATGCCCTTTGTTGGGTGTTGATGCCGGAAACCCTCAAGGGCCTATGGCGGCAAAGGTTGCGCTGGGCGCAAGGCGGCGCCGAGGTCTTGATCCGCTACTTCCGGCCCATCCTGCGCTGGTCGTCGCACCGCCTGTGGCCCTTGTACCTGGAATGCCTGGCCAGCGTCAGTTGGTCTTATTTGATACTCGCCGCCGTGTTGTACATGCCGTTCGATCTGTTCACCGAAACCACGCGCGAATCTCTGGAAGACCTTTCACCCAGTTGGACCAGCATGTTGCTGAGCTTCACCTGTCTCATTCAGTTCGGCGTAAGTCTCGCCATTGATTCGCGCTACGAGAAGCGCACCGGCGGCACGGCCCGCTACTACTACTGGATGATCTGGTATCCCATCGTCTACTGGATGATCAACGTCGCCACCACCGTGACCGGGATGGTCAAGGCGCTGAAAAAGAAGCGCGGCCAG
>DATDOO010000248.1:0-5653 GCA_035293245.1 Methylococcaceae bacterium
TGGACAACCTGGGCGACACCTCCACCCTGGCCGATCCCGGCGCGGTGGCGGAACTGGTTGCCCACCGGCTCAATCGCTGATTGGCTATTTATGCTTTCCCCCGCCAGGCTATTGAAGCAAAACCTTCCCTGGCTTTTCGGCCGGGAGGTAAAGCACCCGTTCCTGCGGCGGTTTTTGCTTTATGTGTTTTTGCCCATGGCGCTGCTGCTGGGTACGTACACGCTGGCCGGTTTTGCGCTGCTGCCGGCACTGGCCGAGCGCAAGCTTCCGGCGCTGGTTCAGGAAAAAACCGGCGCCAAACTGACGCTGGGCGCGGTGCGTTTCAATCCGTTCCGCTTCATCCTGGAGGCGGACGGCATCCGCCTGCTGGATGCGGTCGACCGGCCGCTGCTCAGCCTGGAAAAGCTTTATGTGGACGCCAGCCTGACGGACAGCCTGGCCGCACGGCGTCCGCTGATCCGCAAAATCCGCCTCGGCACGCCTGAGGTTCACTGGCAACGCCTGACGGACGGCGCCAGTAATTTTTCCCGCCTGTTCGAGAGCTTTCCGGCCGGCGAATCGGAAAGCACTCCGCCCCGGATCGACCGCCTGTTGCTGGAGAAAGGCGCGCTGGAGTTCGTGGACGAGGCGCGCCATCAGACCATCGCGCTGCGGGAACTGGAATTCGATGCCGAGAATCTCCTGGCCGAAGCGGGAGCAGCCGCGCCGTTCACGCTCAAGGCGCTGTCCGCCGAAGGCGAAACGCTGGATGTGCACGGAACCGTGCAACTCGATCCGTGGGCGCTGCACGGCGACGGGCGGCTGGACCAGTTCAAGCTGCCGTTCTGGTGGCGTTATTTCGGCGGCGCGGAGGGGTTGGCGCTGGAAAGCGGCGCGCTGGCGCTGGATACGCCGTTTTCCTGGACTAGCGGCGAGAAGCCGGCCTGGTCTCTGGGGCCGGGCCGCTTGCGCTTGAGCGGGATCAGGCTGAACGATGCAACGAAAAACCCATTGCTGGAGGCGGCGGAGCTGAACACCGATGGGCTGGCCGTGGACGGCGCGGCGCGGCGCGTCGACGCCGCCCGGCTTACGGCGCGGGGCCTCCGCGCCCAGGCTTGGCGGAGTGCGACAGGGTTCCATTTCGGGCGCGGTGCCGCGGACGCGGTCCCTGTTCACGAAGACAGGCAGGAACCGGCAGCAGCTTCGCATAGCCCCGAGCCCGGCGGGGCGGAGCCCCAGGACGTAGCCCAGCCGACTGCTTCCGCCGACCAGCCGGCTCCGCCGGCCGCGGAATCCATCCCTCATTCACAATCCGCCTGGAGCTATCGCGCCGCCGCTGCCGAGGTTGCGGACAGCAGCGTGATTTTCGAAGACCGGACGGTTTCCGCCCCGGTGCGGGTGGAGCTTTCCGGCGTGCACGTGACCACCGGCGCAGTGGACAGCGCTGCCGACGCGCCCATCGCGCTGGAACTGTCCGGCGCTTTCAACCGGGAAGGCCGCGTCGCCCTGCAAGGCGAAGTGACGCCGCGTCCCCTGGCCGCGCATTTGAAAATCGAGGTCGCCCAGATCGCCTTGCCGCCGTTCCGGCCCTGGCTGGAGCGCTGGATGCGCCTGGAGTTGCAGGACGGCGCCTTGCGCGTCGCCGGAGAGCTGGATTACCGCCAGGTCGACGGCGCGCCGCAGACCCGTTTCAGCGGCGAAATGGGCGTCGTGGGTCTGCGCGCGGTGGAAACGGGCCAGGAAAAAGAATTGCTGGCCTGGAAAGACCTGTCGCTCAAGGGCGTCGACCTGGCGTTCCCTTCCGGCGGGCTGCGCGTTGCAGCGGTCGAAGCCGAACGGCCTTACGCGCGCGTCATTATCAACGCCGACAAGACCCTCAACTGGGCCGACACGTTCGGGGTCCAGGCCCCCGGCTCCAAAACGGCCGCCAAAGCCAAGGGGGAAGGGGCGGGCGGCTTTCCGGTGGACATCGGCACCATCCGCATCCGCGAGGGACTGGCGGATTTCGCCGACCTGACCCTCAAGCCCAACTTCGTCACCAGCATCCACGGGCTGAACGGCGCGATCAAGGATTTGTCCTCCTCGCCTTCCGCCCGTGCCCGCGTTTTGCTGGAAGGCCAGGTGGAGCGCTACTCCCCGGTGCGCATCCAGGGCCTGGTCAATCCGTTCCGCGCTTCCGCCTTTTCCGACATCGAAATGAAGTTCCAGAACGTGGATCTGACCCGGCTTTCGCCCTATTCGGGCAAATTCGCCGGCTACCGCATCGAGAAGGGCAAGATGTCCCTGAATCTGCATTACCTGCTGCAGAATCGCCAGTTGGATGCGGAAAACCAGATCGTGCTCAACCACCTTACCCTCGGGGAGCAGGTGCCGAGCAAGGATGCCACCAGCCTGCCGCTACGCCTGGCCGTGGCGCTGCTCAAGGACGCCGACGGCAACATCGACATCGACCTGCCGATCCGCGGCAATCTCGACGATCCCCAGTTCAGCCTGGGCGGGCTGTATGGCAAGGCGGTCGTGCAACTGATCAGTAAACTGGTCGCTTCGCCGTTCACGGTGTTCGGCAACCTGCTGGAAGGTGCCCCCGAAGAATACGGCTACATCGTTTTCAAGCCCGGCCGAGCAAAGCTGCCGGAAGCCCGGAAGGAGAAGCTCGAGAAACTGGCCCTGGCGATGAAAACCCGCGAGGATCTCAACCTGGAGATCAGGGGCGTGGCCCACGCCGAACAGGACCGGCTGGCGCTGGCCGAACGCAGGCTGGACAAGGCCATCCGCCAGCAATGGCGCGCGGAGCAGCGCGCCAAGGGAAAGAATCCCTCCAAAAGCTCGAAGCTGGTGGTGCCCGAAGACGATGCGCAGCGTATCCTGACGCAACTGTTTCGCGCCGCGAGCGGGGAAAACGGCTCGCCGCCCGATGGGCATCCGAGCGAGGCATTTCTCGCTTACGCGCGGAAGGTGGTGGTGGACAAGACCGTGATCGACGAAGCGGAACTGCGGCTCCTGGCGCAAAAGCGCGGCGAAGCGGTGCGGAATTTTCTGGTGCAAGGCGCCGGTTTGCCCGAGCAGCGGATTTTTCTCCTGGACGTGCAGGTGGTCAGCCAGCCCGACCAGGAAGCGAAGACTTTGCTCATGCTGAACGGTTCTTGAGAGGGACCAGGGACAAGAATCAAGGGCTGCTTCCGGAAGCCGCGTTCCTTCTAGCCCCTGGTCCCTAGCCTCTCGTCCCTCGAAGGAGCTGGCTGACACACGTTGCTAACAAGGTAAGTTTACAAGGAGACACACCATGACTCGTCCCGAAGACCTGCAGCGCTTGGACAAGCTGATCGAGATCGGCATCGCGCTGTCCGCCGAATCCAACCCCGCCCTTTTGCTGGAGCGCATCCTCGACAGCGCGCAGGAACTGGCGCACGCCGACGGCGGGACGCTGTACACGGTGGGCGACAACAAGGTCTCCGTACAGATTCTGCACAACGACTCCCTCAGAATCCGCATGGGGGGTTCGGCGCCCGAGCAGGCCAATCTCCCGGATATCCCGCTGTTTCACCCGGACGGTTCGCCCAATCTCAACAACGTCGTCACCTGCGCGGTGCACGAAAACACCACGGTGAACGTCGCCGACTGTTACGCGCCGGGCAACCGTTTCGACTTCTCCGGCGCCCGGCGCATGGACCGGCAGCACGGCTATCATTCGGTTTCCTTCCTGACCGTGCCATTACGCAACCACGAACTGGAAATCATCGGCGGTTTGCAACTCATCAACGCGCTGGACCCCGTCACCCGCCAGCCGGTGCCGTTCGATACCATCACCCAGCGCCTCATCGAGGCGCTCGCTTCGCAGGCGGCCATCACCCTGACCCGGGAACAGCTCATCAAGCGCCTGGAACGGCTGGTGGACATCGGCATCGCCCTGTCTTCGGAAACCAGCCCCGTGCGCCTGCTGGAACTGATTCTCGACAGCGCCCGAGCCCTGTCGCACGCCGACGGCGGTACGCTCTATGCCGTGCAGGAAAGCGCGGTGACCATCCAGATCCTGCACAACGAGTCCTTAGGCATGAAACTGGGCGGCACGGCGGGGGACGCGTCGTCCCTGCCGACCATTCCGCTGTACCGGCCGGACGGTTCGGCCAATCTCAACAACGTCATCTCCTACGCCATCCACAAGGGGACGACGGTCAACATCGAGGACTCCTACAGCCCGCACGACGAGTTCGATTTCTCCGGAACCGAGGCTTTCGACCGCCAGACCGGCTACCGGTCGGTCTCGTTCCTGACCGTGCCGTTGCGCGACCACGAAGACGAAATCGTCGGCGCCCTGCAGCTCATCAACGCGCAGGACCCCATTTCCCGCAAGGTCGTGCCCTTCGACGCCACCACGCAGCGCTTCGTCGAGGCGCTGGCTTCCCAGGCCGCCATCGCCCTGACCAAGGAGCACCTCATCAGCGGCATGAAAAAGCTGTTCGAGGCGTTGACGCGGCTGATCGCCGACGCCATCGACAAGAAATCGCCCTACACGGGCGGCCACTGCCGGCGCGTGCCGGAACTCACCATGCTGCTCGCCGACGCCACGCACGCGGAAACCGACGGGCCGTTCAAGGAATTCCAGATGACGGAGCGCGACCGCTACGAACTGGAAATCGCCGGCTGGCTGCACGACTGCGGCAAGATCGCCACCCCCGAATACGTCATGGACAAGGCCACCAAGCTGGAGTGCGTCTTCGACCGCATCCAGCTCGTGGACGCCCGCTTCGAAATTCTCAAGCGCGAAGCGGAAATCGCCTGGCTCAAGCAGCGTTACCTGAACGGCAACGCGCCGGAACAGCCGTCCGTGACCTCGGCCGACCTGGCGCAGACCCTGCGCGAACTGGACGAGGAGCGCGATTTCTTACGCCGCGCCAACACCGGCGGGGAATTCATGACCGATGCGGACCAGGCGCGCGTGCGCAGCATCGGCCGCCGGGAATGGCTCTGCGACGGTCAGCGCCGCCCTCTGCTGAGCGAAAACGAAGTGCTCAATCTGTCCATCTCGCGCGGCACTCTCAATGACGTGGAGCGCAAGAAGATCAACGAACACATCGAAATCACCATCGACCTGCTGAACGCGCTGCCGTATCCCAGACACCTGCGCCACGTCCCCGAGTACGCCGGCGGTCACCACGAGCGCATGGACGGCAAAGGCTATCCCAAGGGCCTGACCCGGGAAGAAATGTCGGTGCAGGCGCGCATCATGGGCATCGCCGACATCTTCGAAGCCCTCACCGCCCGCGACCGCCCTTACAAATCCGGCAAGACGCTGTCGGAAAGCCTGAAAATCATGGCCAAGATGAAACGCGAAGGCCACATCGACCCCGACCTGTTCGACGTGTTCGTCCGGGAAAAAGTCTACCTGCGCTATGCCGAACGTTTCCTGAACCCGGAGCAGATCGACGCGGTGGATGAGGGGGCGTTATTGGGTTGAGATCGCCCGCCTGGTTTTCTTTCATGTTGTCTGCCTTTCCTCGCCGTCGTCGATGTGTCGAGGGCGATACTTTATGTAAATCTGATAATCCTCTAGCCAGCCTCCTCGGGCCGGTGGTAACACTGGCCTGGGTGAATCGAGAAACGAGGAGGCTGTCATGGCACTTTATTGCGGAATTGATCTGCATTCCAACAACCACGTGGTGGTGGTTATCGACGA
>DATDOO010000249.1:0-3215 GCA_035293245.1 Methylococcaceae bacterium
AGAGTGCCGGGGACGCGCCGAACAGGTATAACACCAGCCAGCCGTGGCGCAGGATGTTGCGGATCAGTCCGAACCAGGCGTCGGCCATGAATTCAGCCGGCGGTCGGGAATCCTCCCGGAGTTCCTGCAGCACCGGCCACAGGGCGTCAGGCACGGAGTAATTGAAATGAATGCCGGCGATGGACTGCATGGAGCGCCCGTAGCGCCAGGCGAGGCCCTGGCGGTAAACGTGCTTCATCCGGCCTATGTTCGACGCGCCGTACTCGGCGATGGGGATGCTTGCGTCGCCGTCGATGCCGCACGGCATGGAACTGGCCAGCAGCAACTCGCCATCCAAGTGGCGATAAACGAAGCCGTGCAATTCCTCGAGAAAGCGCAAGGTGTCGGTCGGGTCGGCGAAAGGCGGGGTGATGAGTTCCGGCAGCGCCTCGGAGTAATCGGTGGTGATGTGCGGATGCGTCAGTGCGGAACCCAGCGCGGCAGGATGCGGTGTCTGCGCGATGCGGCCCGTTTCGCTGATGCGCAGGCTCTCCTTTTCCAGGCCTTTCAGTCCTCCCGCGAGCAACGGTGCATGGCCGTCCCGGTCCAGGCGGGCGAGGAGGGTTTCAAATTCGCGATTCAATGGAGCATCCTGGGTGGATCGCCGTGGGCGCAAGCTAGTCCGAAGCGGCGCAAGGCGCCGGATCGGCAGAAATGTGGAGATGGAGGTTGGGTTTGCGGCTCAGGCAGTGTTCCAGCCATTTCTGCAGGAAATAGTTCAGTTTCCATTTGTAGTCGAGCAGGGCGCACGGCGCGGCGGCTCGCTGCAGGAGATGGGTGGCGGGCGGACGGTCCTGGTCGCCCAACACTTCGGCGATGCGGGCGTCGAGGAACACGCGGACGCGCAACGCTGGTTCGAGCGCTCCGTCCTGGGCCGTTTCGCCGAAACGGTGGGACAGTTCCAACGTCACGGTGTACGGCGTGCGCTCCAGAAGGCGGATGAACAGGGCCGGGCCGTCGCCGCCGATGCGGGCGTCCGCGTGCGGCAATCCGTCCAGGTTCGGAATCAGGCGGCGCAGCAACTCGTAATTCCCTTCGCAAACGCGCTGCAACCAGTACGATTTGTTGACCGGCGAAAATACGGGCATAAATGACGTTACTCGGCGTAACGGGCCTGGGCCGAAGCGGTCTCCCACAGGGCGACGCTTTCCACGTTGAAGCCTTCGTTCTGCATGTGCCGGTAAATCAGTCGCGCCAGCACTTCCGCCGTGGGGTGCTCGTCGAGGGCGAGAAAACGCTCGCTGGACTGGCGCAGCAGCGGCACGATGGGGTCATCGCGGTGCAGCAACAGGTTGTGGTCGAGATGGGCGTCGATGAACGCGGCGGCGCTGATACCGATGTCGGCGAAATCGCGCACCATGCCCTGCGCATCCAGCGTCTCGGCCATGACGCTGATGACGGCGCGGGCGCTGTGGCCGTGCAGGTTGCGGCATTTGCCGGCGTGGTGCATCAGCCGGTGGCCGTAGCAGAAATAGATTTCCTTGGTGACGGTGTACATTGTCGGAAGCGGAGCGCTTACTCCCCTTTGATGGCCTTGATGGACGCGGCCACTTCGTAGCCGGCGTCGCAGGGCGTGCAACGAATCACCTCCGCCAGCGCGTGCAGCGGCGGTGTGAGATTGTTTTTCGGATGGATGCTGACGTCCAGCCCTTGTCCCGCCACCACCGGCCGCGCGGTGGTGAACAGCAGCCCCGTGGCGCTGAGATTCAGGCAAGTGGCTTGCCGCTCTTCGTTCGAGTCGAGCGTGCAGAACGTCATTTCGCAGTTGGCGGACATGCGTATGAAATTACGCTTCTCGTCGTTCAGAAGCATGGACGGAACCCCTCCGGGAGATAAGGTTAAGCGACAATCCGGTGGACACCGGCGGGCGCGGGAAGTTTCTCACATTTCCAGCCCACCTTTGAATCGGCTCGCGGGCAAGCCGCGCGGCGCGGGAATCGGGACGACTTGTTCCAGTCCCGGTTTTCGAGACGCCTCTGCGGGTCTTCAGGGCTTTTCTTCTTCGGTCTCCCGGCGCACAAACAGGCGGTACAGCGCCGCGCCGGCCAGGAAACCGCCCAGGTGTCCCCACCAGGCCACGTCGCCGACGCTGGCTCCGGCGTCGGGAGCCGCCGTGATCTTGGCGAGCTGGATGATGACCCACACACCCAGGAAGGCGATGGCCGGAACCTCGATGAAAATCGGCAGGAAAAACACCGGCACCCACAAAACGAGCTTGGCATAAGGATAGAGAAAATAATACGCGCCCAGCACGCCGGCGATGGCGCCGGAAGCGCCCACCGCGGGCAGCGGCGAGTCCGGGTTGGCGAAGCTGTGCAGCAGCAGGGAGAGCACGCCGCAGACCAGGTAAAAACCCAAAAACCGCCACGGTCCCATGCGATCCTCGATGTTGTCGCCGAAGACCCACAGCATCCACTGGTTGAGCACCACGTGCAGCCAACCGCCATGCAGGAACAAGGCGGTGACGAACGGCCGGTAGTCGCCGGGCGGATAGCCCGCCCAGTGCGCCCAGTCGGGATGGGCATAGCGCGCCGGGACCAGGCCGTAGAGGTGGAGGATGTCCCTGAGCGCAGGCGGGTCCAGGAATTGGGTCAGCAGGAAGATGCCGAAATTGAGTCCGATCAGCGTCCATGTCATCCAGGGCATGTGTCGGCAAGGAACATTGTCGCGGAAAGGAATCATGGGAGGTGCACCTCGAACCATTCGCGCCAGCGCGCCCGATGGGCGAAATTGCGCAGAAACCGCGCCCGGTCGTTTTGCCAGGCGCGGGCGAAAGAAACTTCGGAGCGATGCAGGCGAATGTCGTCCAGGTCCACCAGGCGGGCACGCGGCGCGGCGTCCCGGAGCAAAAAATTGCTCAGCTTGGTATCGCCCACGGAAATGCCCAATGTTTTCAACGCTGTGAACAGGTGGATCAGCGCCTCCAAAACGGCGGGGGGCGGTTCGGGATGCGAATCGAAATAGGCGTTCCCCGGCCAGCCTTCGACATATTCGCCGACGAAATAGGCGGTGCCGCGCAGGGGGCCGAAGCGCCGCTCCAGCATCGCCAACGGCCCGGACGCCGGGAGGCCGAAAAAACGCAAGAGATGGGCGTTGCCCCAGGAACGCCAGGCGCGGCTGGGCCGGATGGCCCGGCTCAACAGGCGCCAGGGCTTGGCCCACACGTTGTAGCGTTT
>DATDOO010000250.1:0-4113 GCA_035293245.1 Methylococcaceae bacterium
CCATTCAACGGCGACGACGTAGCGGGCGATGAGCAGTTCGGTGAGGAAGCCCATCAGCAGGCCGCCGACGACGTTGACCGTAAGCGTACCGAAGGGGAAATCCCGCCCCAGCCATTCATAGACGGCGTTGGTGGTGCAAAAGCGCGCCACCGAACCGGCGGCGCCCCCCAGGGCGACGGCCAGCAGCGCGTTCATGCCTTGAGCGCTCGCATGGAGAGCACGGAAGGGCTCCTTACCACGCCCTTTTCCGTAACGATGGCGTCGATGAGATTCGCCGGGGTCACGTCGAATACCGGGTTCCAGGCGGAAATCACGCTCTCGGGCTCCAGATAGGATTCGTGCAGCAGTTCGTTCGGGGTGCGCTCCTCGATTTCGATGGCGTCGCCCGAGGGGGTCGCCCAATCCACCGTGGACAAAGGCGCGGCGACCATGAAGCGTACCCCGTGTTGCCGGGCCAAGACGGCCAGGGAATAAGTACCGATCTTGTTGGCGGTGTCGCCGTTGGCGGCGATGCGGTCCGCGCCGACGATCACCCACTGCACCGCGCCGCTTTTCATCAGCCACGCGGCAGCGGAGTCGGCGATCAGGGTGGCGGGAATGCGATCCTGGTTCAGTTCCCACGCCGTCAGCCGCGCGCCCTGCGACCAGGGGCGGGTTTCGCTGGCGTAGACGCGGCGCGCCGACCGCCGACAGGCGGCGCGGATCACCCCCAGCGCCGTGCCGTAACCGCCGGTGGCCAGCGAGCCGGTGTTGCAATGGGTCAAAATCCCTTCCACACCTTCCAAAATATCCGCGCCCAATTCGCCCATGCACCGGTTGGCGGCGATATCGTCGGCGTGGATTTGCTGCGCCAGGCCCAAAAGCGCCTCGCTCGGGTCGCCTTCCAAAACGGCGATGGCTTCGCGCATTCTGGCCAGGGCCCAGAACAGATTGACCGCCGTGGGCCGGGACACGGCCAAGCCCCGCAGATCCTGCTCGATCAGGTCCTTCCAGTGCACCGGGTCTTCCGCGTAACGCGCCCGTCCCGCCAGCGCCACGCCATAGGCCGCTGCGATGCCGATGGCCGGCGCACCGCGCACCCGCATGGTGGCAATGGCCTCGGCAACGCCCGCGCCGGTGGTGAAGGTTTCGTATTCCAGTGTACCGGGCAGCTTGCGCTGGTCGAGCACTTGCAGCCCCTCGCCCGACCACACCAGCGGACGAACATTGTCGCTCAGACTCATCAAGTTCCTCATTTTTCATGCCGATTTCCCGCCATTTTAAGCGGTCACGGGGGAGTTGGGATAAAATGCGTGCCGCGCGGATGCATGACCCTAGCGGGCATGATAAAGTTGATCGGAACACTAGGTATTTTGAACGGAGAAGCATGAACCCGGACTGCCTGTTGCTGGCGCGCTGGATCATTCCGGTGGAACCGGAAGGCGTGGTGCTGAAAAACCACGCGCTCGTGCTCGCCGGCGGGCGAATTGCGGCGGTCCTGCCGCGCGACGCGGCGCTGGCCGATTATCCGGACCTCCCGACCGAAGTCTTCGACCAACACGCCCTCATCCCCGGCCTGATCAACGCCCACAGCCACGCCGCCATGAACCTGCTGCGCGGCGTCGCCGACGATCTGCCGCTCATGGACTGGCTGCAAAACCACATCTGGCCGCTGGAAAGCCGCTGGGTAGGCGAAGCTTTCGTCCGCGACGGCACGGACCTGGCGCTGGCGGAAATGCTGAGGGGCGGCGTCACCTGCTGCAACGACATGTATTTCTTCCCCGACGTATTTGCCCGCCGCGCCTTGCGCGCCGGCGTACGCGCCGCCGTGGGGCTGATCCTGATCGACTTCCCTTCCGCCTGGGCCGGAACAGCCGATGAATACTTCACCAAGGGGCTCGCCTTGCGCGACGAACTGCGCGGCGAGCCGCTGCTGCACCCCGTCTTCGCCCCGCACGCACCCTACACCGTGTCCGACGCAAGCCTCCGGCGCGTCGGCGTACTCGCCGGGGAACTGGATCTGCCCATCCACATGCATCTCCACGAAACCCGCGACGAAGTGGATCAGGGCCTGAAAACCCACGGCATGCGGCCCCTGCAGCGGCTGGAACAACTGGAACTGCTTAGTCCCCAGTTCATCGGCGTGCACATGACCCAACTCGATGACGCGGAGATCGCCCGCTATGGGGAATTCGGCGCCAGCGCCGTCCACTGCCCGGAATCCAACCTCAAGCTGGCCAGCGGTTTTTGCCCTGTCGCCAAGCTGCTGGGCGCCGGCATCAACGTTGCACTCGGCACCGACGGCGCGGCGAGCAACAACGATCTGGATATGCTCGGCGAGATGCGCACCGCCGCGCTGCTGGCCAAGGCAGTAGCGGGCGACGCCCGCGCCGTGCCGGCCAGGACCGCCCTGCGCATGGCCACCCTCAACGGCGCGAAAGCGCTGGGGCTGGAGAGCGAAACCGGATCGCTCGCGCCGGGCAAGTCTGCAGATATCGCCGCCATCCGTCTCGATGCGCTGGAAACTCAGCCGCTGTTCGATCCCATCTCGCAGATCGTCTACGCCGCCGGGCGTGAACACGTCACGGACGTGTGGGTCGCCGGCCGGCGCCTGTTGCGCCAGCGGGAACTGACCACCCTGGACGAGGCCGACCTGCTCGAGCGCGCCCGGCACTGGCGGGAAAAGCTCGTTTCTTCTTTTTCACCACGGGATCCCGCATGAGCGCAGCCAACGTCCACGCCCACGAAATCGGCAAGTTCGGCGGCCACGCCCAGCGCTGGTGGGACCCGGAAGGCGAGCTGAAAACCCTGCACCAGGTCAACCCCCTTCGTTTGCAATTCATCCAGCAACACATTCGGCCGCAGGGACTGTCCGCGGTGGACGTGGGCTGCGGCGGCGGCATCCTCAGCGAAGCTTTGGCCAAGCTCGGCGCCCAGGTGCTGGGCATCGACCTCAGCCCGGAGTTGATCGACATCGCCGAGTTGCACGGGCTGGAAACGGGCATCCACGCCGAATACCGAGTGGTCAGCGCCGAAACACTGGCGGAAGAAAAACCGGCCGGTTTCGACTTCGTCACCTGCATGGAAATGCTCGAACACGTTCCCGACCCCGCTGCCATCGTCCGGGCCTGCGCGCGCTCGGTCAAACCCGGCGGCAAGGTGTTCTTTTCCACCCTCAACCGTACGCCCCAAGCCTGGCTGCTGGCCATCGTCGCGGCGGAACACCTCCTGAAAATGATTCCCAAGGGCACCCACGACCACAATACCTTCATCCGCCCGGCGGAACTGAGCGCCTGGGCGCGCGCCGCAGGGCTGGAACCGCTGGCGCTGACAGGGATCGGCTACAACCCCTTTTCCCGCGGCTTTTCCCTCAGCGGCGATCTCGGCGTCAACTATCTGGCCGCTTTCGCCCGACCCGCGGCATGAGCCTTCCACTCATCCAGGCGGTCTTGTTCGACCTGGACGGCACCTTGCTCGACACGGCGCCGGACTTGGTCAGCGCCGCCAACGCCGCGCTGGCCGAAGCCGGTTACGCGCCTCTGCCCCTCGCGGTCTTGCGGCCGCACGTTTCCTCCGGCGCAGGCGCCATCCTGCTCGCCTGACTGGAGCAGCACGGCGGCGACCCGGCGCGCCTCGACGACCTGCTTCCCTCGATGCTCAAAGCCTACCGGGAAAACATCGCCCGGCACACGCGCCTGTTCGACGGCATGGACGCCGTGCTCGACGCTTTGGAAGCGCGCGGCTTGCCGTGGGGGGTGGTCACCAACAAGCCCGCCTGGCTGACCGATCCCTTGCTGGCGGCGCTGGACCTGAGCGCTCGCGCCGCCTGCGTCGTCAGCGGCGACACGGTGGCGGAGAAAAAACCCCACCCCCTGCCCATGCTGGAAGCCGCGCGGCGGGCCGGTTGCGAGGCCGCCGCCTGCGTCTATGTGGGCGATGCCGGGCGCGACATCGAAGCCGGCCAGCGCGCCGGCATGCGCACCGTGGCAGCGCTGTACGGCTACCTGACCGACGGCGACGACCCGCGCACCTGGGGCGCGGACGACCTCATCGACGCGCCGCGCGACCTGTTTCCCTGGCTGGAAAAGCACGCGGCGTGGAATTGAAGGACATCGCCATGGACCAACAGGTCAT
>DATDOO010000251.1:0-12502 GCA_035293245.1 Methylococcaceae bacterium
CACTGGTCGTCGCCAATTTTTTGCTCCTGAACTCGGACGGACCCATTTCAGGTTTCGCAAAAAATGGCGACGCTATCGACACCGCCCACCGGATGCACCAAACCTGCTCCCAGGTTTTCCGTTACGCCGTCGCCACCGGGCGCGCGGACAGGAATCCCGGACAGGACGTGACCGGCGCGCTACCGCCCGTGAAGTCGAAGCACCGGAGCGCCATCACCGACGAAAAGGAAGTCGGCGAACTCATGCGCAACATCGAAGCCTATAACGGAACGCTGGTGACCCGCTGCGCCCTCAAGCTGTCCGCATACACCTTCTGCCGCCCCGGAGAAATCTGCCACATGGAGTGGGCGGAAATCGACGTGGACAAGGCCGAGTGGCGCATCCCAGCCCACAAGATGAAGATGCGGGCGATCCACATTATCCCCCTCTCGCGTCAGGCCATAGCCACCCTGGAGGAAATCCGTCCCCTCACCGGCCACGGCAAGTACGTGTTCCCGAGCGAACGCGCCCCTTCACGTTGCATGTCGGAGGTCACCATCCTGGCCGCGCTGCGGCGCATGGGGTACACGAAGGACCAGATGACCGCCCACGGCTTCCGCTCCATGGCATCCACCCGGCTAAACGAGTCGCACCTATGGCACCGGGACGCCATCGAGCGCCAGCTTGCCCACGCCGAGCGGGACGAAATTCGAGCCGCTTACAACTACGCCGAGCACCTGCCCGAGCGCCGGAAGATGATGACCTGGTGGGCGGATTACCTGGACGGCTTGCGGGACGGCGCGAAGGTGTTGCCGTTCAAGAAACCAGCCTGAAACTTTATGCGATGCTATGGCACTAAGTGATATAGTTCTGACATGCGGCGGGTATTCAAGACGCGGCCTTTCACGCGCTGGCAGGACAAGGCGGGGCTGCCTGACCGCGCATTGTGCCAAGCCGTTTCCGAAATGGAGCGGGGGCTGATTGACGCTGATCTTGGCGGCGGTGTAGTCAAGAAGCGCGTGCCGTTACCGGGCCGGGGCAAGAGCGGAAGCACCCGCACACTCGTTGCGACGAACAAGGGAAGTCGCTGGTTCTTCCTGTTCGGGTTCAGCAAAAACGAGCGGGCCAATATCGATACGGATGAACTCAAGGCCCTTCAGGAATTGGCGGGGCAATACTTGGTGCTCGACGACCATCAACTCGGACATGCCGTTATTGGCGGCAAATTCTCGGAGATATGCCATGACAACCGCAAAGCGTAAAAGCCGAATCCTGCAAGAGGTGCACGAAATGGCAGCCGATCTGCATGAAATCGGCCTGATCGACAAGCGCAGAATGCTGGAGTTTGATGCGCTCTGCCTGGAGACGGTGCCGGAATACGATGCCGCGGCCGTCCGTGCCTTGCGGGAGCGCTACCGGCTCAGCCAGGCCGTGCTCGCGGCCGTGCTCAACACCAGCCTATCGACGGTGCGGCAGTGGGAAATCGGCAAGAAGCATCCCAGCGGCCCATCGATGAAATTGCTTCACCTGCTGGAGCGCAAGGGGCTTGAAGCCCTGGCATGATACCCGTTTGCCGCGCCTAGCCCGACGGGGCGAATACCGGGAATCTCCACCCCCCGGCGGCGCGGCTCCCTTCTGTGGAGATTGGCACTGTGGAGGTGCTATGGCATTGATTCCACCCAATTGGGACACGTGGCGGCACATACCCAAGGTAGAGCTATGGGAAGCTGTGGCGCTATCTTTGAATATCGAACCCCGCCAGAACGGTTTGATTCGCAGTCATAGTTGGATGGCGGGGCCGGGGCGTCGGGCATTCACGGCGGGGAAGGAATTCGATGACCGGCTATTCACGGTCGAGCGCGCCCTGTCGGATTACTACGTGGGCGGAATTCTCCTCCCCGCCTTCGTAAAGTGGGCCACCGGCGCACAGTGGGAATTGCCAATGGAATTACCGGAAATCGCCGAGGATCAAGGCAGGACCGCGGCTCCCACGCCAGACGAGGAAACGCCAGCGACCAATCCAAACAAATCGGACAAGCTCGCCTATCTGAACCAAGCGGCGCTGATCTTCTGGGGCAAGGCGGACAAGAACAGCCGCACTGCTCACCCGAACAACGCCGCTGTGGAAGTCTGGCTGCGAGACAAGGGCTTTTCTGTTCGCCTGGCTCAATCTGGCGCGTCCATCATCCGCCCTGAGTGGGCCGGGACGGGGCGAAAACCAGAAAACAGCGACGCCGCCTAGCCCGCGGCACGCCTGCATTTCAGGAAGGGTGACACCCTTAAAGGCGGCACGGTTTCGCTATTCGCGGCTGAATTCATGCGCAAAATGCCCAGCCCATGCCGGGGCATCCCGCCTAGGCCCCTACCAAATAAGGGGAATGCATGGTTAATCAATCCGCAACGACGCTTCTATTAAGAAAGCCCGCCGTGCTTGCCGCACGCGGCAAATCCAACTCCCAGCTCTATCGCGACATCCAGAGCGGCTTATTTACGAAGCCGGTTGAGATCGGCCCGAACTCCAGCGCTTGGCCCTCTTACGAGGTCGAAGCGATCAACCGCGCAGTTATTGCTGGAAAGTCCGACGAGGAGATTAGGAAGCTTGTCTCGGAGCTTCACTTAAAGCGCAAGGAGGGAGCATGAGCACCCCCGGCGCGGCGGCAACCGCGCGCGGAGGCAAGGGATACACGCATCACAATTATAACGGCTCGCCAGTGGATAAGCTGCTGCCGCTGCTCTCCGGCGTCCGCCAGACTGGGGCGGGGCGCTGGATTGCCCGCTCTCCCTGCCGGGAGGATCGAACCCCGTCACTTTCCATCCGCGAACTGAACGACGGCCGCATACTCCTGAATGACTTCGGCGGGGCATCCGCTGCGGAAGTGCTCGCTGCCGTCGGCCTGACCCTGGCCGACCTATTCCCGGCGACCGAACGCCAGCACCACCAGGCACCGACCCGAAACCGGGTTCCCGCGCCAGACATCCTAAAAATCATAGACAAGGAAGCCGCCATCGTCGCAATCGCGGCGGCGGACATCGGGAACGGCTTCGATTTGTCGGATGAGGACTTGGCCCGCGTCCAGGTGGCGGCGGAGCGTATTGCCGACGCACGGAGGCTCTATGAGCATTGAAGCTGACGCCGATGCGCTGCTAGACCAAGAACACCGGAACACCGGCGAGGCCATCGTGGAACGGCTGGCGGCGCTATCGCCCCTGGAATATGACCGTTGCCGCGAGACTGAGGCGAAGTCTCTCGGCGTCCGTGTCGCCACCCTGGATAAACTGGTCCACGAGCGCAGACACACCACGGCGGAACCCGAGCGGGACGATTCGGCGCTGGTGCAGGACGTGCGGCCCTGGCACGATCCAGTGGACGGCGCGGAACTGTTGGCCGAAATCCAAACCTTGCTGCTTCGGCATGTGATTTTGCCCGCCGGCGCGAAGGAGGCGCTGTCGCTATGGATTCTCGGCACATACTGTTACGACGCCTTCCGCATCTGGCCAAAGCTGCTTATTTCGTCGCCTGAAAAACGGTGCGGGAAGACCACGCTGCTGGAAATTCTTGCCGCGCTCTGCTTGCGCGCGCTGACCGCGTCCAACATCACCGCCGCCGCGATTTTCCGCTGCATCGAGGCATGGCGGCCGGCACTGCTGATCGACGAAGGCGACACCTTCCTTCACGACAACGAAGAACTTCGAGGCGTCATCAACAGCGGACACACCCGGAGCACCGCCTTTGTCGTCCGTGTGCACGGCGACGACCACGAACCCCGGAAGTTTTCGACGTGGTGCCCGATGGTCATCGCCATGATCAAACTACCGCCGTCCACGATCCTGGATCGTTCGGTTGTGGTGCGGTTACGGCGCAAGTTGCCGGGTGAATCGGTAAGCAAGCTGCCCCTGGATTTTGACCACAGTTGCCGCGACATCCGGTCGAAGTGTCT
This sequence comes from Methylococcaceae bacterium, assembly GCA_035293245.1. Lineage (GTDB taxonomy): Bacteria > Pseudomonadota > Gammaproteobacteria > Methylococcales > Methylococcaceae > DATDOO01. Next base: position 3,918 of record DATDOO010000251.1, read on the forward strand.
GCGCTGGGCCGAGGACAATAAGGTGGCGCTCAAGGGGTATTCGCCCAGCTTGCCGGAGCACGGCAACGACCGTGCCCTGGATAACTGGACGCCGTTGTTCGCCATCGCGGAACTCATCGGCGACAGTTGGCCGGGCACAGCGCTGGCATCCTTCAAAACTCTCAACGTTATGGACGACGATGACGACGGCATCGGGCCGATGATCCTCCGCGACATCCGGAAGGTGTTCGATGACAAAAACCTTATCCGGTTACACGGCACGGAATTGGTTCGGCACTTGGTCGACATGGAAGACCGTCCGTGGGCAGAGTGGCGGCACGGGAAACCGCTCACCACAACCAGCCTTTCGCGTCTGCTTTCTCCGTTCGGAATCAGGGCCGCCCAACTGAAATTGGCTGGAGTTAATCGCAACGGGTACGACCTGAATCAGTTTAAAGATGCATTCTTGCGCTACCTCCCCCCAGATACCCCCTCTCAAAACTCTACCACTCTACAGCCCTACAGCCACGCGGCGCACAGCGATTTTCAAGACTCTACAGATACACCTACGGTAGAACCTCAGAAATCGCTGAATCACACGGCTGGCGCGGCCTGTAGAGAGGTAGAACTTCAAACGGTGGAATCTGGGGAGATCGAAAAGGTGGAGATTGAATTGTGAGCGCCGTTGCCGAACTCATCCGTCAAGCTGAAGGCGAAGGGGTAGCCATCACCGCCACCCCACGCGGCACGCTCAAGGTTCGAGGGAACCAGGATGCCATTGAGCGGTTAGTCCCTGTTCTACGCCAGCACAAGGCCGCCATTCTCGCGGAATTGCAAAGGGAAGCCCTGGCCGAGAACTTCCAGGAACGTGCCGGAATCCTCGAATTCGATGCCGGGCTGTCCAGGCCGGAGGCGGAGGAACGCGCCTTCCAATTGGTCTTCTGTTCGGCCTGCCAGCACTCGCAAATGCCGGATGAAACCCGCCCACACCTGCTGTTCTGTGAAATCTCGCCGAGAGCTGACATCAAGTGGGCAGCAACGCCGGCGTGGTGTGACCAGTTCACGGCGAAGGAGGCAGGATGAAGACGCGCATCACACTGATCGTGGAAGGCAGTACCGACGACCTTCCCCAACGTCTCAAGCACCTACTCAAGGTCATGGGGCGCTGCTACGGGCTGAAATGCGTATCCATCGTCCCCGGCGGTGGGGAGTCGAATTCAGACATTTTCCACCGCGAAACACGTGCCAATTATCAAGTTGATGATTTAGTTCAAAGGCGCGAGTCGTGCATAACGAAAGAAAATCCCACTGTCACCGCGAATCGACCGACAGACGGCGATGGAGATTTTTTATGACGTCAGAAAATATGCGACAGGCTCCCACTACGGCGGATTTGGCATGGGACAGATACCTCCGCAGCCTGGAGCAAATGCGTGACGCTCAGGCCGAGCTTGAGCGGCTGGGCGAGATACCCGAGAAGAGCTTGCTACCGGTACGCATACCAGGTGCGCGGCGGTATCGTATAAGTAAGGCTGATACTGACGGAATGAATACGAGGATTTTCTGATGGAACACGAAAAGAAGCAGAAGAGTCGACCCCAGCAATGGGAGAAGGGGGAGTCTGGCAACCCCGCGGGAAGACCGCCGGGATTGACCTTGGCGGGTAAATTGCGGGAGGCCGTGGGCAAGGAATGGGATGGCATCGTGAACGGTCTCATCCTCGCGGCGAAGGGCGGGGATACGGCGGCGGCATCGTTGTTATTGTCCCGCACCTGTCCGCCGATGAAGCCCCAGGCGGAGCCGGTAGCGATTACCGCAACGGACGGGAGCTTGACCGGCAAGGCATCGTCCATCGTGGACAGCGCCTTATCTGGTCAGATTCCGCCGGACGTGGCGAAGATGCTGCTCGATGGATTGGGCGGCTTGGCGCGGATTGCCGAAACCGAGGAATTGACGAAACGCATTGAAGCTTTGGAGGCGAAACTATGAACCTGAGAGCGAAAATCGAGAGATTGGAGGCGCAGCTACCGGAACCCGGCAAGCTGGCGAAAGTATTTGTGTACGTGGCGGGCGACGCGGCGAAGATGCGGCAAGCGGACGAGCTGGAAGCGGCGGGTTGCCGCTTGCGTCGATTCGTGGTGCATACCGGCGTCGAGCGGGGGGCAGCATGAGCATCGAAGCACGATTGAAGCGACTGGAAGAACGGCTACCGGAACCGGGCAAGCTGGTGAAAGTCGTCATGTACCGCGAAGACGACGTGGAGGCGGAGCGGCAAGCGGACGAACTGGAGGCGGCGGGCGTCAACGTCATGCGCATCGAGCTGGTGCCGCTGCGGGCGGCGGAGGCGCGGGCATGAGCATTGAGCAACGAGTAAGGCGATTGGAGAGTAAGGCTGCTGGCGCGGATGACCGGCAGTATTTGACGTTACACGGGGCGGGTATCCCGCCATTCACGCGGCGTACCTTCGAGGAAATAGCCAAGCTGAGTGAGAGCAAAAGGCATGAATCTGAAAAGCAGAATTGAGAAATTGGAATCACGCGCACCGGCGGATAACCGACCGTGGGCGCAGCTTATCGCGCAAGAAGGCGAGGACGTTACGGCGCAAGTGGCGGAACTGGAACGGGCGGGCCATAACGTCATCGTCCGGCGGCTGGTCACCCCGAAGCCACGGCCTGGCGATGTAATTCATTGATGGGGGCAAGGCGCTGGCCCAGACGGAAGACCCGCCCACCGTGGCGGGTTTTATGTATCATAACGTGACCGGCAGAGAGCAAGCGCTGTCGTTCTGGTGGTATTTTTGGTGGTATCCATAGTTATCCACAGAATTAAAATGCAGCAATGACGCGGTTCACCGCGATTGATTTGTGTCCCGCCGGGTCCTTTCATCCCGCATCGCTTTAGGCCTTGTCGTTGCCCAGAGGGAGAAAGCCATGCGCAAAGAACCGCTCCACGAAAACCACAACTCCTCCGCCCTGGTCGGCACGCTGAAACTGGTCGTGGCGATTACTCTGATTTTGGTCGCGGGCCTTGCCGTTCTCTGGATTTTTGAGGCGATTTCCTGGGCGCTTTTTACTTCCCTGGCCGGGAAAACCTTGCTGGTTGCCGGAATTATCGCCGTAGTCAGTTGCGTCGTGGCGTGGCTGATGCCTGCAAAATAGGCTTCTCGTCGGCGAAAAGCGGAAAAGCACGACCGATTTACTTCGTTCCCCTCTCAGCGTCGATTCCTCACTCGTCCTGCCACTCGATGACGTGTTCATGCAGGTCGATGGCCGCCGTTTCGGTAATCGCGTAATCGACCACGGAAATGCCGGATTCCCAAACGCTGCCGGGGTCGCCCGTCCGCAACGGATGCCAGTCCGGCAGATCGTCGCCTTCCGCCAGCAGGCGGTAGGCGCAGGTCGGAGGCAGCCAGCGAGTCGGCGTAGGTCTCCGGCGCAAGTCGAGACAACCGGGTACGCGCTGCGTCCGGTCGGCGTAACAGGAACAGCGGCAGGTGGCCAGATTCAGCTCCTTGCACGCGACGCGCGTCCAGCAAATTTCCCCGCTCTCCTCGACTTCCAGCTTGTACAGACAGCAGCGCGCGCACCCGTCGCACAGGGACTCCCATTCGGCGTCGCTCATCGCCGCCAAGGGCATCTCCTTCCAAAAAGGGTTCCCCATCGTTCGGCGTGCCTCATCCGGCCGGCATCAGCAACGTCAGGGCTGCCTGCACGTGCTCCGCCGCCTCGCGGCCCAGTGGGGTGAGATAGCCGCCATCGCTCTGGGTCAGCAAATCTTTGTCGTGCAGGCGCCTGACCGCGGCGATGACGGCGGGGTCCGCACCCTTGTGCACCTTGATTCCTTCCTGGGTGGTGGCGAGGTTGTAACGGGCGAGAACGTTGATCTCGTCAAAAATTTCGTGTGTGCAAGGCATGGGGGTCTCCGGTATCGCGCAGATTTGTTTTCTATGTTTTCCATTTTACTCATTGCAGACGCGCCGCCGAGAGCGGGCGTTCTGGTTTCGGTTCACGTCCCGCCGAACCACCCGGCAAATGGCTCCACCTCCACCCAATCTCCTTCCGCGACATTTCCCGCCTCGAACGGCAGGTGGATGAGCGCGTTCGATTCGCTCATGGAACGCAGGATGCCCGATCCCTGGCGGCGAAACGGCGTAACCTGCCATTCGCCGTCCGGCGCGCGCTCCATAAACCCGCGCGGGTATTCGGTGCGTCCCGGCCTCTTGCGTAGCGGGGCGGTCAGGCGGGCCTGAAGGGTGAGCGGGTGCGGGGGGTGGGCGACGCCCATGCGCCTGAACAAGGCGGGGCGGACAAACAGTCCGTAGGTCACCAGCACGGCGACCGGATTGCCGGGCAGGCCGAAAAACAGGCAGTCGCCGATCCGGCCGAAGGCCAGCGGACGCCCCGGTTTGATGGCGATTTTCCAGAAGTCCACCCGACCCAGTTCGGCCAATAGGGGCCGGACGTAATCCGCCTCGCCCACCGACACGCCGCCGGTGGTGAGCAGCACGTCGGCAGAGCGGCTGGCCTCACTCAGCGCGGCGCGCAGTTCCTCGGGCTTGTCGCGGGCGATGCCGAGGTCGAGGGTCTCCACGCCGGGCCGCCGCAACGCCGCCAGCAGGCTGTAGCGGTTGCTGTCGTGAATCGTGCCGGGAGCGGGAATTTCGCCCAGCGGGGTCAATTCGTCACCGGTGGACAGCACCGCCACGCGCACCCGGCGTTTGGCAGGGATTTCCGTCAGGCCCAGCGAAGCCAGCAGGCCGATGTCGGCGGGCGTCAGCAACCGTCCGGCACGCAGCGCGATTTCTCCACGCCGCAGGTCTTCTCCCGCCTGGCGCACATTCTCCCCTGGGCCGTGGCGATCCCCCACGATGATTTGGCCGTCCTGGAGACGCACATGCTCCTGCATCAGCGCGGTGTCCGCGCCCTCCGGCAGCGGCGCGCCGGTCATGACCCGCACTGCTTCCCCTGCCCCGACCCCGCCGCCGAACGGCTTGCCCGCCAAAGCGGCGCCGATCACGTTCAGGCGCGCCGCCCCTCCCGCGGCGGGCAAGTCCACCGCGCGCACGGCGTAGCCGTCCACGGCGGAATTACGGTGGCCAGGCACATCGAAAGGCGATGCGACGTCTTGGTCCAGCACCCGCCCCACCGCTTCCGGCAAAGGAATGAATTCACGCCCGCGCACCGGGGCGACGGCGCCGAGGATACGTGCCAGCGCCTCGTCGGCGCGCAGGGCGCCCACTTCGGGGTTATCCACACAACTGGGGTAATGGGACTGCGGCAAGTCCGGCATGGCGGGGCGAGGTTGGGAGCGGACAAGGAATTTATCACACCTGTCGCCGCGCCCGGCGCTAAACTCTCCCCACGTATCGACACAGCCAGATACCGCCATGCCTAGCCTGACCGACAGCGACCGTCCTTTCCTGCCACTCAACATCGCCGTGCTCACGGTTTCCGACACGCGCACCGCGGAAACCGATACCTCCGGACAAACGCTGGTGGATCTCCTGGTGCAGGCGGGTCATCGTCTGGCCGAGAGGCGCATCGTACGGGACGACTTGTATCAGATCCGCGCGGTGGTTTCGCAATGGATCGCCGAACCCGCCGTCCAGGTGGTCATCGCCACCGGGGGCACCGGCGTGACCGGGAGGGACGGCACGCCGGAAGCGGTGTCGGTGCTGTTCGACAAGACGCTGGAGGGTTTCGGCGAGGTGTTCCGGATGCTGTCCTTCGAGGAAATCGGCGCGTCCACCATCCAGTCGCGCGCAATCGCCGGCGTGGCCAACGGCACGTACCTCTTTTGCCTCCCGGGCTCATCCAGCGCTTGCCGCACCGCCTGGAACCGCCTGATCCGTGCGCAACTCGACAACCGTACCCGTCCCTGCAACCTGGCCGAGCTGCTGCCGCGCCTGCTGGAAAAATAGCCCTGTTGAAAAGGGCTGAGAAGGTCGGCTGTCCCGACCGCCGCGAACTGCAAGCCCCGTCGGCGGCTCAGGGGAAAAGGGCGGCCCTAGAACGGAATGTCGTCGTCGAAATCGCCGCTGAATCCGGGCTCCGGACTGGTGCGCGGCGCCTCGCCGCTCCGTTGCGGCGCGCTCCGTTGCGGTGGCGCGAAATCGTCCCCCGCATCGCTTCCCATGCTGGCCGAACCGCCACCGCGGCTGTCGAGCATCTGCATTTCGCTGGCGACGATCTCCGTGCTGTAGCGATCCTGGCCATCCTGTCCCTGCCACTTGCGCGTGCGCAGGGAGCCTTCGATATACACCTTGCTGCCTTTGCGCAGGTATTCGCCGGCGATCTCTCCGAGCCGCTGGTACAGGGTAACCCGGTGCCATTCGGTGCGCTCCTGGGTCTGTCCGGTCTGCTTGTCCTTCCAGGTTTCGCTGGTGGCAAGCCGCAGGGTCGCCACGGCGCCGCCGCTGGGCATGTAGCGCACTTCCGGGTCGGCGCCCAGATTGCCGATGAGAATGACTTTGTTGACGCCGCGACTGGCCATGATTGCCTCCGTAGCCGTAAATGGACAAAAACAAGATTATGCGTCGGACGGGACCAGTTCCCGCACGGTCTCCCACAAGGCGAGTTCGTCGAGCAGGCGCGGATCCACTTTCAGATAGGCGACGCCATCATCCGCGAGCACCACCGCTTCCGCAACTCCCACCACCTGCCGCAGCCGGCCTGCCGCCCGCGACGCCGTCTCCGGCGTCAGTTCACCCAAGCGCAACAGTCGGCTGCGCAACATTTTCGGCGGACGCATGAAAAACGCCATGAGAAGCCATAGCAAAGCCGCACCCGCGCAAACCAGGAATACAGCCTCGATCCCCGCCAGCCCCTGAACCCAGCCGCCCAGCATGCCGCCGGCAAAAGCGCCGAGAAATTGCGCGGTGGAAAACATCCCCATCGCCGTGCCTTTGAGATCCGGAGGAGCGATGCGGGCCACCAGCGAAGGCAGCATCGCCTCCAGCAGGTTGAATCCGGTGAAGAATACGTAGAGGAAACCCGCCGCGCTCCAGAGGGTAGACGACCCCAGCGCAAGACCTGCGCAGGCGGCGGTGACGCACAGGATGCCGAACAGGAAAATCCCCTTGAAAAACGACCCCTTGCCCGCCAGCACGATGCAAGGAACCATGCTGAGCAAAGAGCCGACGAACACCGGCAGATACACCTGCCAATGACGGGCGGTTTCCATCCCCAGCGTGTCCCGCAACACCAGGGGCATGACCACGAACATGGCGGTCAGAACCATGTGCAGCACGAATACCCCGCCGTTCAACCGCAGCAACTCCACATTCCCGACGACGGAGCGGAACTGGGCCGGGTTGGCCTGGGCGTCGCGATGGAAACGGGAAACGGCGGGCGTGGGCACCAGCGTCTGCAGAACGATGATTGCCAGCAGGGCGAGCGCTCCAATCATCCAGAACAGTCCAGGAACACCCAGCCATCCGGCAAACACCGGCCCGGCCACCATCGACACCGCGAAGGACATGCCGATGCTCACGCCGATCAGCGCCATGGCCTTGGTGCGGTGCTCCTCGCGGGTAAGGTCGGCGACCAACGCCATTACCACGCCGGCAATGGCGCCGGCCCCCTGCAAGGCGCGCCCGGCGATGATGCCGTATATGGAATCCGCCATTGACGCCATAAAGGAGCCGCCGGCGAAGATCAGCAAGCCGATCCGGATCAGCACATGGCGACCGTAGCGGTCGGACAAGACGCCGAAAGGAATCTGCAACAACGCCTGAGTCAGGCCGTAAATGCCGATGGCAAGGCCGATCAGGTGGGGAGTGGCGTCCGGGAGTTGCCGGGCGTACAGGGAAAAAACGGGCAAGATCAGGAACAGCCCCAGCATGCGCAACATGTAGATGCCCGCCAGCGCAAGCGTGGCACGCTTCTCCGTGGCGCTCATGGCACTCTCGAATTCCGCAGCCTGCAAGGAAGATCGCCCCGTGAAACCTAAATCGCTATCGAATCATAACAGCTTCCGGGAGTCGCCTGATAATGAATCCGCCTCCGCGCCGAGGGAAGCTTACATAAAGTCAAATAATTGCTAAAATGGTCGGCGGTTGGCTACCGTCAAGACGGTGCTTTTGTATTGAATTGAAGGAAATAAAGGATTCAGGATCATGCTTATTTTAACTCGAAGAGTGGGTGAAACCCTGATGGTCGGCGATGACGTAACCGTCACCGTCCTGGGTGTCAAAGGCAATCAGGTGCGCATCGGCGTCAACGCGCCCAAGGATGTCGCCGTTCACCGCGAGGAAATCTACGAGCGTATCAAGAAAGAACAGGCGGCGGCTGCAGAGCACCAGCCCTGATTCGTGCCGGTCGCCCCAGCGCACGCATTCACAACAGTTCCCGGAGAGATGGCCGAGAGGCCGAAGGCGCTCCCCTGCTAAGGGAGTATGGGCCAAAAGCCCATCGAGGGTTCGAATCCCTCTCTCTCCGCCATCTTCGCCCTTTTAAGGCGCATTGCGGTTGACGCCATAAACCGATGAAAGCATAATTCTCAATTCTTATGCGCCCGTAGCTCAGTTGGATAGAGTACCTGGCTACGAACTAGGTGGTCGGGAGTTCGAATCTCTCCGGGCGCGCCACTTTACGTTCCCCTGTAGC
>DATDOO010000252.1:0-11553 GCA_035293245.1 Methylococcaceae bacterium
CCACCACGTGGTTGTTGGAATGCAGATCAATTCCGCAATAAAGTGCCATGACAGCCTCCTCGTTTCTCGATTCACCCAGGCCAGTGTTACCACCGGCCCGAGGAGGCTGGCTAGAGGATTATCAGTTCTAACATTCCAACAACTCCAGCACGAGGGGAGACAAAGGGTCAGTTCTAACATTCCAACATCTCCAACTCGCACAAGTTGCGCTGAAAGGAAGTCAGGTAATGTATGCACCGCACCATTTCCTGCCAGCGTAGCCCGGAGGCCCCGCCGAGGGGCGTCCGGGATGGACATTTACGGATGGATGGCGGCGGTTGTGTTGCCGGCGTGGGTTCCCGGACGCGCTGGGGCGCCTCCGGGCTACAGCAGACAGCAGGGCTTGGTAAGCGATTCTCCGCACAACCCAACACTCACCGGCTGGAGCCAACGTTGCGCTTGGTCAGATCGCGACTTTTTCAGCCCGCAATCCAGCACGGGCCGCAGCGTCAAGTTGACGCTGGTCTGCCGACACAAATACGTCGGCTTTCAATGCTACGGCGCTGCCGATGTGAATGGCGTCCATGGCTCGCAACACGTTGTGTTCAAGACTCGATACAGCCAGTGCCAGTACCGACGGCGTTAGGTCGCAGACAGCGGCGTCTTCGATGTCGTCCAGCAGCAAGTTTTTCAACTGCCGGTACTGCACGTCGGTGATTTTTCCTTCCCGGCGAAGGCGGCAGAACGCCGAGATCATTTCCGGCAGGGCGATTCCGGAAAGACCGATTTCCGTGGCGCGGTCGCACCACTCCAGTACGGTGTCGGTTCCGGCCTCGCTGACGTAGCGCTTCACAAAAGCCGAAGTATCGAAAAAGACGCGCACGGGTGGCCGCTCACATTGCGGATTCGCGCTCCTGGAGAATCATGCGGCTGACCGACACGCCATCCAGCACCAACGGTTGCGCTTTGCGACGCTTCCAGGAAGGCAGGTCGGCCATGATCGGGACGATATCGGCGATGGGTTTGCCGTTACGCAGGACGCGTACGGATTCGCCCGACTCGACGATGTCGAAATACAGCTTGGCGTGATTGCGCACTTCTGTGAAGGTGGCTTCTTTCATGGCAATGCCCGCATGTACAGATCGATGAAATAGGAACGTACATTCTGCCTCTTTAAAGCGTGTTGTCCAGCCGGATTTCGCCCTGTGGCAGGACTTCTGAAACCGAAGTTTCCCGGCGTACTGCTTCGGGAGCCACGCGGAAATTGCCGCGGTTCTCATCTCCCCAGACACAACTTTTGAACACCACTCCGATCCAATCGGGCAGGGAGTGGCGCTATTCCAGGCGCATGATTGTCGCGTTTAGCCGCTCCCGCGGCGTCGCTGCCCGGGTCTCCGCGTGAGCCGGGGCAGTTTCGAAATTCGGCCGGTCATCCGCCCCTGCCGGCGGATTGCCTGCGATGAGAAGGGAGAAAGCGATGAATACTGAACCGCAGAAAGAACACCAATGGCTGCAAAAACTCATGGGCGACTGGACCTATGAGTCCGAATGCGCGATGGAACCCGGCAAGCCGATGGAAAAATTCAACGGCAGCGAGAGCGTGCGTGCACTCGGCGGCTTCTGGGTGCTGTGCGAGGGGCAGGGCGAAATGCCCGGCGGCGGCATGGCGAACATGTTGATGACCCTGGGCTACGATCCGCAGAAGGGCCGCTTCGTCGGCACCTGGGTCGGATCGATGATGACGCACCTTTGGGTCTACGACGGCTCGCTGGACGCTGAGGGCAGGGCGCTCACGCTCAATTCGGAAGGCCCGATCTTTGGCGAGGAGGACAAGCTGACCCGCTACAGGGATGTGATCGAGATCAAGGGCGACGACCAGCGGGTGCTGACCTCGCACATGCTGGGCAAGGACGGCGAATGGCGTCAGGTCATGACCGCCACTTACCGGCGGAAGAAATAGCGGCTGGGTGGGCACCGCTCGCCGTTAGCCGGCGGCGACGGTCACAGGGAGGGCGGTGCCCGCCAGACAGGCGACGCCCGGGGGCGGCTCACGGCTCCACAGTTCGTGGGCGCAGCTGTCCAGGCGCGACAGCTTTTGGCCAATGGCTTCCCGCTCCGCCAGGCGCGGAAAACGCTGCGTGCAGGAATGGGCCGCGTACCAGTCTTCCATTTCCCGGTTGAGCTGTTCCTTTTCCGCCGCCGTAAAGGCGATCTGCCGGCGCAGCCAGTCCCAGGTGGCGGCGGGGGTGAGCGGGGCGACGCGGTAGCGCACCGCGCCGTCGAACAGGCGCGTGCCGCCCCCTTCCGCCACGATTTGTCCCGGGGCCGCGCGGTCGGCGATCTCCACCCCGGCCAGGTAATCCACGCCAAAATGATGAAACTCCGCCAGCCACGGGACCGTGGGGCCCATCAGCACCACGGTGGCGTCGCGCGACAACTCCATGAGGCGCGGGAAGGTTTTGTTGGGAATGCTGCTGGCGGTGAGGAACACCCATTCGGCTTGCGGCAGCAGGTATTCGCAGGCGGCGTCGGGCAAGTCATTGGGGCCGGGACGGCGTTCGAGCACGGTCAGATCGAGGCCGTGCGCGGCGGCGAAGCGGTCCAGACCTGGATAGCGGCCCACCACCACCACGCGTTTCCCGGTGAGTTCCGGCAAGAAATGGCGGAACACGGCCAGGTTGTTGTCGCCGTCCTGCCGGGGTTCCAGGATTTCGCCGGGCGGCAGGCAGCGGCGGGTGTTGATGGCCGCGTTGCAGGCGGCCATGCCGAGGGCGGCTTGGAAAGGATCCCATTCCTTGACCCAGCGGGCCAGCTCCGGCAGGGGTCGGCCGACCAGGGTGCCGGGCCAGTTCAGGGTGCGCAACGCTTCGCCGCCGGGACTCATGGCCAGTCCGGCGGCGTTGTCGCTTTCCACCAGGGTCCAGACCAGGCCCAGGGTGGCGCGGTTGACCGGGGTGCGGGCGATAGCGTAGTCGAGGAGGAGATCGTAAATCTCCCGTGGATCGAGAAAGGCGGACATGCGGCTATTCCAGCGCCGGAAGCAGCTTGGGTTCGCTTTTGATCGTCCCGTCGTTGCCCCACGCGACCACGCAGTCCACGAACCAGCGCGGGTTTTGCGGATGGGGGCGGATCACGACGTATTCGGCATAAAAGCTCCGGTCGCTGTTGAAGCGGATTTCACCCGCCTTGCGTCCTTGCGGGTCTTGCAGGTGGACGTGGGTGTTTTCCGCACCGGTGTAAGGGTCGTGCACCGCCTGCAGGGCGGCGCGCGCCGCGTCCGGTCCGGTGACTTCCCCAGCCGGGAAGCCCAGCTTGACGATTTCCTCGCTTAGGCTGCGGCAGATGCTTTGCAAGCGATCAGGCGGCATGGAGTATTCAACCCCACACATCCGCCGGCGCCTGCAGGCGCGTCACCGGCTGGTTGCCCAGGAGATGGGTTTCGACGATTTCCTTTACATCCCGTTTGCCAACCTTGCCGTACAAGATGCCTTCCGGATACACCAGCACGGTGGGTCCCTGGCCGCAGGGTCCCATGCAGCCGGTGCTGGTGACGGCGAATTTCTCGGACAGGTTGCGCGCCTGGATTTCCATCAGGAACTCGTTGAGCACTTCGTCGCTGTGATGGGCCATGCAGGAGCCGCGCGGGTGGCCTTCCGGACGGCGCTGGACGCAAACGAAAACGTGTTTTTGGGGTTTGGCCATGAAAAACTCCGGTCGTTACGGGGTGGCGGTCAGGCGGCCATGGAGGCGTGGGCGAAACACTTCTTGGGGCACACCTTGGAACAGGCTTCGCAGCCGATACAGTCGGCCAGATTGGAAATGGCCATGACCACGGTGTTGTCCATGTCGGAATCTTCGTCCTCCTCGAAATCGTCGCCCAGGGCTTCGGTGCGGTCCACCAGGGTGAGCACGTCGCGCGGGCAGACTTTGTAGCAGCGGCCGCAACCGATGCAGGCAGTCTGGTTCAATGTCTGCACGAACAGCGGGATCCAGGGGGTGCCGCCGAACGTCAGGCCGGTGTAAGTAGTCATGTCGGGTCTCCTTAACGGTTTTTTGGTTGAAAATCAGCCGGCGGCCTGTTTGGCCGCTTTCAGTCTGGCGTTGGCATCGGCCCAGAGTTGGCAGGCGTCGAACGTGCTTTGGGCGATTTCGGGAATTTCCTGGTAGCCGGCCGGCAGGCGGTCTTCCACCAGGTCGTGCATTTTGGAGGCCCATTCCGAGGCGATGCGTTTGGCTTTGGCCACTTCCTTCTCCAGGGCTTGCAGTTCTTCGGGGCTCATGGGGTTGCCTCTATGCGTTGGCCACTTCCGAATATTGCCCGATCAGGCCCAGCGCTTTGTCCAGCAGCTTGGTGACCTCCTCATCCAGCTTGGCCAGGCTGGCGAAGCCGAAGCGGTGTACATCGCGCAGGGTCTTGTCGACCACCAGCAACTTGCCGACGATGACGAAGGCGCGGCCGAACCCTTCATGGGTCAGGTTGATGACCGGCACGGCCATGAGGCCGGATTTCTTTTCGATCAGGGTGGCCAGGGCGTTGTAGTAGGCCCTGACCCGGGCCAGGGTGATTTCGTCCGGGTCGCCGATGATGGGGATGGCCTGCTTGCGCTCCTTGGTGAGCACCAGCGGGTCGATGACTTGCAGGTTGGACCAGTCTTTCTGGGTGTCGTAGGTGTCCAGGGCGCGCAACTGTTTGACCAGTTCCGCGACGATTTCCGATTTCAGGACCGGATCGTCCGCTTGGACGACGAGATCAGTTCGCTGCACGGTTGATTCTCCTGATGGGTTGGTGGTTTGGTAAGGCGCGCCGCGCCGAAGCCGGGCTCCGGTTGGGCCGGGATAGGCCGTTCAACCACCCCGGCAAGGCCTGGGGTGGTTGCTTCGGCCTCGACGGATGCAAAGGCGTGTAATGGGTTCATTCCTCCCACCCGTCCGCTTCCATGCGCTTGAATCGCGACGGGTCCATGCCGCACTGGCGGGCGATGGCCTTGGCCAGCCAGGCGGAGGGGCCGGTGACGAGTTCGTTGCGGAAATCCGCCAGCAGGTCGGCGATGGCGCTGCCCCGGTAGACCTTCACCGGCTGGATGCCGGCGGCGATCAACTGGCGGATGGCGGAAGCGCCCACCGCCTCGCAGTAAATGGCGGCGCAGCCTTCCAGGAGTTCGATCTTGGTAGACAGCTTGTCTTCGTTGCCGTCCTGGGCGAGATCGCCGAATTCGGCCGCCTCCAGCAACTCCGTCGAGTCGGGCGACACGTTGTAGATGGCGAAGGAACGGGCCGAGCCGAAATGCTGGTTGACGTGCTGCATGTCGGAGGTGGCGAAGGCGATTTTTAAGCAGGGAGTCATGGCGGCCTCGTCCGGCAGTTGATCGACGACGCGCATGCGGCGGAGCCTATGCATGGGCGCGTTCCGTTGAAGGGGCGTGCTCGCCGGCTGGTTTTTGCGCGTAGATGGAGCGGTACACCGGCACCGCGTGGCGGCCGTGGTCGCTCAAGGCCAGGTTGGCCATGTCGAACAGGAACTGGCGCGCGCCGCGGTAGCCGATCCAGGTTTTCTGGTAGCCGCCCAGCAGGTCGTAAAGCGGAAAACCGCAGCGCAGGATGGGTACGCCCAGCCGCTCGGCGGTCGGTACGGCGTGGGAGTTGCCGATGACCAGTTCGGCGTGGTTCTGGCGGGCCAGTTGTTCCAGGTCTTCCAGGTCGCCGATTTTCACTTGCGACACGGGAATGCCGCTCAGGGCCGGGCCGTTGGCGGCGGCCACCGCGGCTATGATTTCCGCGCCCATTTCCCGGAGAAGGTGGGCGAAGGAATTGAGCAAATCCGGATCGGCGGCCACCGCCACGCGCAACTGGCCGAGCATGAAGTGGGTGTCCACCATGGCGTCCTGCAATTGGGCGCGCTGGCGCTCGATCTTGTGCGGCACCGGCCGCGCGGCGATTTCCGCCAGCGTCGCCACCAGGCGGTCGTTGGCTTCCAGGCCGTGGAGATGCTCGAAGAACAGGCTGGGCATGCCCGTGCGCTGCTCCAGCAGCTTTCCGCACTTGTGTAAGGACGCGCCAATGACCAGCGTGGCGCAGGCGTCGCCCAATGTCGCCAGTTCAGAAACCGGCGCACCGCCCACGGTGACCGGGCTGAATTCCTGGTCGGTCAGGTGGCCGTCCAGGGAATCGGAAATGTCCGGCACGATCTGCGCCTTGAGTTCGAAGGCTTCCAACAGTTCCTGCAACGCCTCCAGGTCGCCCGGAGTCAGGAACGAGCCGGCCAGCACGTTGACCTGGCGCGGACGTGTGCCGGGTTGGGTGCCGGCCGTGCCCGCATCCGGAACCAGCGAGTCCAGGACGGCTTCCAGGGTGGCGGCGTAGCCGGATTCCAGGCAGCCGGCGAAATCCGGCGTGTTCACCGCCACCACTCCGATGTCCTGAAACTGCGGATAGGCGGCGCGGAATTCCTTCACGCAGCGCTGGATGTCCGTGCCCTGCACCTCGGACAGGCCGGTGGTCAGCACCGTGACCAGCGCGGGGCTGGATTTCTCGCAAATGGTCTTGAGACCCTCGACCACGTTGTCGTCCGCGCCCATCACCGAACTGACCTGATCCATGGCCGTGGTCTGCAAGGGAATCGGCTCGCGGAAATGGCGCACGAAATACACCTTGGCGAACGCCGTGCACCCTTGCGAGCCGTGCAGCATGGGGATGGCGCGCTGGAAGCCCAACGTGGCCAGCGACCCGCCCACCGGCTGGCTGGCTTTCAAGGGACTTACCGAGAGCGCCTTGTTGCGTTTGAGGATTTCGGCCATGGCAAATGTCCCTCCCCAGGGGAGGCGTGATTCGTTTGCCCAGGCTAATGCGAACGCCGTGCCAGATGTCTTTGTTTAAGAATCAATGTCTTATGTAGGTGCATCTTGTCGCGAACTCGACAAAGCGCGTGTAGGTTGGGTTGCGTTCGTCGCAATCCAACATTTCCCCCCTGAAATGTCGGGTTGACTATGGCTATGCGACCTGCCGGATTTTCCTGCCTAAAAGGTTCCCGTCTTCAATAAGCTCCAACCCCTCGGTAGGACGGTTGTAGACGTACGCCCAGCAAGTAGCCCGGAGGCCCAGTCGAGCGGCGTCCGGGATCGGCGCCGAGCTATGCCGTTCCCCGGCTGCGCTACCTCCTGCGCCCTTGGTATTCCGTAGGTACTTGTTCATGGGCCGTGTGCGGTTTCGGCCGAAACACGCGGCTAATCAGGAAAGTCTATACTGCACTCAGGAACGCCATCTGGAAGGCCCGTATGACCGACGAAGCCGATGCCACCGTCCTCATCGTCGACGACGCGACGGAAAACCTCGCCGTCTTGGACGGTCTGCTGCGATCGCACTACCGCGTGCTGGCGGCGACCACGGGAGAATGCGCCCTGCGCATTGCCGCCAGCGAACCGCGGCCGGATCTGATCCTGCTCGACGTGATGATGCCGGGCTTGGATGGCTATGCCGTGCTGGGCCGGCTGCGCGAAAACCCCGCCACGCACGACATTCCGGTGGTTTTTCTCACCGCGCTGAGCGATGAGGGGGACGAGGAGCGCGGCCTGGAGCTCGGCGCCGTCGATTACATCGCCAAGCCGATCAAGCCGGCGGTGGTGCTGGCACGGGTGCGCACCCAACTCGAGGCCAAGCAGGCGCGCGATTGGCTGAAAAACCAGAACGCCGCCCTCGAAGCGGAAGTGGCGCGGCGCATGGCCGACAACGAAGTCATCCAGCGGGTCACCATCCGCGCGCTGGCCCACTTGGCCGAAACGCGCGACCCGGAAACCGGCAACCACATCCTGCGCACGCAAGGCTATATCCGCGCGCTGTCCATGCGGCTCAAGGATCATCCGCGCTATAGCGCCTTCCTCACCCCGCGCAACATCGATCTGTTGGCCAAATCGGCGCCGCTGCACGACATCGGCAAGGTGGGCATACCCGATTACATCCTGCTCAAACCCGGCAAACTCACGCCCGACGAGTGGGAGATCATGAAGACCCATGCCAAGCTCGGTTCGGACGCCATGGAACGGGCCGAAGCCGACGTCGCCGGCCCGCTGCCTTTCCTCACCCTGGCCAAGGAAATCGCCCACTGGCATCACGAGAAATGGGATGGCACCGGCTACCCCGACGGACTGGCCGGGGAGACCATCCCGTGTTCCGCCCGGCTGATGGCCGTCGCCGACGTGTTCGACGCGCTGATCTCCTCGCGGCCCTACAAGCCGGCGATGCCCTGCGAGGAGGCGCGGGACATCGTCGCCGCCGGGCGCGGCGCCCATTTCGATCCGGACGCGACCGATGCCTTCCTGGAAGGTTTCGACGAGTTCTGCATGATCGCCCGGCGCTACGGGGATGGAACTTGACATGGCGTTTCCAATGGCGGCGCGGCGCGATACCTCGAACCTGAGACGCGGCGTGCTCCACGTGGTCCTGATTTACGCCGCCTTCGCCTCGCTGTGGATTCTGTTTTCCGACATGGCGGTGGGATGGCTGTTCAGCAACCCCGCCCTGCTGGTGCTGGCCAGCACACTCAAGGGCTGGGTCTTCGTCGCCGTCACCACACTGCTGCTTTACGGCCTGTTGCGGCGACTGGCCGGAGCGGAGGAAGACGCAAGGTCCGCAGCGTTTCCGCTGCGGGCGGGGCTCGTCGACTGGCCGCGCTGGGCGGTGTATGGCTTCGCCGTCGCGGTGAGCGCGGCCGCGCTGCTCATCTGCATGGAAATCGCGGTGGCATTCGCCGACCGCCCGCTGCTCATCGTCCTGATGTTTCCCATCATCCTCGCCGCCGCGGTGGGCGGCGCCGGTCCCGGCCTGTTGGCCACGCTGATCGTGTCCCTCGGCGTGAATTATTTCGCCATTCCGCCGCTGCACAGCTTCGCCATCGCCGAGGGCCACGATCTCGTTCAATGGTCCTTTCTGATCGTCGACGGCGCGCTGGTCGGCATCCTTGCGGAACTCCTCAGGCGCTCCTGGCAGCAGACCGCCGAGGTGCTGTCGGAACGCACCGAGGCGCTGAACCTGCTGGCCGCAGTTGCCGACAGTTCCGAGGACTTCATCTTTGCCCTGGACCGGGAAGGCCGGTTTATCCTGTTCAACCGGGCCAGCGAACGTAGCAGCGGCAAAACGGCGCAAGAGATTCTCGGCTGCGACGAGACCGCCCTGTTCCCGCCGGAAACGGCGCGGCGCGCGATCGACGACAACCGCCGGGTGATCGCAAGCGGCGTTGCCGAGATCATCGAGGAAGCCGTATCCCTTCGAGCCGGCCAGAGGGTGGTTCTGACCAGCAAGAGTCCGCTTCGCGACAAGTCCGGCAGGATCGTCGGGCTGGTCGGCATTTCCCGCGACATCACGGAACGCAAGCAGGCGGAGAATGCCTTGCGCCGCCAGGTCGAACTGACCCAGCGTTACCTCGATGCGGTGCAGACCCTGATGGTGGCGCTGGATGCCGAAGGTTGCGTCACCATGCTCAACCGGGCCGGATGCGAACTCCTGGACTACACGGAAAGCGAAGTGCTGGGGCGGAACTGGTTCGCGAGTTGCCTGCCCCAGCCGGAAGGGATGGAGGCGATCTATCCGGCGTTCCGCCGGGTCATGGCCGGCGACCTGGACGCGGCGAAATATTTCGAGAGCCCCATCCTCTGCCGCGACGGCAGCCAGCGCCTGATCGCCTGGAACAATGCTTATCTGACCGATGAAGGCGGAAATATTATCGGCACTCTGAGTTCCGGGGAGGACATCACCGAGCGCAAGCAGGCCGAAGAAGCCCTGCGCAAGCAGGCTGGGGAACTGGCCGGCCGCAACGCCGAACTGGAGCGTTTCAACCGCGCCTCGGTCGGGCGCGAACTGGACATGATCGAACTCAAGCAGCAGGTCAACGGCCTGTCGCGCGAACTCGGGCGGGAACCGCCTTATCCCTTGGCGTTTCTGGAAGACTCGGCGAAGGCAGGCCGCGGATGAGCGTGCGGTTCCTGATTGCGGTGCTGCTGCCCGGCGTCGCCCTTGGCCTGCAATGGCTGCTGTGGCCGTGGATTCAGCCCTTCGTCTGGTTCCTTTTCTTTCCCACCGTGTTCGCCAGCGCCCGACTCGGCGGTTTTGTCGGCGGCCTGATCAGCACCGCGCTGTCGGCGGGGATCGTCTGGTATTTTTTCCTGCCGCCGCAGCTTTCCTGGCACATGGAAAACCCCGCCAACTTCTGGTCGGTGGGCCTGTTTCTGTTCATGGGCTATTTGTTCAGCGAGTCCCAGGCCCGCCTGGAGCGCGCCAACCGCAGGATCGCCCAGGCCCTCGAAGAGACCCGCGCCGCCAACGAGCAAATTACCCGGCTCTACGAACGGACCCGCGAACTGGACGAACTCAAGAGCCAGTTCTTCGCCAACGTCAGCCACGAATTGCGCACGCCGCTGACCCTGATCATGAGTCCCCTGGCGCGGCGCCTGGCCGCGCCCGACCTGCCGGACGCAGAGCGGCGCGAGGACGAAATGATGCTGCGCAACGCGCGCCTGTTGTACCGCCATGTCAGCGACCTGCTGGACGCCGCCAAGCTGGAGTCCGGCCGCATGAACCTGGAATACGCCCGTCTCGACCTCGGCGGGCTCACGCGGGCCATGGTCTCGCAGTTCGAATCCCTGGCGCGGGAACGCGGCTTCGATTTTCGCCTGGACGCTCCCGCGACTCTGGAGGCCGAGGCGGACGGCGAAAAAGTGCAGCGCATCCTGCTCAACCTGTTTTCCAACGCCTTCAAGTTCACCCCCGAAGGCGGCCGTATCCAGGTGCGCCTGCGCCGGGAGGTGGACCAGGCCATGATCGAAGTGGCGGACAGCGGCCCCGGCGTGCCGGCGGATTTGCGTCAAGCGGTGTTCGAGCGTTTCCGCCAGGTGGAGGGTGGCGCCCAGCGGCGATTCGGCGGCACCGGCCTGGGTTTGGCCATCGTCCGCGAGTTCGCGGAACTGCACGGCGGACGCGCGAGTGTGGCCGAGGCGCCGGGCGGCGGCGCCCTGTTCGCCGCCCGCCTGCCCCTGCAGGCGCCGGCCGGCGCTGTGGTTCACGAGGTCGCCGGCCGGCTCGATCCCGTTCTCGACCGTCAGGCCGTGGAAGAAATGCGCCGTCCGCCGCGGGAGACCGCGTTCCGGCCCGGCGCGCCGGCCGGGGGGAACGCCCCGCTGGTGCTGGTGGTCGAGGACAACGCCGACATGAACGCTTTCATCGCCGGCGCGCTGCGCCCGCATTACCGGGTCGCCAGCGCCTTCGACGGGCGCGAAGGTCTGGAGCAGTCCCTGGCGTTGCAGCCCGACCTGATCCTCGCCGACGTGATGATGCCGGCCCTGAGCGGCGACGCGATGGTGGCGGAACTGCGCCGTCGGCCCGGCATGGACGACGTGCCCATCGTCATGCTTACCGCCAAGGCCGACGATGCACTGCGCGTGCGGCTGCTCAAGGAGGGCGTGCAGGACTACCTCAACAAGCCGTTCGCGGTGGACGAACTGCTGGCGCGGGTGGGCGGGCTGCTGGCGGCGCGCCGGCGCACGCTGGAAGAATTGCGCCGCCTCAACGCCGACCTGGAGCGGCGGGTGG
>DATDOO010000253.1:0-18884 GCA_035293245.1 Methylococcaceae bacterium
CCACCACAGCCCGCGAGCGCAAAGGCCAGAAGGAGTTCAATAAACTCAGGAAGAGGCTCCGGCGATTGGTTGGCCAGGCCATCGCCGACTTTCAGATGATCCAGGACGGCGACAAGGTGATGGTCTGCCTGTCCGGCGGCAAGGACTCCTTCACCTTGCTGGACATCCTCCTCAGCCTGCAGCACGCCGCGCCGGTGAAGTTCGAAGTGCTGGCGGTCAACCTGGACCAGAAGCAGCCCGGCTTTCCCGCCCACGTCCTGCCTGAATATCTCGCCTCCCTCGGTGTGCCGTTCCACATCATCGAGCAGGACACCTACAGCGTGGTGAAGGGCATCGTCCCGGAGGGCAAGACCACCTGCGGCCTGTGCTCGCGCCTGAGGCGCGGGATTTTGTACGGCTTCGCCGAGCGCAACGGCGTGAGCAAGATCGCCTTGGGCCACCACCGGGACGACATCGTCGAGACGTTCTTCCTGAACCTCTTTTACGCGGGTAACCTCAAGGCCATGCCGCCCAAGCTGCTCAGCGACGATAAAAAACACATCGTCATCCGACCCCTGGCCTACTGCGAGGAAAAGGACATCGCCGCCTACGCCGAACAGCGCGATTTTCCCATCATCCCTTGCAACCTGTGCGGCTCGCAGGAGAACCATCAGAGGCTGGCGATGAAAAGAATGCTCCAGTCCTGGGATAAACAGTTTCCCGGACGGCTGGACAGCATTTTCGGCGCCATCGGCAACATCGCGCCGTCGCAACTGGCGGACCGGGAGCTGTTCGATTTTGCCGGGCTGGAAGGCTTGCGCGCACCGTAATCCTGTAGGGTGGGTTGGACGCGCCAACAACTGGCGCCGAATCTTGCACGGGTTACGACGCGCGTCGTAACCCACCATCGGCCTCGATTGCTCCGACCAGGCCATTCGGTGGGTTACGGTGCGCGAAGAACGTGCGGGTAACCGTCAAACGCATCCCCATGCGCACCCACCCTACGAGGAGATGTCGCGCCGGGCCGCGGCGATGGTGATGGAGAAGCCGGCGACCACATCCAGGAACGACATCAGCGTCATCAGAAAAAAGGTGGACGTTCCCGCCGGTCCGTAAGCCAGAAATTCGATCAGGAAGATCGTGAATACCAGCGCCGAAAAGGTGTGATCCAGCACCGACGCCGCGGTCGAGCGGGTGGACTTCACCACTTCCACATACAGGACGACGAGGGACAGGGCCAGTAGCAGATCGGCGGTTGCCAGCGCCCAGTTCTCTCCCGAAAGCAATCCCACTCGGAACAGTTCGTGGTGAAGGACGTCCGGCCCACCCAATGCCACCAGGTTGTAGAGAATCAGAACGGCCAGAAACAGCGGCGTATTCTTGAGGATGTTCATGGGTTGTCCGGCGTGATGTGGCGACGAGCCGACAGTTTAAGTGAGGGCTCCGGTAAAGTGGAAATCCGGCAGGCGCGTTGCATGGAACCTCTGGATTGTTTGTAATGGCAGAAAGCGATTCATATTCCGGAAAGGCAAGGCGATGGAAAAGATCACGTTGCGGGTGGAAGGCATGAAATGCGGTGGCTGCGAAAACATCGTCCGGGCAGCCCTGGAGGCTTGCGCGGGTGTGGTCGCGGCGCGTCCCAGCCATAAGGACAAGGTGGTGGAGGTCGAATTCGACCCGGCGCGGGTGAATGTGGACGCGCTGCAGCAGGCAATCGTCAAGGCGGGTTATTCCGTGATTTGATGCGTCTCCCTGGCAAAGAAGGCAAGCCGTCATGAACGCCACGTCCGAACCGGTTATGTCCCTGTCCATCGGCGGGATGCGTTGCGCCGGCTGTGTGAAAACGGTGGAAGACGCGCTACGCGCCGTGCCGGGCGTGGTTTCCGCCGAGGTGAGTTTCGCCAGCCATATCGCCGTCGTCGCCGGCTCCGCGGAGGCCGCCGCGTTGCGCGCCGCGGTGCACGCGGCGGGCTATGAGGCGGCCGTTCTGCAGGGGCTGGAAGATCCGACCACCCAGGAAGCGGAGGAAGAAAACCGCTACCGGAAGCTTTTGAATCAGGCGGGCGCCGCCGCCTTGCTGGGCGCGCCGCTGATGCTGGGCGACTTCGCCGGCTGGCTGCCGGAACTGGGTTCTGCCGGCGCTGCCTTCTTCTGGTCCGTGGTGTCGCTGCTGACCTTGCTGGTGCTGTGGCTGGCAGGGGGGCATTTTTTTCGCGGCGCGTGGAGTTCCTGGCGCCAGCGCCAGGCCAACATGGATACCCTCATCGCCCTCGGCACCGGGGCGGCGTGGGTTTATTCCACCACGGTCATCGGCTTTTCGGAGCTTCTGCCGCCCACCGCCCGCCACGCCTACTTCGAGGCGGCGGTGATCATCATCGCTTTCGTCAATTTCGGCGCGGCGCTGGAAACGCGCGCCCGGGGCCGCACGTCCTCGGCGATCCGCCAGTTGATCGGCTTGCAGCCGCGCAGCGCGCGCGTGCTGCGTGACGGCGAGGAGCGGGACGTGCCCATCGAGACCGTCGGCCTGGAGGAGACGGTGCGCGTACGGCCCGGGGAGAAGATCGCCGTGGACGGGGTCGTGATCGAAGGCCATTCGGTGGTGGACGAGTCCATGCTCACCGGCGAACCGCTGCCGGTGAGCAAGTCGGTGGGTGACGAGGTGGTAGGCGGCACGCTCAACCAGTCCGGCACGCTCCTCTACCGCGCAACCCGCATCGGCCGCGATACGGTACTGGCGCAGATCGTGGACTGCGTGCGCCGCGCCCAGGGCAGCAAGCCGGCCATCGCCCGGCTGGTGGACCGGGTTTCCGCCGTGTTCGTGCCCGCCGTGGTGGCAGTGGCCGTCCTGACGTTTTTGAGCTGGTGGGCTGTCGGCCCTGCGCCGTCGTTGGGCTACGCCTTCGCCACGGCGATGACGGTGCTGGTCATCGCCTGCCCGTGCGCCTTGGGGCTGGCGACACCCATTTCCGTCATGGTGGCCGTGGGCCGCGCCGCGCAGTCGGGCATCCTCATCCGCCAGGGCGATGCCCTGCAAACCGCCGGCAAGCTCACTTGCGTCGTTCTCGACAAGACCGGCACCGTCACCCAGGGCCACCCGGCAGTGGGCGAAACCGGCGGCAGCGAGGGCTGGCCGCAGGCTAAAGTCCTGCAGTGGGCCGCCAGCCTGGAGGCCGGGTCCGAGCATCCGCTCGCGGCGGCGATCAGCGGGGAAGCGAGGCGCCTGGAACTGCCGCTGTTGGCCGTCGAAGATTTCGCCGCCGTGCCGGGGCAGGGCGTGCGCGGCGGCATCGAGGGCAAAACCGCCCTGTTGGGCGGCCCGGCTTTGCTGGCTGCAAACGACATCGGCTGGGAACAGTTCGCGGGAGAACTGAACGCCCTGGTGGCGCAGGGCCAGACCCCGGTGTTGCTGGCCGTGGAAGGGGGCTGCGTGGGTTGGCTGAGCGTGACCGATCCGGTCAAGCCGGATTCGCGCGAGGCGGTGGACGCCTTGCACGCCCTGGGGTTGAAAGTGCTGATGGTCACCGGCGACCACGCCGCAACCGCCAAGGCCATCGCCCATGCCGTCGGCATCGAGGAGGTGCGCGCCCAGGTTCTGCCCCGGGACAAGGCGGAAATCGTTCGCGAACTGCAATCTCGCGGCGAGAAAGTGGGCATGGTCGGCGACGGCATCAACGACGCGCCGGCCCTCGCCCAGGCCGACGTGGGGCTCGCCATCGGCACCGGCACGGACATCGCCATCGAGAGCGCCGACGTGGTCATCATGCAGGGGTCGCTTGCCAAGGTGGCGGAAACCGTGCGCCTCTCGCGCCTGACGATGCGCAACATGCGCCAGAACCTCTGGGGCGCGTTCCTTTACAACACCTTGAGCATCCCCATCGCCGCCGGGATGCTGTACCCCTTCACCGGCCTGCTGCTCAGTCCGATGATCGCCGGCGCCGCGATGGCGCTGTCCTCGGTTACGGTGGTGAGCAACGCCAGCCGGCTGCGCTGGTTGTGAAGATGGCTTGTGTTATAAGTCCATGGCTTTTTTACGGTGTAAACTTTCGACAGGGTCGTTAGCGGATCGCTGCTCGAGGAGGCGAAAATGGAAGCAGGACAACTGGGCTTGACGCGCGCCGAGACGCGGGCCCCGAAGCCGGGCGAAGCCTTGCCGCCGGAGGGACCACACCCGTCCGTCACCCGGGAAGTGGCGCGGACGCCCGGATTTTTCCCGTCCCCAGCGCCGCTCCTCGCGGCGCCGGCAAGGTGTCCAGAGGGTCGGTAGTCGTGAAGACACGGATGTCGTTGCGCACCCGGCTCTTCATCGCCATCGCGCTGCTCGTCGCGGCCTTCGGCACCGTTCTTGGCTACAGTTCCATTCGTCAACAATCCCAGGTGCTGGAGCGCGATCTGGTGCAACGGGGCATCCAGGCCGCGCGCCATCTGGCTTACGGAAGCGACACCGCTTTGCTGGGCGGCGACGGCAGTCGCATCGAACCCTTTCTGAAAAAGCTGAGCGGCGAGCCGGACATCCGTTTCGCCGCCGTGCACCGGCTCGATGGCGCGCTGCTGGCGCAGGCGGGCGAGTCCGGTTTTCCCGCCTCCCGATTCGCCTGGAAAGATGTCACGGCCTCGCTGGAGAATTACCAAGCCTTCTGCGAGAAAACCGCAATCCTGGAGCGCAATGTCCGGGAATGCTGGGCGCGGATTCACGACGGTCTCAAGCGTGGCGAGGCGGATCTGCCGCTGGATGAGCCGCCGGCGGGCGAGTCGCGCACCTTGGGCTATGCGCGCGTGGTACTGGGGGGGGGAGGACGTCGCCGAAGCCAACCGGGCCATGATTTTCCGCGTGGCCCGCACCGGGGCGGCGGCGCTGCTCGCGGCCCTGCTGGCCGCCTGGGTGCTGGCGCGCCGGATTACCACGCCGCTCACGGATCTGCGCTCCGCGGTGAGACATCTGGAGGACGGGGATTTCAATGCGCCCCTCGAGGAGTCCGGAGACCGGGAAATCTTCCGTCTCGGGCGGGCTTTCAAGCAGATGAGGCATGCTCTCGCCGAGCGCGAGGGCGCTTTGCGCCGGAGCGAGGAACGGCTCAAGTACGCGCTGGAAGGCAGCCAGACGGGGTTGTGGGACTGGGATGTCGAATCCGATCAGGTCCTCCACAACGCCACGTGGCTGGCCGCCCTGGGCTATCCGGCCGAGGAAGCCCGTTCCACCTACGCTCAGTGGGAAGAACGCCTGCATCCCGCGGACCGCGAAGACTCGTTGAACCGCTTTTCCGCCCATCTCGAAGGCAAAACGGATTATTTCGAGAGCGAGCATCGCATTCGCTGCGCGGACGGGAATTGGCGGTGGGTGCTGACCAAAGGCAGTGTGGTGGAGCGCGCTCCCGATGGACGGCCTTTGCGCATGGTGGGTACGCATGCGGATCTTTCCGAGCGCAAGCGCTACGAGGAGCAAATCTGGCGC
Source organism: Methylococcaceae bacterium (assembly GCA_035293245.1). Taxonomy (GTDB): domain Bacteria; phylum Pseudomonadota; class Gammaproteobacteria; order Methylococcales; family Methylococcaceae; genus DATDOO01. Next base: position 5,429 of record DATDOO010000253.1, read on the forward strand.
CAGGCGCATTACGACGCCTTGACGGGGCTGCCGAACCGGGTGCTGCTCCATGACCGCCTGCGTCTGGCGATGCGCCAGTCCCAGCGCCTGGCGCGGCGCATTGCCCTGCTGTATCTGGATCTGGACGGTTTCAAGCGCATCAACGATACCCTCGGCCACGCCGCCGGCGACGAAGTGATCCGCGAGATGGGCAACCGGCTCCAGGGCCAGTTGCGCGAGAGCGACACGCTGGCGCGCCTTGGGGGAGACGAATTCATCGTCTTGTTGCCCAACATTGCCGAAGCGCAGGAAATCGAGCCGGTCACGGCGAAGATTCTCAAGGCGCTGTCGGAGCCGTATGTCCTGGGCACCGGCGAAACTTTCCATGCCTCCGCCAGCATCGGCGTGGCGCTGTATCCGGGGGACGGCGGAGAGGCGGATACGCTGTTGCGCAACGCCGATACCGCCATGTACCGCGCCAAGGCCCGGGGCGGCAACCAGGCGACGTTCTACACCCCGCGGATGAACGAGGAAGCCGGGCAACGCCTGAAAATGGAAAACGACCTGCGCCAGGCGTTTCGCGCAGAAAGCGGGTTTGTCTTGCATTACCAGCCCATCGTCGACTTGAGGAGCGGCGGGATTTGCGGTGCGGAGGCGCTGTTGCGCTGGCGGCATCCGGAGTTGGGGGCGATACCGCCGGCGCGCTTCATTCCCCTGGCCGAGGAAAGCGGGCTGATCGTCGATCTGGGGACGTGGGTGCTGGAGCGGGCGCTCGAAGAAATGAACGGCAGCGGAGCGTCCCTGCCGGAAGGATTTCGCCTCAGTATCAACGTGTCGCCGCGCCAATTCCAGGATCGCCAGCGGCGCCTTTTTGCCAGCGTGGGGAAACTTGCCGCTCTGCGCCAAAAAAACCATTTCGCCTCGATAGATATGGATATCACCGAAAACTTGTTCCTTCTGGAAAGCGAAGGGCTGCTCGGGGATCTCGAGGCGCTGCGCCGAGAGGACATCGGCCTCGCCATCGACGATTTCGGCACCGGCTACTCGGTGCTGTCATACCTGAAGCGTTTTCCGGTCGGCACGCTCAAGATCGACCGTTGTTTCATCGCCGGCCTGTTCGCCAACGTCACCGACGCCCCGCTGGTGCGCGGCCTGATCGCCATGTCACACGAACTGGGCATCCGCGTCGTCGCCGAAGGCGTCGAAACCCCCGAGCAGCGGGAGTTTCTGCGCCGCTCCGATTGCGATTTCGCCCAAGGCTATTTTTTCGGCGCGCCGGCGCCGATCGGCGAATTCATCCCGCTGCTGGCCAGTGGAGGCCCGTCGCTGCCCATTCCCGTGGAATAACGGGCGATGCTTATCGCGTGGAACGTCCCGCTGGTGATTCTGTCCGTGCTGGTGGCGATGATCGGGTCGTTCACCGCGCTCACCCACGCCGAGCGCATGCGCAGCGCCGAGGGCCGCGCCGTCAAGGTGTGGATGTGGGTGGGCGGCGCCACGCTCGGGCTGACTATCTGGTCCATGCACTTCATCGGCATGCTGGCGTTTCAGCTCCCCATTCCCGTTACCTACAATCTGTTCCTCACCCTGCTGTCGATCCTGCCGGCGATCGGCGCCGCGCTGCTCGGCTTCTACGTGCTGCGGGCTCCCAAGATCAGCCCCGGGCTGATTGCCATCGCCAGCCTGTGCATGGGCGGAGGAATCGGCGCCATGCACTACACCGGCATGGCGGCGGTGGCGCCGGAGGTTTTCCATGACCCTTCCATCGTCGTCCTGTCCCTGGTCATCGCCGTGGTGGCTTCCGCCGGCGCTTTGCTGATGATGTACCGCGGCGACTGGCTCAAGCTTCCTCCCGTGATACGGTTCTCCCTGGGCGGCGTCATCATGGGGCTGGCGATTTCCGGCATGCATTACACGGCCATGGTTGCCGCGCACGTTCCTGCGGACAGCGTCAGTCTATACGGCGCCGGGCAGATGGAAGTGGGGGGGCTGGCGATTCTGGTGCCGGCGATATCCCTGTTCTGGTTCTGCGGCGGCTTGCTCGCCACCCTGTTCGACCAGCGCCTGGCGCGGCAGAACGCCGCCTCCCTGGAACGCCTAAGACTGGCCCACGCGGATTTGGAGGCCCACGCACGGGCTATGGAGATTCTGACCAAGGAGTTGCAAGAGCGGGACAAACGCTTCCAGTTGTTGCTGGAGTCGGTGGCGGAGGGGATTTACGGCGTGGACCTGGAAGGCGTTTGCACTTTCGTCAATTCGTCCTGCCTGAACATGCTCGGCTTCCAGCGGGACGAACTGGTCGGCCGGTACATTCATTCCCTGATTCACCATACCCGGCCGGACGGTACGCCTTATCCCTGGGAGGAGTGCCCCATGGACCGGGCTTCCCGGCGCAACGAGCGGATACACGTAGACGATGAGGTGTTCTGGCGCAAGGATGGAACTGCCATACCGGTGGAATACTGGTCGCACCCGATCGTGCGCAATGGCGAGGTGGTGGGTGCGGTCGCGACTTTTTTCGACATCACCGAACGCCGGCGTGCCGAGCGGGAACTGAAGATCGCCGCGACGGCGTTCGAAGTCCAGGAAGGGGTTGTCATCACGGATGCGGACACCCGCATTATCCGCGTGAACAATGCTTTCACGCAGATTACCGGCTACAGTGCGGAAGAGGCGGTCGGCCAAACGCCCGCTCTTTTGAAATCGGGACGGCACGACGCGGAATTCTACCGGGAGATGTGCGGTTCCTGCAGCAGAAGAACGCCTGGCAGGGAGAAATCTGGAACCGGCGCAAAAACGGCGAGGTGTATCCGGAGTGGCTGGCGATTTCCGCCGTCGTCGGAGCCGACGGCGGCGTTACCAACTACGTGGGCGCGTTTTCCGACATCACCCACTACAAGGAAGCCGAAACCGAGATCCACAATCTCGCCTTCTATGACCCTTTGACCGGTTTGCCCAACCGCCGCCTGTTGCTGGATCGCTTGCGCCATGCCCTCGCCGCCAGCGGGCGCTTGCGCGACCATGGAGCCGTGCTGTTCATCGACCTCGACCATTTCAAGAATCTCAACGATACCAAAGGCCACGACATCGGCGACCTGTTGCTGGTCGAAGTCGCCGCTCGTCTGCGCGCTGGCGTACGTACCGGCGATACGGTGGCCCGTTTCGGCGGCGACGAGTTCGTCGTATTGCTGGAAGGCCTGAGCCTCGACGCGGAACAGGCGGTTTCCCACGCGAAGACGGTGGCGGAAAAGCTGCTGGAAGCCGTCAATCGGCCTTGCCTGCTCCAGGAGCAGGAGCATCGCAACGGTGCGAGCATCGGCGCCACGCTGTACCGCGGCACGGTCACCGGCGTGGAGGAACTGCTGAAACGCGCCGATACGGCCATGTATCAGGCGAAGAGCGGGGGGCGCAACACGGTCCGCTTCTTCGATCCCCACATGCAAACCGCGCTGGAGGCGCGCGTCGCTCTGGAGTCCGATCTGCGCGCCGCCTTGGCGCGCGACCAGTTCCGCCTTTATTACCAGATTCAAGTGGATGACTGTCAGCGCGCCATCGGTGCGGAAGCGTTGCTGCGCTGGGTACATCCGCGACGCGGCATCGTGTCGCCGGCCGAGTTCATTCCCCTGGCAGAGGAAACCGGCCTCATCGTGTCCATCGGCTACTGGGTGTTGCGTACCGCCTGCATTACGCTGAAGCAATGGGAGAGCGACCCGCTCACACAGGATTTGCAACTGGCCGTCAACGTCAGCGCGCGCCAGTTCCGGCAAGCCGATTTCGTGGAGGAGGTGTGCCGGATACTGGCGGAGACGGGTGCCGCTCCGAGTCGGCTCAAGCTCGAACTGACCGAATCCATGGTGCTCGACGATCCCGCCAGAGCCATCGAAAAGATGCGGGCACTGAAAGAAACCGGCATTCACCTGTCCATGGACGATTTCGGCACCGGCCAGTCCTCTCTCACTTATCTCAAGCGCCTGCCCTTCGACCAGATCAAGATCGACCAGTCGTTCGTGCGCGATTGCGTTCAGGATAAAAATGACGCGCTCATGGTGCGGACCATTCTCCAGATGGCGCTCAATTTCGGGCTGGATGTCGTCGCCGAAGGCGTGGAGAACGTTGCCCAACAAGCGTTTTTGCAGCAACACGGTTGTCCGGTCTTTCAGGGCTACCTGTTCGGCAGGCCCGTGCCGCTGGAGGAATTCGAGAAAGAGCTGCGGCCTGGACGGGAGAAATAAAGATACGCCGTTTTCCATAGCTCGCGGATGGCTTAAAATTTGCCTTTTTCCACCACGGAACGCACTATGGCAGGTCACAGCAAATGGGCGAACATCCAGCACCGCAAGGGCGCGCAGGACGCGCGGCGCGGCAAGCTGTTCACCAAGCTGATTCGGGAAATCACCGTGTCCACCCGCAACGGCGGGCCGGAACCGGGACACAATCCGCGTCTTCGGGCGGCGATGGACAAGGCGCTCACCAACAACATGTCCAAAGACACCATCGACCGCGCCATCAAGAAAGGCATGGGCGCAGCGGAAGGCGAAAACTATGAGGAAGTACGCTACGAGGGCTACGGCCCCGGCGGGGTGGCGGTGATGGTGGATTGCCTCACCGACAATCGCAACCGCACCGTGGGCGAAGTGCGCCATGCCTTCAGCAAGGCCGGCGGTAATCTGGGCACCGACGGCTCGGTGGCCTATCTGTTCGGCAAGACCGGCATTCTGGCTTTTCCCGTCGGCGTGGACGAAGACCGGATCATGGAGGCCGCGCTGGAAGCCGGGGCGGACGATGTGGTCGCCAACGACGACGGTTCCCTGGACGTGCTGGTCTCGCCGGAAAATTTCGAATCCGTGCGCGCCGCCATGAGCGCCGCCGGCTTGGAGCCGGAGACCGCCGAGGTGACCATGCGCGCCAGCACCTCCACCGCCCTCGAGGCGGACGACGCCGGGAAAATGATCCGGCTGCTGGAGCGGCTGGAGGATCTGGACGACGTGCAGAACGTCTACTCCAACGCCGACATCGGTGAGGACGTGCTGGAGAAACTCGCCTGACACGCATTCTGGGCATCGACCCCGGCTCCAGAATTACGGGATTCGGCGTCGTCGAAGATCGCGGCGGCAAGCTGTCGCTGGTGGCCAGCGGAGCGATTCGCGTGGCCGACGCCCCGTTTCCCGAACGCCTGGGGCGGATTTTCGACGGCGTGGCCGGCGTGATCTCCCTGCACGCGCCGGATGAACTGGCCATCGAGCAGGTTTTCATGCACAAGAACGCCGATTCGGCCTTGAAACTCGGCCAGGCGCGGGGTGCGGCGATCTGCGCCGCGCTGGCGGCGGGCCTGTCCGTGCACGAATACGCGGCGCGCCAGGTCAAGCAGGCCATCGTCGGCCGTGGCGCGGCGGACAAAACACAGGTGCGGCAGATGGTGAAATATCTCTTGCGGGTGACGGGCGATTTCGAGCTGGACGCCAGCGACGCCCTCGGCGTCGCCGTGTGCCACGCCCATCATCGCCAGACCTTGATCCGCATGGCGGCAGGACGCGCATGATCGGCTTCCTGCGCGGCGTGCTGGTCGCCAAGAAAGTGCCGCAATTGTGGCTGGACGTGGGCGGCGTCGGCTACGAGCTGGAAGCGCCCATGTCCACCTTCTACAACCTGCCCGCCACCGGCGAGACGGTGCGCCTGTACACCCATCTGGCGGTGCGCGAGGATGCCCATCAGTTGTTCGGCTTTTTCGCCGAGAGCGAGCGCAGCCTGTTCCGCAGCCTGATCCGCGTTAACGGCGTGGGCGCGAAGCTGGCTTTGACCATCCTCTCCGGCCTGAGCGTGGACGAGTTCCATCGCAGCATCGAGAAGAGCGACGTCTCCGCCCTGGTGCGCCTGCCGGGAATCGGCAAACGCACCGCCGAGCGCCTGGTGGTGGAAATGCGCGACCGGCTGCCGGAAACGGTTGGCCTGCCGCTGGTTGCGGCCAGCGGCAAGGCGCCGGGTTCGGCGGGAGAGGACGCGGTGCAGGATGCTGTCAGCGCCCTGATCGCCCTGGGCTACAAGCCGCCCGAAGCCAGCCGCATGATCCGCGCCATTCCGGCGGAAGGGAAGGGCAGCGAGGAACTGATCCGTCTGGCTTTGCGCGCGGCGGCCAGATGAGCCGCTGTAGGGGTGAACTTGTTCGCCCAGAATCCGGCGGACTGTTGAGGGCGAACCAGTTCGCCCCTACATGGGGGGCGCTTGACTAGCGAACGCGTCATCAGCCCCCGCGGCGAAGCCGGCGAAGAAGCGCTGGATCGCGCCATCCGCCCCAAGCGCCTGCAGGAATACATCGGCCAACCCGCGCTGCGCGAACAGATGGAGATTTTCATCCGCGCCGCGCAGACTCGGAAGGAGGCGCTGGATCACGTCCTCATCTTCGGCCCGCCGGGGCTGGGCAAGACCACCCTGGCCCACATCATCGCCAACGAGATGGGGGTCGGTCTCCGCCAGACTTCCGGCCCGGTGCTGGAGAAGGCGGGCGACCTGGCCGCGCTGCTCACCAACCTGGAAGCGCACGACGTGCTGTTCATCGACGAGATTCACCGCCTGAGCCCGGTGGTCGAGGAGTCTTTGTATCCGGCCATGGAGGACTACCAGATCGACATCATGATCGGCGAAGGCCCGGCGGCGCGTTCCATCAAACTCGATCTGCCGCCCTTCACCCTGGTGGGGGCGACCACCCGCGCCGGTCTTCTGACTTCGCCCCTGCGCGACCGTTTCGGCATCGTGCAGCGCCTGGAGTTTTACTCGGTGGAAGACCTGACGCAGATCGTCTCCCGCTCCGCCCGCCTTCTGGGCGTGGACATGCATCCGGACGGGGCCCGGGAAATTGCCCGGCGCGCGCGCGGCACGCCGCGCATCGCCAACCGCCTGTTGCGCCGGGTGCGCGACTACGCGGAAGTGAAGGCGGACGGCGGGGTGACGGCGGCCGTCGCCGATCGCGCGTTGGAAATGCTCAAGGTGGATCACCAGGGCTTCGATCCGCTGGACCGCAAGCTCCTGAAAACCATGATCGACCTGTTCGACGGCGGGCCGGTGGGCCTCGACAGCCTGGCCGCCGCCATCAGCGAGGAGCGCGGCACCATCGAGGACGTGCTGGAGCCGTTCCTGATCCAGCAGGGCTTCATCCTGCGCACGCCGCGCGGCCGGGTGGCGACGCGCCACGCCTATCTGCACTTCGGTCTGGACGCGCCGCGAACCCTGCCGGCCACGGAAGATTTGTTCGGCGCATGACGAGTTTTTCCTGGCAGGTGCGGGTTTACTACGAAGACACCGACGCCGGCGGCGTGGTGTACTACGCCAATTACTTGAAGTTCTTCGAACGCGCCCGCACGGAATATTTGCGGGCCTTGGGGTTCGAGCAGGACGCATTGCGCGCGTCTTATGGCATTCTGTTCGCCGTCAAATCCGTCGCGGTGGATTACCGCGCCCCGGCGCGCTTCAACGATTTGCTTTGGGTCAGTGCCGAGCTTACGGAATTTCGCCGTGCCAGCTTCAGTTTCGCGCAGGCCCTCGGCCGGGTGGGGGAGTCGGAGGCGCTGTGTACGGCCGCCGTGCGCATCGCCTGTCTGGATGCGGTGAGTTTCCGGCCACGTCCCATGCCGGATCAATTATCGGACTATATAAAGCATGAATTCTGATCTCTCGATCCTTTCCCTCGTCAGCGAAGCCAGCCTCATCGTCCAGATCGTGATGCTGATTCTACTCGCCGCCTCCATCGTGTCCTGGACGTTCATCTTCGCCAAGCACAAGGTGCTAAACAACGCCCTGCGCATCGCCGACGGTTTCGAAGAGCGCTTCTGGTCGGGGATCGACCTCGCCGACCTGTACCGGGAACTGTCCAACGAGGACTACGAGAGCGAGGGTATGGAAAACATCTTTCTCGCCGGGTTCAAGGAGTTTGCCCGTCTCCGGCGGCAGGAAGGCATCGCGCCGGAAGCCATCGTCGACGGCGCGCACCGGGCCATGCGCGCTACTTTGTCGCGGGAGATGGACATGCTGGACGAACGCTTGCCGTTCCTCGCCACCGTCGGCTCCACCAGCCCGTATATCGGCTTGTTCGGCACCGTGTGGGGCATCATGAATTCCTTCCGCTCGCTCGGCAACGTCAAGCAGGCGACCCTGGCCATGGTGGCGCCGGGTATCTCCGAGGCGCTGGTGGCCACGGCCATGGGCCTGTTCGCGGCGATTCCCGCCGTCATCGCCTACAACCGCTACGCCACCATCATCGAAAAGCTGGCCAACCGCTACCAGACGTTCATGGAAGAGTTCCTCAGCCTTTTGCACCGTCAGGCGCACTCCCGATGAATGTACCCGGCAGAGGCGGCGGACGCCGCAAACCGATGGCGGAGATCAACGTCGTTCCTTACATCGACGTTACCCTGGTGCTGCTGATCATCTTCATGATTACCGCCCCCTTGTTGCAGACCGGCGTGGATGTCGATCTGCCCCAGGCCGAGGCCAAGACCGTGGAAACCAAGGAAGACCAGCCGCCCATCGTCGTCAGCATCAAGGCGGACGGCAGTTTCTACGTGGATGTGGGCGATCACGAGGATCAGCCGGTCACACCCGAGGAACTGACGCCGAAAGTCATCGCTGCCTTGCGCCTCAAGCCCGGCACCCAGGTGCTCATCCGCGGCGACAAGGCGGTGGACTACGGACGGGTGGTCACCGCCATGGCGGCGCTCAAGGAATCCGGTGTACCCAGCGTCGGGCTGATGACCAGCCCGGTGGAGTAAAGGATGGAATTTTTCCGCCAGTATCGAAGCTCCCTGCTGTGGGCCATCCTGCTGCACTTGGCGCTACTCGCCTTGTTTTTCATCAGCTTCGGCCAGATAGAGCAGCAAACCGAAGGCCGGCCGGAGATGCAGGCACGCGAGCCGCAGCCCGAAACCATCAAGGCGCAAATGGCCGACGAAAGCCTGGTCCGGCAGGAAATGGCCAAAATGCAGGAGAAGGAGGCCACCCGCAAGCGGGAACAGGAAAAGCTGGAGCAAAAGCGCGCCGAAGAAGAAAAGAAACTCGCCGATCTGCAGGCGGAAAAAAAGCGCGTCCAGGAAGAGACGAGCCAGCGCAAGGAAGCCGAGGCCGAAGCCGCCCGCAAGCTGGAAGACTTGAAGCGCCAGCAGGAAAAGGCGGAGCAGCAGCGTAAGGAAGAGGAAAAGAAAGTCGAAACCGCCAAGGCGGAACAGAAGCGCCTGCAGGAAGCGGCGAAAAAGCGCGAGCAGGACGAAAAGCAGCGTAAGGAAAAGGAACAGGCCGATAAAAAAAAAATAGAAGAACAGAAGCAGGCCGAGCAGGAAGCCAAGAAGCGCGACGAGGAAAAATCCAAGGCGGCTGACGACACCAAGCGCAAGGAGGAGGAAGAGAAGAAAAAGGCCGCGGAGGAGGCTAAAAAGAAGAAGGCCGAGGAAGACGCCAAGCGCAAGGCGGACGAGGAAGCCAAACAAAAAGCCGAGGAAGACGCCAAGCGCAAGAAGGCCGAGGATGAAAAGCGCCAGCAGGCGGAACGGGAACAGGCGCTCAAGGAGCAACTGGCTGACGAAGCACGGGCCGAGGAGTCGGCGCGGCGGCGCGCGGAAGCGGCGCGCCAGAACGACGCGCTGGTGAATCAGGCGCTGGCGGCGATCCGGCGCAAGGTGGAGAACAACTGGCTCCGCCCGCCCTCAGTGCAAGTCAGTTTATCTTGTATAATCCGCGTCAAACTGATGCCGGGCGGCGAGGTGATCGACGCTGCGGTGGTGGAAAGCAGCGGCGATCCGGCTTTCGATCGCTCCGCCGAGGCGGCGGTGCGGCGCGCCTCCCCGCTGCCCCTGCCGGCCGATCGCGAGTTGTTCGATAATTTCCGCACGTTCACATTTGTCTTCAAGCCGCAAGGTTGAGTTAAGGATGGAAAAGATCGTCAGAACCTGGATCGCGGCCGGCGCGCTGGCCTTGATCGGCGCCATGTGGCCGCTCCACGCCGGCGCCGAACTGAAAATCGAAATCACCCAGGGCGTCGAACGCGCCAGTCCCATAGCCATCGCGCCTTTCGGTGCGCAGGGCGCGCAGTTGCCGGTCGATGTGGCGGACGTCATCTCCGCCGACCTGAATCGCAGCGGGCGCTTCAAGGCCATGGACCCGGACAGCATGATGAGCCGTCCCGAAACGCCGGATCAGGTGCGCTTCAAGGATTGGCAACTCCTGGGCCAGGATCACCTGGTCATCGGCCAGGTGCGGCCCGCCGCGGGCGGCTACACCGTGGAGTTCCACCTGTACGACGTGTTGCGCGGCGGCGAGATGGTGTCCTACACCATCGACTCGCCGGCCGCCGATCTGCGCCGCACGGCGCACCGCATCGCCGACATCGTCTACCAGCAGTTGACCGGTATGCCCGGCGCCTTCGCCACGCGCATCGCCTACGTCACCTCCGCCATGGGCGAGAACGGCAAGCGGCAGTACAAGGTCCAGGTGGCGGATGCCGACGGCTTCGGTCCGCAGACCATCGTCACCTCGCCGGAGCCGTTGATGTCGCCGTCCTGGTCGGCGGACGGCAACAAGCTGGCTTACGTTTCCTTCGAGAACAAGACCTCCGCCATTTATACCCAGACCCTGGCGACGGGGCAGCGGCAGTTGGTGTCCAGCCTGCCGGGAATCAACGGCGCGCCGGCCTGGGCGCCGGACGGCAGCCGCCTGGCGGTCACGCTGTCCAAGGACGGCAACGCGGAAGTGTATGTCCTCAATCTGCAGAGCAAAGCGCTGCTCAACGTGTCCAACAACCGCGCCATCGACACCGAGCCCAACTGGTCGCCGGACGGCAGCAGCATCGTCTTCACCTCCGACCGTGGCGGCAAGCCCCAGCTTTACCTGGCTCCGGCTTCGGGCGGTGCGGCGCAGCGCGTGACCTACGAAGGCGAATACAATGCCCGCGGCGTGTTCGCTCCGGACGGCAAAAGCCTGGCCATGGTGCACGGCGGTGGCGGCGGCTTCCGCATTGCGGTACTGGACCTGGCTTCCAAGTCCCTGCGCGTCCTGACCAAGGGCCCGCTGGACGAGTCGCCCAGCTTCGCCTCCAACGGCAGCATGATCATGTATGCCAGCAAAGTCGGGAGCGAGGGTTATCTCAATGCCGTGTCCGTGGACGGCAGCGTGCAGCAGCGCCTATCCAGCGAGACGCGCGATGTGCGCGAGCCGGCCTGGTCGCCTTTGTGAACGATTTCGCAGCGTTTCTTAAGGAGAAACAAATGAAACCGATGAAGATTTTCCTGGGTGTTTTCCTGGCTTCCGTGGTGCTGGCCGGTTGCAGCTCCACCGGCAAGAAAGGCGAGGGCGAGGAAGGGGCCGCCGCCGGCGCAGCGGGTGCGGGCACCAGCGGCTACAGCGGCGGCGCGGGCGGCGGCCTTAGCGGCGGAGCCGGCGCTGGCGGCGGCGGACGTTACGGCGTAGCCGATCTCGACAACCCGCAGAGCCCGCTGTACAAGAAGGTGGTCTACTTCCAGTACGACAGCAGCGAAGTGGCGCCGGAATATGTGGCCGTCGTCGCGGCCCACGCCGAGTTCCTGGCCGCCAATCCGGGCCAGCACGTCACCCTGGAAGGCCATGCGGACGAGCGCGGCTCGCGCGAGTACAACGTCGCCTTGGGCGAAGGGCGCGGCAAGTCCGTGGCCAACATGCTCAAGCTGCAAGGGGTAAGCGACGCGCAGATCCAGGTGGTCAGCTACGGCGAGGAAAAGCCGGCCTGCATGGGCCATGACGACTCCTGCTGGCAGCAAAACCGCCGCGTCGAGTTCGCCTATCCCGGCCACTGAGCGTGTCGGGTTCCGTTTTCCGTAAGCTGTTGCTAGGGGGGCTGGCATTCCTGCCAGCCTTTCCGCTTTTGGGCGCGGACGAATCCTACGCCACCATCGCCAACCTGATCGAACGGGTGGAGCGCCTGGAAAAGCGTTTTTCCGGGACGGCGATGATGGAGCTGTCCAGTCAGAACGAGCACTTGCGAGGCGAGGTTCAGTCCTTGCGCGGCGAGGTCGAGGAACTCAATCACCGGCTCGAAACCCTGGCCAAGCAGCAGCACGACATGTACCTCGACCTGGAAGGCCGTCTCAAGCCCGGCGCTCCGGCGGGCGCGGGGGAAACTTCCGCCGGCGGTGCGGATGCGGCCGAGGAGGCGGACAACGCCGGTGAAGCGGCGGAAGCGCCTAAACCGCCGGCATCGAAAGCCAGCGCCGAGGAAATACGCGCGGCGTACCAGAAGGCTTTCGATGCGCTCAAGGAGACGCGGTACAAGGAGTCCATCGTTCTTTTCAATCAGTTCCTGGCAGCCTATCCGGGCCGCGAGTACGCCGACAACGCCCAATACTGGCTGGGCGAGGCGTATCACGTCACCAAGGATTTTCCCGCCGCGCGCGAGGCGTTCCGCAAGCTGATCGACGCCTATCCGCAAAGCGCCAAGCTGCCGGATGCCTGGCTCAAGTTGGGCCTCATCGACTACGACATGCAGCAGTGGGCCTCAGCCCGCAAGGTGTTCGGCGAGGTAAAGACCCGTTTTCCCAACTCCAAGGCGGCCAGCGCTGCGGAAAGCCGTTTGCAGAAAATGAAGCAGGAAGGCCATTAGACCGCCTGTTCCGCTCCACTCCATGAGCACGCTGCGCGTCAGCGAAATCTTTTATTCCCTGCAAGGCGAATCCCGTAGCGTCGGCTTTCCCACGGTTTTCGTCCGCCTGACCGGTTGCCCGTTGCGTTGCACCTGGTGCGATACGTCCTATGCCTTCTCGGGTGGCGAACGCCTGTCCCCGGATGCCATTCTCGATGCGGTAGGCCAGTACGGCGCCCGTCACGTCACCGTGACCGGCGGCGAGCCGCTGGCCCAGCCGGAGTGCCTGGGCTTGCTGGAGCGGTTGGTCGAAAATGGCTACCAAGTCTCCCTGGAAACCAGCGGCGCGCTCGATGTTTCCGGCGTAGATCCACGGGTCAGCAAGGTCATGGACCTGAAATGCCCGGCCTCGGGGGAGGAATCCCGCAACCTTTACGGCAACATCGTCCATCTCACGGCACACGACCAGGTCAAGTTCGTGATTGCGGACGAGGCGGACTACCGCTGGGCCCGGAAAAAGCTCGCCGAATTCGACCTGGCGGCGCGCTGCGAAGTGCTGTTTTCCCCGTGCGCCGGCCTGCAGGAGCCGGTGGAACTGGCCGAAAAAATCCTCCGCGACCGGCTGCCGGTGCGTTTTCAACTGCAATTGCACAAGCTGCTGTGGGGCAATGAACGTGGCAAATGACCGTTTCCCTCACCCCGGCCCTCTCCCAAAGGGAGAGGGTGAGCAAGGTTGCTGCGGCTCTCAGCGTAGAGCCGTGGTCCTGCTCTCCGGCGGGCTGGACTCCGCCACCGTGCTCGCCATTGCCTTGAGCGAGGGCTACCGCTGCCACGCCTTGAGCTTCGACTACGGCCAGCGCCACGACGCCGAACTGAAGGCCGCCGGGC
>DATDOO010000254.1:0-5218 GCA_035293245.1 Methylococcaceae bacterium
GTCCGGGTCGCGGAGGATTTGCGCCAGATGGGAAAGAATCGTGGCATGGAACCTGCTAAGTGGCTTTCATGGGATTGTCCTGTTGTTTCAAAATGTTACGGGCAAATTATACCATGAGTTGGCTTAACTTAACGGCATTGCTCCCGGAGGGAGGGGAGACTACTTGCAATTGCTGTTGCGAACGGCGACTTTCGCAAACGTCATTCTCAACAACAACAAGCCCCACCCCCGCAATCGGCAATCTGCCTTCCGCCTTTGGTTTCGCTCGCCGGGCGGCGGGTGCCGGGCGGGGCGCACCAGGGGATGGGGTCGGCGAGCACCTGCGGTTCGATGCCGATGAAGTCGTGCTTGAAAGGCCCTTCGCTCAGGTAGCGGAGGGTGCGCTCGCACACGGCGATGCGCTCGCCGCGTGGGAAAATATGGCCTTCGTCGTCGCGGATTTCCGCGTAAGGTCCCCGGTAGATGACCGCATGGCCCCGGTCCAGGCACTCGCGGCCGTGGCCCTTGGCGGCAACCAGGGTGACGGCGCGGAATTCGATGCCTTCCACCACGCGCCAGGGTTCCGCGCTCCACTTGTCCAAACGGACACCGGCAAAACCGGCTTCGGCAAAGGCACGCGCGAATTCCTGCTCCTGAAAGGCGCCGGAGAGGCAGCCGCTCCACAGTTCCGGGTCTTTTTTCAGATGGGCGGGCACCGCTTCGTCGGCGACGATGTCGGATATGGCCGCGCGGCCGCCGGGCTTGAGCACGCGGAAGATTTCCCGCACCAGTTGCTGCTTGTCGCCGTCGTCCACCAGATTCAGCACGCAGTTGGAAATCACCAGGTCCACCGAGTTGTCCGGGATCAACGGGCGTTTGTGCCGCTGCTCCGCCTGCCAGGCTTTCAGCCGGGTCAGGGATGCCGCGTCCGTGACCGGATGCGCGGCCAGATGGCTTTCCATGGCCTCCACGTCCAACGCAAGATCCTGAATGTAGCCCTTGGCGAAGCGCACCCGCTCGCCGCCCAGCCTTGCCGCCATTTCCGGTTGATACTTGCGCGCCAAGGCCAGCATGTCGTCGTTCATGTCCACGCCGATGACGCGCCCCTCGGGCCCGACCAACTGCGCGGCCATGTAGCACACCTTGCCGCCGCCCGAACCCAGGTCCAGCACCGTGTCGCCGGGCAGGACGTAGCGGGACGGATCGCCGCAGCCGTAGTCCTTGTCGACGATTTCCCGCGGCAGCGCCTTCAATAGTTCGGGATCGTAGTCCACGGGACAGCACAGGGACTCCTGGCGCTCGTGAGCGCCTTCGGAATAGCGTTCGCGCACCGATTGTTCGATAAACATGGGAGTTGCTCCTTACGAGGGGTCAAAGTTCATTTTGTCCGGCCCAGCGCCCCGCCGCAGCCGCTGCCGTTACCGGCGGTGCAGCCGTAACAATGAGCGGCGGCGGCGATGGGCGCATTCTTCAAGCTGTACGGGTTCAGAGCGCCGACAGCCGGCGCGGTGTCGCCGCCGCCCAACGGCAGGCCGAGCATCTGGTTGAAATCGCAATCATAGACCAGCCCTTGCCAGTCCACGCTGACCAGGCTGCGGCACATCACCCGCTCCAGGTTCTCCGCGCGGTGGGCAGCGCGCAGCCGATCCAGGTAAGCGTGGAATCCACCCCGGGAAATCAGCATGCTGCCGAAACGCTGGATGGGCATGTTGGCCAGGGCGTAAAGCCGGTTGAAGACAATGCCGTAACGCGCCCTAAGTTCGCGGCGGTAGGCCTCTTCCAGTTCCGCCTGGGGCGGCGGCAACACGGCGCCTTGCGGGTTGTAGACCAGATTGAGGATCCGCTCCGATTCTTCCGCCCCGTAGCCCAGCGCATTGAGCTTGTGCAGGGCGCGAAGGCTCGCCTCGAAAACGCCGTTGCCGCGCTGGCGGTCCACATTGTCTTCCAGGTAGCAGGGCAAGGACGCCACAACCTCCACCCCTTGCGCGGCCAGGAAATCCGCCAGGTCTTCGTAGCCCGGTTCCTCCAGGATGGTGAGGTTGCAGCGGTCGATGACCTTCAGGCCCATTCCGCGCGCCGCTTCTACCAGATAACGGAAATGCGGATTCATCTCCGGCGCACCGCCGGTGAGGTCCAGCACTGCGGCGCCGGAGCGCCGCAGGAAATCCAGCACCTGATCCACCGTATCCCGCTCCATGGACTCCGTCCGCGACGGGCCGGCGTTGACGTGGCAATGCAGGCAGGACTGGTTGCAGCGGTAGCCGAGGTTCACCTGCACCGTCTCCAGGCCATACCGTGCCATGGCGGGGAAATCCGAAGGGTGCAAAAGGGGCAGGCAGGCGTGCATGGAGCGAAGTTTCCGTATCGATTTGCCGATCAGTCGCGGCGATGCCGGAAACATTACAAGCGGGAACGCCCCCTGTCACGGAAACGCACTCATGGCGTTTTCCCAATGACGGTTTTAAATTCCATCAGTGGACCGCGTTAGATTTCCAATCCGTTTATGCCGGCTCAACCGACCAAGCCCGAAGCCCCTCGTAACTGAAGCCAAGAAAAAAGGACACTTGGCGGTTTTCATCACGTCCATAAGACATGCCAGCAGTGACAGGGACAAAGAAAGCCTTCATCTTCCACCGCAACTCAATCTCCCCAGATTGTGGAGCGTGAATTCGACTTACAACACCTTGAATGCGAAGCAGGGGCCTGGTGTTGCTCCAGAAGCCGGCAGATTCATCCCACCCACCCAGTTGATCATGATGAACGAGACGACGAAGCCCCGTTCCCTCTCCAAGCCATTCAAAGCTGCGAGTTCGATCCCGGCGGAAACCAGCCTTCGTCCGGCATATCTCAATGTTACGCTGTGCGTCATTAGCCGCAATCGCGGAACCGTCCAAAGCCTCTAGGACCTTTAATACATAGAGATAATAGATGGCATCAAGTGAATCACCGCGCATACGCCAAGTTGCTACACGATCAGCCGTTAAAGAAAGCGACGGCGGCGACGGCAAGAATCTTGCGCCTTGAAGCCAAAGGCGAATGTTCCTGTCGTCATCAGGTTCCTGTTGGATATTCGCTTCGAGCAGATCGAGCGATCGCTGCAAATGCTTCGGCGGCATCTTGTCCCACTTCCGTTCATAGCGGGCAAGTTGAAGCCATACGATCTGTCGCCGAATCGGTGGCGCATGGACGAGCAGTTGGCCACCAGGCGCCTTTCGTTGCAGTAATTGATCCCATCGCTGCAAGGCCTGATCGGTAGCGCCATAGAGCACGTCCAGATCGGCCCTACATTTGTCCTCATATTCGCTAGGAATCTCCCCTCGGTGCTGCTCCCGAACCGTACCAAGTAAGTTCTCAACGCGCTCGAATGCCTCTCGCAGCCACGGATCAACGTTTTCCTTAGCAAGCGCCAAAACCGCATTTTGTTCGCCACGAGCGTAATCCAATACTCGAAGGGTCATCTGAGCGTCGCTAATGTACCCGTAGTCGTCGTCGGGGGCGAAATACCGGGCTTTTTCGAAAGACTCCGACGCTCGCTTTGCGGTTGCCACGACTGATGCCAAGGACTGCCTTGCGTCGATCATCTGATAGGCAAGGTTTCGCAAGGCCATCCCCTTCATATGGTGAAGAACATGATCGTCTTCACACAGACAAATTGCGTGATCGATAGCTTCCTCCGCCTTCGTAAAGTCCTTGCGCTCGATCGAAAAATAACGCCCCAAATGTGCCCAAAAATGTGGATTCTCCGGGAATCTATCGACGAGATGTTCAAAAAGGCGCAATCTAGCATCGGGGTTTGGAAGGTCTGTTACCAATCGTGCAAACCTATTCTCACCGGCGAATGCGCCGCTCAATAGTTCAGCATCGTTGCGGCGGACAAAGATTTGCTCCAACACAGCCTGTAATTCGGCGGGTGGAACAGGAGTAGTCGTGCGGCAGAAATCCACGAAATCTCGCGCCAAGTCGCCGAGACGCGATTTCCAAAGACGCGTGTCGTTTGCGTTAGCACTCAACGTCAACTCAAGTATCTCGGTGCTGACTAATTGATGCACTGGACGCCAGCGGCCTTCGCTATGGTGGATAAGGAGACCACGAGCTTCGTCGCATAGGACCCGCTCAAATTGCACGGGACGATTCTGTGGCAACTGAAGCAATTTGGCAAAATGTGAGGCCGTTAAAGCCTGCTGCCCATAGTCGTAGGCCAGTGCCAGGAACTGTAAGACCTTTACCTGTGGTTCTAGAATTTTTCTGAGATGATTCTGCACATAGGGCCTGAGGCCCGTGAATTCGACGTCAAAAGCAGCTAGTCCAAAAAGAAATGCGGTGCGGCCTGCGGCTGGGCCAGAAGCGACTCGGTCGATGTAGTACCGTCGCGAGGATGCTTCGTGATGGAGCGCTACACGAAAGCGCTCGTTTTCGCCCGTGGTTAACTGCGCACGGACAAATGTGCTTCGGTGGCCAAGTGTCGGAGTGTTATAGCGACGCAAGACTTGAAGCAATACGAAGGGTAAGTGTTTTGAGGTTAATAGGTTTGCCAGATTGTCCGCGTCTGTCTCTGGGACATCACCTCCTTCACGGAGGATTAGAACGGCTTTTCCGGTCAACTGGTATATCCACGCAATCCGCTCAGCAGTTTTTCGTGCTACACACCGCCGGAGAACAACCGTTGGATACTTCCGATGAAGCACCCAGAGTACTCGGCGTGCGATTGTCGACCCGCCCGCACCTGGCTCGTGGTAGAGATTCACGCGAGTAGACTGGCGTTGGTCGAGGTCCTTCTCGACAGTTCGAAGCAGTTCAGCGGTCTTGTCGCGTTCCACGTCGGCTTGCAAACCCAATTCGAACCAAGTAATTTGGCCACCTCGTAGAAAATGGCGAATAGGCTCTGTCCCATCCAGAGGTCGCATGCCAGCGGTCAGGTGAACCAGTTCCAAGTCCTCTTCAAGGTATGTGCGATTTTCGCCTGCTATATCTTTGGGAACACTTCCAGGCAACTGCACGACATGCTCGGCCCCTAATTCCAGTACTCGCGTCTGTGCAGCAAGGCCATCCAGAAAGTCACAAACACTCATTGGCCGCAGTGACGCCAACTCGTACTGTGCTAAGCCGGCGAAGCCGGAACCAAACAGGCTAAAGTCATCGTAGTGTTCCTCGGCTGTGGAAGGGGGAAGTGATGACTACCACAATCTTGACCGATCGCTATCGTGATCGACTCCACGGTGTACTGAATTGCTATGACCGC